>JAPPGX010000136.1 GCA_028877265.1 Acidobacteriota bacterium
AAGGAGGTCTGGGTCGGGAACTCGTAGGTGACGTCGGCGACGTCGCTCAGCCGCAACCCGCCGTCGCCGATCGGCGTTTCGCGGATGTCCTCGGGCCGCTGGAACTCTCCGACAGTGCGGACGATCAGCTTGCGCGAGCCGTCGGTGATGGTGCCGCCGGAGACATTGACGTTGTTCTGGGAAAGCACCGTCGAAATGTCGCGGACGTCCACATTCAGCGCCGCCATCCGGGCCTGGTCCATGCTGACCCGCAGTTCCCGCCGGCGAACGCCCCGGACATCCACGCTGGCCACTCCCTCGAGGCGCTCGAGCCGCGGCTGCACGATGTCTTCGGCAAAGTCGAAGAGGCGTTCCCGCTCCCAGGGCGCCCCCAGATGGAACTGGAGAATGGGGATGTCGGTGCTCTGGAACCGCCGGATGTTGATGCGCTCGATGTCGTCGGGCAGCAGGTGACGGATCCGGTCCACCCGGTCGCGGGCCTCCACCACCATGAGGTCCATGTCCGCCCCCTCGTCGAACTCCACGCTGACGTTGCCGCTCTCGGCCCTCGCGGTGGCGGTGAGGACCGTGATCCCGGGAATGGTCCCCAGGCTCTCTTCCAGTGGGCGGACGATGAGACGCTCGGTCTCCTCGGGAGAGGAGGACTCGTAGTCGATGCTCACCCAGAGGCTGTTGGAGCCGAACGAGGGCAGGAACTCGAGGGGGAGCCGAGTCAGCGAGACGTAGCCGAGCACGACCAGCCCGATCGCGATCATGCTGATCGTCACCCGCCGGTCCACGGCGAAGCGGGCCAGGAAGCTACCCCGCTCCGGGACCTGCTCCTGGTCGTGCGAGTGGCGGTGTCCTTCCAGTCCGCTCATCGTCCCATTCCTCCCCGGGGCGCTCCTTCGGGCGAACCCTCCTCGGAGTCACCCTCTACGGAATCGCGGTCCCGATCGTTCCGTCCCCGCTCGCGCATCAGGGCGTCGAAGGTCTCGCGCTGCGAGTCGTTGAGGATCTCGCTGATCTGCTCGCGGAACTTCAGCCGCAGTTCGCGGTAACGCGCGTAGGTGTCGTCCCAGAAGGCGCTCGCCTCGGCGCGGTTGGCCTCGATGAAGGCGTCCATTTGCGCCTGCTGCGCCTCGTCGAGTTCGAGCCGGTCCACGAGTTGCTCGCGGAACCTCCGGGCTCGTGCCTCGCCGTCCTGCGCGTCGCGTCCGCGGGAGCGGCCGCGATCGGCGCGCTCGCCGCCGCGCCGCATCGCCCGGCGGCCGTCGTCGTCGCGGCGACTCACGCGGTGCTCCCCGCCCCGGTGCATGAGGCGGGGCACCGCGCTCGCCAGCACCCCGGCGCCGAACCCGGCAAGGAGCAGCAAGAGCGGCATCAAGCGCTTCCAGCGGCGGTTTGCCGCGTCTGGCGCAACCACGTTGTCTTCGGGCATCAGCGTTCTCCCGCGGGCAGGAACCCTCCGCCCAGCGCAATCACCAGCACCGGCTCAGCCGCCGAATCGCTTGCCGCCAGCGTCTGGAACTCGGCCTCGAAGCCGGTCTCCGGACTCGGGGCGGCCAGGATCTCGCCCTCGAAGGCGAGCAGATCCAGTTCCTCCACCACGGGGACAGCGTCCGCCAGCGGTTCCGACTCCGGCTGCCCGGCCTGCCAGACGCTGAGACCGGCGGCCGCGAGCAGCGCCGCGGCCGCCGCCGACAACCGGTATCCCAGTTGGCGCCAGGTCCACAACCCCACCGGTGACAGATCCTCGCGGCGCTCCCGGTGGCGGACGAGGAATCCGGGATCGGGCTCGCACTCGACCCGGAGGATCGCCGCCGCCCGTTGCAGACCCAGATGCTCCTCGCGGAACCGCGGGTCCGCAGCGAGACGTTCCTCGACCTCGCGCACCCGCTCCGGCGGAAGTTCGCCGTCCCGATACGCGGAAAGCAGTTCCTGGTCCTTCACTCCTTCCTTACCTCCGTGGATCGAGGGCCTCGGCCAGCCGCTGCCGCGCCCGGTGGATCCGGGACTGCACCGTCCCGAGCGGGACGCCGCACGACTCAGAGATCTCCCGGTAGGTCATTCCGGCCACCTCCTTCAACACGAGCGCTTCCCGCTCGTCGTCGGGCAGCCGCCGGAGCGCCGATTCCAGTTCGATGCGGCGGCGGAGGTCTTCCTCCGGCTCGGCGCTTCCGGCGCGCTCCCCCGGGTCTCCGGGCGGCCCCGCCACTTCGAGGAGCCGTCGCTGCCTGCCTGCCCGGCGGAGCGCGTCGTGGGCGGCGCGAACCGAGATCCGGCAGAGCCAGGCCCCCACCGGTCCCTCGCCGCGGTAGCCGGATGCCCGGCGGAAGGCGCGCAGGTAGGCCTCCTGAGCGGCGTCTTCGGCCTCGGAACGGTCCCGGAGGATCGCGAGGGCGACGGAACGCACGCGGGTCTCGGTGCGACGAACGAGTTCATCGAAGGCGCGGAGGTCGCCCTGATCGCGGAACCGGCGAAGCAGCCGACGCTCCTCCGCATCCTCGCGGGCCCTCTCGTCTCGGACTGGGTGAACCGGCGCATGCTCTTGCTCTTCGGAAGCAAGACGCGCCGGACCTACCGGTTTGTTCGCGTCGGGCACGAGTGGCCGGCAGTGTAGTGCGGCGGGCCGCCGGTTCTGCGCGCGCCCATAATCCGCCCATGGACCGACCAAAGACCTACCGGATCGAGACCCGCAGCGTGCACGCCGGCGCCTCCGACAATCCCCTGGGAGCGGTGGCGCCGCCGATCCACCTGTCGACGACGTTCGAGCGGGATGCCGGTGGTGAACTCGCCTCGGACTTCATCTACAGCCGCAGCGGGAATCCGGACCGGACGGCGCTCGAGGCGGCGGTCGCCGACCTCGAGGGCGGCGCCGAGTGCGTGTGTTTCGCTTCGGGGCTCGCCGCCATCCATTCGCTTCTCCTCACCCTCGCTCCCGGAGATCTCGTCCTCGCCCCGAAGGACGCGTATCACGGCACCGTGAAGCTCGCGAAGGAGTCGCTGGCGCGCTGGGGGCTCCGGACCCGTTTCACGGACTTCCTGGTTGCGGCGGACGTCGAAGCCGGGTTGGCCGAGGGTCCGGCGCTCGCCATCCTCGAGACCCCGTCCAACCCGACGCTGCGGGTCACCGACATCGCGGCGGTGGCCGAACGCTGTCACAGCGCCGGGGCGCTCGCCGCGGTGGACAACACCTGGATGACCCCCATCCTCCAGCGGCCGCTGGCGCTCGGCGCGGACATCGTGATCCACGCCACCACGAAGTACTTCGGGGGGCACAGCGACGTGACCGGGGGGGCCGTCGTCGTGCGCGACGGCCTGGAACTGACCCCACGCCTGCGGTTCGTGCAGACCGAGACCGGGCCGGTGCCGTCGCCCTTCGACGCCTGGCTGCTGCGCCGGGGAATGAAGACCCTGCCCCTCCGGATCCGGACCCAGTCGGACACCGCCAGGAGACTCGCGGAGTTCCTGAACGGGGATCCCCGGGTCGCGGAGACCTTCTATCCGGGACTGCCCGCGGATCCAGGACATGAAGTCCAGACGCGCCAGGCCGACGGCTACGGCGCGATGCTCTCGTTCCGGGTGGACGGGGGCGAGGACCACGCCCGCAGCGTACTTTCGCGCGTTGCGCTCTTCGTCCGGGCCACCAGCCTCGGCGGTGTGGAAAGCCTGGTCGAGCACCGCGCGCTCGTCGAGGGACCGGACTCCAAAACCCCCCGCGACCTCATCCGGGTCTCCGTCGGCCTCGAGCACCCCGACGACCTGATCGCGGACCTGGACCAGGCGCTGGGATAGCTACCGGCGACACCGAGGCTTGGACCGCCGGTCTCCGACCGGCACGCGCGGTGCTCCGCGCCGCGCACGTCGCGACGCTGCTGACGCAAGGTGGCGCGTACGGCTTGGAACGCCGGCTTCAGCCGGCACCCGCTGCGCGGAGCGCAGCGGAACCGCGTACCGCTCCTCCCCCCGGATGGCACCCCGGCTTGGACCGCCGACCTCTGGTCGGCACAGCGGCCCGCTGGGCCGCGGACGGCTCATCGCCGCCCTGCCTCTCGGGATGCACACTCTGGAACGCTATCCGCACCGTACACCGGTGAACCCGGCGGTCCTCCGGTTCCGTCCTACGATGGCGTAGGTGGGCGTCGCATGCCGGGCTCGGGCTTCCCACCCGGCGCCGATTGGCGCCGCATGGCGGGAGGCGCGTCCCACCCGGCAGTGGTGACTCCCGTTCGGTTCCATAGCCGGAAGCGTGGACCGCTCGGGTTCACTTCGCATTGTAAACGCGGTAGCGCACCGCCCGGCACACTAGAGTTGATCCCGTCCCGATGGGCAACCACCAGAGCGAGCACCGTCCGGATTCGGGCGACCGGGTCCGCGGTGGGGCGCGCCGGCGCTGGTTGCCCGGCGCGGGAGCCGCCCTCCTGCTCGCCGCTGCCGGATGCGGCGAGCCGTCTCCCGTGGGGCCGATCCGCGACCTTCCGCCGATCCTCGACCCGCCGCCCGCCGACCCGGCGCCCGCCCCGGAACTCCCGCGCGCCCTGACCGCGGCGGAGATCGAGGTCATCGACGCGGGCAACCGGTTCGCCTTCGACCTGCTTCGCGAGGCCAGCCGTCCCGGGGACAACCTCTTCCTCTCCCCGCTCTCGGCTTCCGTGGCGCTCGGGATGACCATGAACGGGGCGGGGGGCGAGACCTGGAACCAGATGCGCGAAGCTCTGGGCTTCGGCGGGCTCACCGAGGCCGAGATCAACGGCGGCTACGCGTCGCTGATCCAGGTCCTCACCGAACTCGATCCCGCCGTCAAGACCGCGATCGGGAACTCCGTGTGGAACCGGCTGGGATTCCCGCTGCGTGCGGACTTCGTCGAGGTGCTGCGCGAGTTCTTTGGCGCCGTAGCGATGGAGCTCGACTTCGCCAGCCCGTCAGCGTCCGGACGCATCAACGAGTGGGTCCGGTCCGCGACGGGCGGTCACATCGAGGAAATCGTGGCCGCCGCGATTCCCCCCGGGGTCGTCATGTACCTGATCAACGCGATCTACTTCAAAGCCCCCTGGACCTTCGAGTTCGATCCGGACGACACCCGAACCGAGCCCTTCTACCCCGAAGACCGAACCCCGCAGACGGTCCCGCTCATGACGATTCTGAGGGACTTCCCGTACCTGGAGACCAACCGGTTCCAGGCGGTGGACCTGCCGTACGGCGGCGGCGCATTTTCAATGACGGTGCTCGTTCCGCGAGATGGCGTGGGAGTTGACGACGTGCTTGCGTCGCTCGACGCGGCGGCGTGGGAGAACACCGCCGCGGGCTTCGAGGAGACCGAGGTGGAACTTTTCCTTCCGCGCTTCCGGATGGAGTACGAACGCGAGCTGAAGGACGACCTTGCCGCGCTCGGGATGGTGGACGCATTCACACCGGGGAAGGCGGACCTCGGGAGACTCTCACCGGTTGACGGGCTGTGGATCTCGAGCGTCCTGCAGAAGGCGCTGGTCGAGGTGACGGAGGAGGGCACCGATGCGGCGGCGGCCACGGTGGTCACCGGAGTCACCTCCGCTCCCCCTCCCCCCGTCACCGTACGGGCCGACCGTCCTTTCCTGTTCCTCATCCGGGAGCGCCTCACGGGCGCGATCCTGTTCGCCGGCAAACTCGCGCACCCACCGGACGCCTAGGCGGGGAGTCCACCACCACGCGAGGGAGTCCGGCGCTCCCGCTGGCGCACCTCCGTGCCGGGAGCGGGGCTCGAACCCGCACGTCCCATGAGGGACAGAAGATTTTAAGTCTCCCGCGTCTACCGATTTCGCCATCCCGGCAAGCTCGTCCCGCGGCAGATTCCGATCGCCGCAAGACCGGAAACACACACCGAACGCGCCGTCCTCGGCGCATCCGGTCAGGCTAAGTGGCGGAGGCGGCGGGCGGATTCGAACCGCCGAATAGAGGTTTTGCAGACCTCCGCCTTGGCCACTTGGCTACGCCGCCTTGACCCACGCACGGCTGGAGCGGGACACGGGATTCGAACCCGCGACTTCAACCTTGGCAAGGTTGCACTCTACCACTGAGTTAGTCCCGCTCTGCGGGCGGCGAGTATAGCCGCGCCGGGCGAGGGGCTCTTGGCCAAACCGGGTGATGCGCTTGGGATTTCGCCTCCCTTCGGTCGGCGATGCCGGCCGGAGGCCGACGCTCCGAAACTCAGAAGGCGCCGCGGCGGATCCGCACGACCGGCGGGCGCAGCGCGGCCCGCAGGCGGACCAGGAATCGCCGCGAGCGCACCGCCGGGAACCAGACCTCCACGACGTCCATGCGGAGCCGGGACCCCGGAGGGATCCGCTTCCGGGAGGACTCCCGACGCCACATCCGGGCAGCGGAGCGGCGAATCCGGCGGCGCTTCTCGCGGTCCACCCGTTCCGCCGGATCGCCGAAGCCGCCGCGCCGCGTCTTCACCTCGACGACCGCGAGCGTCTGTCCCTCCCACGCCACGATGTCGAGCTCCGCATCGCTGCGCCGCCGCCCCGGACGATAGTTCCGGGCCACCACCCGGTAGCCCGAGCGGCGAAGCGCCCGGACGGCGATCCGCTCGCCGCGCGCGCCGAGTCTCAGGTGGGGGGCGCGTCTCCGGAATGGCCAGCGGGCTCTTCGCCCCCAGACCACCGGCTGCTAGTCCTCACGCCGCCGCCAGATCGTGCCGGACGACGAATCCTCGAGGAGGATCCCGCGGGCGGCCAACCCGTCCCGGATTTCGTCGGCGCGGGCGAAATCCCGGCGTTCGCGGGCCTCCTGACGTTCCCGGATCAGCGCCACCAGTTCGGGCGGCTCTTCCGCGTCTCCGGCAGCCCCCCTCCCGGAACTCATCTCGAAACTGCCGAAGACCGAGTTCATCCTGCGGATCGTCGCCGCCCACCCCGCCGCCTCCGCGGCTCCTCCGGACGAATGGAGGGCCCGGTTGCCTTCCTTGAGCGCGATGAACACTTCGGCGAGCGCCTTCGAGGTGTTGAGGTCGTCATCCAGCGCTTCCTCGAAGCGGACGAGCGCCGCGGCGGCTTCCGCCGGAGCTGCGGCGCCGGTCCCGGAGGCAGCTTCGTCCGAACGCCGCAGGAATTCGTCCACCCGGCCGATCGCCACCTCGGCCTGCCGGAGGCCAGCCTTCGTGAAGTTGAGCTGCTGGCGGTAGTGCACGCTGGCCAGCAGGTGGCGGATGGCGGCCGGCGCGAACCCTTCGTCGAGCAGTTCCCGGACGGTGAACTGGTTCCCGAGCGACTTCGACATCTTCCGGCCGTCCACGAGCAGGTGTTCGCAGTGAAACCAGTGACGAACGAAGGTCTCGCCGGTCGCGGCCTCGCTCTGGGCGATCTCGTTCTCGTGGTGTGGGAACACGAGGTCCACGCCACCGCAATGGAGATCGAAACCGGAGCCCAGCAGTTCCAGCCCCATCGCCGAACACTCAAGGTGCCAGCCGGGACGGCCCGGCCCGAACGGCGCCTCCCAGACCGGCTCGCCGGGTCGCGGGCCCTTCCAGAGAACGAAGTCCTGGGCGTCCTCCTTGTCGTACTCGTCGGAGTCCACCCGCGCGCCGGCCAGCCGGTCGGACGCCGCCGCCCCCGAGAGTTGCCCGTAGCCGGGAAAGTCCGTCACCCGGAAGTAGATGGAACCGCCGGCCTCGTAGGCGATCCCGTTCTCGAGCAACCGCTCGACCAGCCGGATCATCGCCTCGACGTACTCCGGATCGGTGGCTCTCGGGTAGTGCTCGGCGCGCTCGATCGCCAGGGCGTCGGCATCGTCGAAGAACTCCTCGATGTAGCGGGTCGTGTAGTCGCGCAGCGGCTTCCCAGCCTCGTTGGCCCCCCTGATGGTCTTGTCGTCCACGTCCGTGAAGTTCATCGCCTGCAGGACGCGGTAGCCCTTGAATCCGAGATAGCGCCGCAGGATGTCCTGGGCCACGAAGGTCCGGAAGTTCCCGATATGTCCCCGGGCATACACCGTGAGTCCGCAGGTGTACATGCGCACTTCGTCGGCGCTCTTCGGCTGGAACGGCTCGACCCGGCCTCCGAGCGTGTTTCGGAGCCGGAAGGTGGTCTTGTCGGGCATGAGAGGTTGCTGACGCTAGACGACGATCTGCCGGCCGCGGCGCTTGAGGACGACGAGCGTGAGGTCGTCGCGCAGCGGACTGGGCCCGGAGAAGGCCCGGGCCCGCGATAGCAGGTCGCCGCAGATGTCGCGGGCGCCCATCGAGCGGGCGGCGATCAGAGCGTCCACGATGCGGGCGTCATCGAAGAGGCTGCCCGCCGGATCCTCCGCCTCGCTCAGGCCGTCGGTATAGAGCGCCACCAGATCGCCGGGACCGAGCTCGCAGGTGCCTACCTCGGTGTCGATCTCCGGGAAGAGGCCGAGCACCGTGGAGCCCCGGTCCAGACGCTCGACCGAGCCGTCGCCCCGGACCAGCACCGGGTGCACGTGCCCCGCGTTCAGGTAATCGAGCCGGCCGGTCGCGGGTTCGAGCCGGGCCAGAATGGCGGTCATGTAGCGGCTGTCTTCGGTGTTCTGGTGGAGATGGTGATTCAGGTCCTGCGCGGCGCTGGCAATCCCGGGCTGGCCGTGCCGGAAGAAAGTGCGCAATGACGCCTGGACCGAAGCCATGATGAGAGCCGGCCCGGCTCCCTTTCCGGATACGTCGGCGATCGTGACGAAGACCGCCTCGTCCAGGGTGAGGTAATCGTAGTAGTCACCCCCGACGGAGAGACAGGGAATGTTGATCCCCCAGAGGTCCCACCCCGGATACTCCGGAGCCTCCGACGGCAGAAAGCGGGCCTGAATCCGGCGCGCTACCTCGAGTTCCTTCTCCTTCTGGATGGAGGCGCGGGTCAGACGCAGGCTCTCGACAGCGGCCGAGGCCTGTCCGGTGAGCGAGGTCAGGAAGGCCCGGTCCGCCGATGACAGCTCCCGGCCGAATCCGGCGGCCCCGAGGAAGAGCGTTCCTTCAACGGCACCGGAGGCGAAGGGCACGACCCAGCCGATCTCCATCCTGGCGAGGTCGCAGGAGGTGGCCCAGTGCGAGAGATCGGTCGCCGGACGAATGTTGTGCTCGCCCGCCAGGATCTCGGCGGCGCGCACAAGGGTTGCCCCATCGTCTTCCGGGCGCTTCGGTCCCTTGGCGGCGACCACCCTTCCCCCGGCCACCACCGCGGCCCGGCTCGCCAGTACGTGCCCCATGGCGCCGTGGAGCAGCAGATCCCAGACCGCCGCCTCGTCGCGGGCCCGGTGCAGACCGGCGGTCAGGTCCATGAGCGAGCGGAGTTGATAGACGTGGAGCGACAGCCGCCGGTTCGCCACCCGCAACTCTTCGTCGCGCCGGCACTTCTCGAGGGCCGCCGCCGCGGAAACCGAAAGCGCCTCCAGGAAGTCGGTCTGCGACCCGGCCAGGTCGGGATGCGGTTCACCCAGCAGCAGCACGCCGCGGAGTCCGTCCCGGGTGCGCAGGAGGGTCGCCGACGACGCCTCGGAATCGCGCATGAGCTGGCGGAAGGGCTCCGCTGCCGCGTCTTCTTTCGGAGGTTCGCCACCCGACCGCAGGACGAACGCGTCCGGCAGGCGTTCCGGCGCTTCCAGTTGAAGCTCCTCCCAGCCGGGTTTCCCGGCCCCCCGCCGGCTGGCCGGGCGCAGGACCCCTTCCTCATCGGGCGACAGCAAGCCCGCCCAGCGGGCGCCGGACTCGCCGAGCGCCACCAGAACGATCAGGGAAGCCACCTCGGCCGCGTTCAGCCGCTCGAACGCCGCCGCGCTGAAGTCGGTCAGGGCCAGGAGTTCCGACACCCGCCGCTCCAGCCCGGGGTTCATGCCTCCAATGTGCTCCGCGAGCAACTGCTGGTAGCGCGTGCCGGGCGAGGCCGGCGCCTCCGGCGCGGTCGGGCGGACGGCGCCCGTGGTCATGTCAGGCCGGCGCTCGGATTCTGCGCGCACGGGATCAGGACTCCGACCCGGAGCCGGGCGAGCTGGCACGCGGGCGGTTGCGCTCGAGCACCCAACAGCCGACACCCGCCGCCGATTCCTCATGGACGACGTGGTCCATGAGCCGGCGCATGAGATGCACCCCTAAACCACCCCGCCGTCGTTCCCGCGCCAGGCGTCCCAGATCCACCCCGGCGGGCAGGTTCGTCGGCGCCGCGCCGCGGTGCTCCAGCTCGATCCGCAGTGTGTCGGGCCCGGGAAGAAAACGCAGCCGCACGGCGTGGCCCGGTTTGCCGTGGTAGGCGTGTTCGACCACGTTCGTCATCGCTTCGCCCACCGCGACCGCGATCTCTTCCGCGGCGGACGGATCGAAGCCCTCGGCAATCGCCGCCCTTCGCGTCGCCTCGTGCACGAGGCTCAGGCACTCGCAGGTCGCCGGTACGTCAATCTCGAGCGGCGCCCGATCCCTTCCCAAAGGTTCAGTGCCCTCCGAAACTGAGAACCGCTTCTCCCTCGGTCTCGAAGGTGCGGCACAGCCGGTCGAAACCCAGGACCCGGAAGATGTGGGCGACGGTCCCGGTGAGCGCCGCGACCCGGATGTCCCCGCCGCCCGCGCGGGCCTCCTCGATGAGCCCCATGATCGCGCCGAAGCCGGCGCTCGCCACGTAGGACAGGTGGGCCCCGCTGATCACGATCCGCACATCGCCGGCCTCGACGAGCGCGTTCAACACTCCCTCGAACTCGGCCACGGTGTGCGCGTTGATGAAACCCTTCGGTTCCACGACGACGACTTCGGCGACGCGGCGCGTGGCGACTTGAAGATCAGGCATGGGTGAGCGTCTCCGGTTTGGCGTCCTCCGTGGCTCGGGACCAGGCCTCGGGCGCGGGGAGCGCAACCAGGTCGCGAGCCTTCGCCACGTCGCGTGCAAGCTGCATCTTGAGGGACTGCGGGCCGGGGAAAGCCCGAACCTCCCGCAAGTGGGAGAGGAAGCGCACCCGGAGGCGCGACACCTCACCGGAGAAACCCATCAGGTGCACCTCCATGGAAGCGGAATCGTCGAAGGTGGGCCGCGGTCCGTAGTGAAGCACCGCCCGGAAGAGCCCTCGTCCCGGGGAGGTCACCGCCGCATCCACCGCATAAACCCCATGCGGAACCAGCACGTCCCCTTCGGGCGCCAGGTTTGCGGTGGGAAACCCGAGCCCCTGGCCCCGGCCCCTGCCCGAAACCACCGCGCCATCGATCTCGTAGAAGGCTCCGAGGAGCGCGGCGCCCGCTTCGATGTTCCCCTCGGCCAGTGTCCGCCGGATTCTGGTGGAAGAAACGATCGCTCCCTCCCAAGAGACGGACGGCGCCTCGACGACCCGGAATCCGTGGCGGTCGCCGAGGGCGCGGAGGGTCTCGAGATCGCCCGCGCGGCCGCGGCCAAACCGGAAGTTCGCACCCTGCACCACGGTGACGGCTCCGAGCCGCTCCACGAGCAGCCGGGACACGAAATCGGCGGGGGAGGTTCGGGCCATCGCTTCGCCGAACTCGAGCACGACGAGGCGCTCCACCCCGGCGGCCGCGAGCCGCTCCGCCTTGAGCGCGAAGCTGGTGATGGTCTTCGGAGCGCGGTCGGGACGAAGCAGGCGGGCGGGATGAGGATCGAATGTCACCGCGACACACTCGGCGCCGCGTCCCTGCGCCTCCTCCCGGGCGAGTTGCAACCCCATCCGGTGACCCCGATGGACTCCGTCAAAGTTACCGACCGCGACGACGGCCGGCCCCGCCGGCGCGCCGGGACCCGCCCCGTCCGGCGCGTGGGGCAGCTCGCGGAGGCGCTCGATCTTCATCGGCCGTGTGCCTGCGAGCGTTCCATGTACGCCATCCGCAGTTGGTAGAGCGCCTGGGAGACCAGGCGGGCATCGCCGGGAGCGAGGCGGCCTCTGGTTTTCTCCTCGACGACCTCCAGCAGGCCGATCACCGCCTGGAGTCCCTGGATCGCTTCGGCCCGCTGCGCGGCGGTGGCCGATCCGGTCTTCTCCGCTCCCTCGGCGGTCTGCTCAAGCAGCATCGCCGCCTGCGAAAAGAGCAGGGAAACGAGCTGTTTGAAGCGGGGATCCTCTTCAGGCGCGGGTCCCGCGGCCGGCGCGGATTCGGCGGGGGCGTCGGCCGCGGGCTTCGGTTCCGGCCCGAGCGAGGAAGCGTCGGCCAGCGGCTCGCTTCGAGGCGGGGCGTCCTGGCGGCGGGAACCGTCGGCCGCGAAGGCGCGCCGGTCCCTGACGACAATGCGCGGGGCTTTCTCCTCTTCACTCATCCGGTGTCCGGGCCGCGCCGGGTGGGCGGCCCGCTTCCCGGAATCCTATTGTCCCGACCCCCGCTCCGCGAGCCCCCCGTACCTTGAAACGGGACTCGGCGGCGGGGACAATGCCGGCGCGAACCCACCGGCCAGCCGATGAAGGATCCCGAAGAAACCTCCGCCGCCCTCGAACCCGCAGCGGCCGGCGGCGCCGAAGTGGCCGGTCTGGTGGAGGTCATGGCGAAACTGCGGTCCGCGGAAGGATGTCCCTGGGATCGGGAGCAGACCTGGGACTCGCTCCGCCGCTACGTGCTCGAGGAGGCGTACGAACTGGTGGACGCGGTCGACCGGAATGACCCGGCGGCCGTGCTCGAGGAATGCGGGGACGTGCTCCTGGAGGTTGTGTTCATGGCCCAGATCGCCCACGAGGAAGGCAGGTTCGGGATGGCGGAGGTCGCCCGCGGCATCACCCGCAAGCTGATCCGCCGGCATCCCCATGTCTTCGGAGACCACGAGCGGGCCGCCGACGCCGAGGAGGCGCTCGCCAGTTGGGAGGCGATCAAGGCGGCGGAGAAGTCGGGACGCCCGGTGTCCGGGGACCGCCTGCCACGGGGTCTTCCGGCGCTGTTGCTCGCGATGAAGGTGATCGAGCGGGCGGGTTCCGGGGGCGGGGAAGAGGCGGACCGGGACGGCATCCTTCCCGCCTTCGACCGGATGCAGGCCGCGCGCGGGGCGGGAGACGCGGACGAGCTCGAGACGGCGCTCGGCGACCTGCTGCTGGCGGTCGCGCGCGGCGCCCGGCGGGATGGTCTGGACCCCGAGTCGGCGTTACGCAACGCGGTCCGGCGGCTCCGCGGATAGCCGCCCGTCACCGTGGCGGGTCCCGGAACGTGTTGACGGACATCCGGCCGTCCGGGTCGACGGCCACCGTCACGGCGCCCGCCAGGTCGGTTCGGAAGACCCGGGCGCCGCTTTGCCGAAGCCGCTCCAGGACCCCGTGGTCGGGAAGGCGCCGCCGGGGGTCGGCCCGGACCGGGACAAGCGCCACGTCGGGCCCGACCGCGGCCAGGAACTCCGGGGTGGTCGAGAACCGGCTGCCGTGGTGGCCGACCTTGAGTACGTCGGCGCGGAGCGCCGCTCCGTACCGGTCGAGCAGCACCCGCTCGGTCGCCTCCCCGGCGTCGCCAGTGAGCAGCAGCCGTCTCCCGGCGTAGTCCACCGCCAGCACGAGGGAACGCTCGTTGGGGCGTTCTTCCCGCCCGGCGCCGTGGTCGCCGGCGAGCAGCACCGAAAAGCGGGCGCCGCCCAGCTCGAACCGCTCTCCGGCGCGGAGACGGCGCAGCGGAATGCCCCGCCGGGCGCGCTCACGGTGCATCCCCCGGACGGCGCGCCGCGAATCCTCGGCGGTTCCTCCGCCCTCCCAGAACTCGTCCACCCTGAAGTCCCGGAAGACCGCCGGAAACCCTCCGACGTGATCCAGATCGCCGTGCGTGGGAACGGCGGCGCGGAGCCGCCGGTAGCCCGCGTCCGCCAGGAACGGAGTGATAACGGCCTCGCCGGCGCTCCAGCCACCGAAGGCGGGACCCGCATCCAGGAGCACCGCACCCCCCGACGGAAGCGAGAGGACCAGGGCGTCACCCATCCCCACATCGAGGGCCGTGAGCCGGAGCGTCCGGTCCGCCGGCTCCGCGAGGGGCAATGTGAACAGAGCCAGCAGCACCAGGAGGATGGCCGGACCGATCCTTCGTTTGCCGCGGAACCTCAGGAGAGTGATCGCCAGTAGCAGCCAGACCACCAGCCACCGGAGTCCCGGCCGGGCCACGGGGAAGGCGCCGAACGAGAGCCCCGCACCCCATTCGCTGAGCCGGATGAGGGTCTCGGTAGAAACCGTCAGCAACCAACCCACGGCGTCCCCGGGAAAACCGGTTCCCGCGAGCGCCAGCCAGGCGAACCCGAGGCCAAGAACCGGCCCAGCCAGGAGGCCCGCGGGAACCGCGACCAGCAATCCCCCGAACACCACCCGGCCGAAATGCCAGGCGACGATGGGGAAGGTGGCGAGCTGCGACGCCAGCGTCACACCGAGCGGGACCAGGATCCAGGTCCGCCAGCGCGGCGCGCGGTCCCAGGGGATGTCGGCCGGATCGTCCGGGCGGAACGCCGCGATGATCGCGAGCGTCGCACCGAAACTGAGTTGGAATCCTACGTCGAGGGCGTTCCACGGGGAATGGACGAGCAGCGCCAGCGCGGCGAGTCCCAGCCCGTTCATGGCGTGTCCCGTGAGACCCCGGCGTAGGCCGATGATCGCGACGGCCGCCATCAGCACCGCCCGGACCACGGACGGCCGCCCCCCGCAGAGCGCCGCGTAGAGTGGGAGCAGGAAGAGCAGGACGGCGAGCACGGTCCGCCGCGGTACCCCCGCCAGGATGAGCGTCCCGTAGATCAGCAGGCTCAACAGACCGACGTGGAGCCCGCTCACCGCCATCAGGTGGAGCGTGCCTGCGTCGCGGAATGCCCGCTCCGTCCGGAGTGGTGTCCCCGCGCGGTCCCCGATGAGCATCGCGGTGGCGACTCCCAGCACATCGTCCGGGAAGCCGCCGCCCGAGAGGCGCTCCCGGATCCGGGACCGGACGCGCTGAAGGACCCGCCAGGGGGCGGGACCCGGCGTGATCTCCCGCAACAGCAGGCCGCTCTTGGTCGAACCGAAGAGGGCGACCGGACCCCGAATCTCCTGCCCACCGGGGTTTCCCGGCGGGCGCGGTTCGGAGACCCGCGACCAGACCGCGATCCGCGCCCCCCGGGAAAGCGTCCGGAGGTGGTCGCGGCGATCGCCGTCCACGCCGATTGAGACTTCGCCGTCGACCTCCCACGCCCCGCGACTCGCGCCCAGCCGCTCCACGCGCAACGCCAGCGAGGTGCGCCGGCCCGCATCTTCCGGCTCCGCACGGAGCACTCCCTCGAGACGGACGGGGCGGCTGAGGCGCTCGGGTCCCAGGCCGCGGACCGCCTGGGACAGCGAGGACTCCGAACCGGGAACGGGGCGGGAAAGGGCACCCGCGATGAACGCGGCGAGCAGGAGCAGCCCGGTCCTCGCGCCCGGACCGAGGCCGGGCAGTCCATGCAGGCGACGTCCCGCCAGGAGAGCCGGGAAGAGCGTCCCGACTCCGAGGAGCCCAAGGACGGCCCGCAGGGGGCCCGATTCCGGGAACGGATCGAGCATCGAGGCCGATGCGGAGATGCCTCCCCAGAAGGCGGCGGCCAACAGCAGGAGGGGCGCCGGCGCCGTTCCGCCGGAAGGGGTCTCCGCCGGAGGGCAGGCCCGTGGCGCGCTCCCGGCGCCGGGCGGGTGGGGACCGGTGATCGCCACCGGCGGCCCCGCTAGCAGCCTGTGGAGAAGGTCACGTGAGCACCGAGAACGGTGAGGCGCCGGCTGACAAGGCGCGTAAGGGAGGAATACCGCGTGTATTCCGACCGAAGCGCAACGATGAGGGGCGCGTACCGGCCCGGTTCAGCCGGGATGGATCGCCGTTCGAATGCCGCGTGACTTTTCACAGGCTGCTTAGCCGATGAGTGGCCCCAGCCCGAAGAACTCGCCCACCCGCCGCCGGACCGCCTGATCGAACGTCCTTCGCCAGGTGGATTCCGGCATCCGCGTCCGATACGGTGCGAGTTTGTTGCGCACCTCGGTCTCGATCTCCTCGCGGGCGGCGTCGGGAAGGGCCGCCTGAAGCCGATTCACAAGGTCGTTTTCGATCGCCTGGACCGTTTCCCCGGCGCTCGCCGAGGCATCTGCCGACTTGCCGAGCCGCTCGATCCGCATAGCCGCATCACGGGCCGCGGCAACGAGATCGCCCGCCGTCTCCGGGTTCGCGAGCAGTGCTCCGGCGGGCGACCAACTCCCCAGACGCCCCGCGAGCCGTTCGAGACCGGTCTCCGCCTCCGGCACCGGCTCGGAAGCGGTGGTAGCGCCCGCCTGCCGGACCCGCTTCGCGTCGAACGCGGCCTCGACCGCCCGGGCGCACTCGCGGAGCGGCATCCGGGGAGACACGCGGATCATTCCCGAGAACGCCGCGCGGATCCCGGAAAGGACCACTTCCAGCGGAATCCCGCTTTCCTCCCAGCGGCTGACCAGATCCCAGTCGGCAGGACTCAGAACCAGATCGCCACCGCGGAGATCAAGGAAGGTGCGCTCCACCGCCCGGAAGTAGTCGTCGGGGGCCGGCGGCGAGCTCATCCCGAAGCGGTCCCGGGCGCGCGCCGCGGGAGCCCGGAGGCGTGCACGATCCGGACGGCGTCGCTCTCGGTCACGACCCGAATCCCGCCGCCGTCGCCCCGAACCCGCAGGCCTCCTTCGGCGCCGAGGCCGTCGGTCGTCCCGCGCACCGGCGCGGCGGCGCGTAGCCGCACGTCGCAGGGGCAGCCGCGTGCCGTGGGGCTGAGCGATTCCCAACCGGTCCGCAGCAAGGCCGGGTCCTCCCGGAGCAGGTCGAGGGCTCCGTGCAGGGACGTGACCAGGGCCCGCGCGAGGCCGATCCGGTCCACGCCTTCCGGGAGCCAGCCCGGCGCCCGGGCCCCGGTTGCGGATGGCGACCCCGAGGCGTCCGCGGTCACCGCCTCCGAAAGCGACACCGGCGTCAGATTGACCCCGAATCCCACGACCGCCAACCGGGGAGAGTCCCGCCGGAATCCCACCTCGGCCAGGACCCCGGCGACCTTCCTGCCGTCCCAGTCGAGGTCGTTCGGCCAGCGCAGTTCGGCCGGCACCCCGGCGACCCGCCGCACCGCGCGCGCCACCGCGACCCCCGCCGCGAGCGGCAGCAGGGTCAGCGGGTCCGCCGGCGGCTCGCCGGATGCCGCCGGCGGTTCGACGAGGACGCTGAGGTAGAGCCCGCCCGGCGGCGAGACCCACGTGCGGCCGAAGCGCCCTTTGCCCTGCGTCTGCGTTTCGGCGATCACCACGCTCCCCGGCGAGCGCCCCGCCCCGGCGTCGAGCGCGATCGCCTTGGCGACTTCGTTCGTGGACGCGACACGCCCCCAGATGCCGATGAACGGCGCCGGCCGCGTGCGGGAGGCGTCGAGGAAGGCCGTCCGCAACGACTCCGTCCCTCCCGGGTGAGAGGACGCGGCAGCCGGCTTCACGGCGTTTGCCACGGGTCCGATGCCGGTCGGCAAGACTGCTAGACGGCGCGCCGGCGGCGGAGTTCGGCGAGCCGCGACGCCAGGATCCGGGCAGCCTCGGCGGTCGGGGTGTCCGGCCCGAACACCTGGGCGACGCCCATCTCGCGGAGATGTCCGACGTCCCGATCGGGGATCAAGCCGCCGACGAAGACCGGAACATCCGCGAGCCCCCGCTCGGAGAGCCCTTCCACGATCCGGCGGACCAGCGGACGATGGGCGCCCGAGAGGATGGAGATGCCAACCGCCTCCACGTCTTCCTGAAGCGCCGCCTCGACAATTTCGTCCGGAGTTCTCCTGAGCCCCGTATAGATCACCTCGAAACCCGCGTCGCGGAGCGCCTTCGCCACCACCAGCGCGCCGCGGTCGTGTCCGTCGAGCCCCGGTTTCGCGACGAGGATGCGGTACGGCGGACTCGCCGCCGTACCGCTCACCGAGTCGCCGGCTGTCTCGTTCACATCGCCCGGCGGTAGCGGCCGCCGACCTCGTAGAGAGCCCCGGTGATCTGACCGAGGCTCGCCACCTTCACCGTCTCCATCAACTCCGCGAAGACATTGCCGCCCGAACGGGCCGCCTCCTGCAGCCTCGAAAGCGCCTCCGGGGCGTCCTTCGCGTGGCGCCGCCGAAACGCCTCCACGCGGAGGACCTGCGCTTCCTTTTCGTCGTCGGTGGCGCGCGCGAGGGGCACCTTTTCCGGCGTCCCGTCTTCCGGTTCCGCGAGGAACGTGTTCACCCCGATGATGGGGATTTCACCGGAGTCCTTCCGGGTCTCGTAGAGCAGCGACTCCTCCTGGATCCGGTTGCGCTGGTACTGGCGCTCCATGGCCGCGAGCACGCCGCCGCGTGCGTTGAGACGATCGAACTCGGCGAGCACCGCTTCCTCGACGAGATCGGTGAGCCGGGAGACGATGAACGAACCCGAGAGCGGGTTCTCGTTCCAGGCCAGGCCGAACTCCGAGCGGATGATTTTCTGGATGGCCACCGCCCGCCGCACCGATTCCGGAGTGGGGGTGGTGATGGCCTCGTCGTAGGCGTTGGTGTGGAGCGAGTTGCAGTTGTCGTTCGTCGCGATGAGCGCCTGGAGGGTCGTGCGAATGTCGTTGAACTGCACTTCCTGGGCGTGGAGGGAACGGCCGGAGGTCTGGATGTGGACCTTGAACTTCTGGCTTCGCTCCCCGGCGCCATAACGCAGCTTCATGGCGCGCGCCCAGATGCGCCGGGCCACCCGCGCCATGACCGCGTACTCGGGATCGAGGCCGTTGCTGAAGAAGAAGGAAAGGTTGGGCGCGAAGGCGTCCACCGGGAGGCCGCGGGCCAGGTAGTACTCGACGTAGGTGAAGCCGTTCGCGAGGGTGAAGGCGAGCTGGGTGATGGGGTTCGCCCCGGCTTCGGCGATGTGGTAGCCCGAGATGGAGACCGAGTAGAAGTTCCGGACCCCGCGCTGGATGAAGTGCTCCTGGACGTCCCCCATCAGCCTGAGCGCGAAGCCGGTGGAGAAGATGCAGGTGTTCTGGGCCTGGTCCTCCTTGAGGATGTCCGCCTGCACCGTCCCGCGCACCGCCTTGAGGGTCCGGGCCTTCAGTTCCTGGTGCTCGCCGGCCGAGGGCGGACGCCCGTGCTCGTCCTCGAAGATCCTTTCTTCCTGGCGCACCGCGGCGTTCAGGAACATCGCGAGGATCACCGGTGCGGGGCCGTTGATCGTCATCGAGACGCTGGTCGCCGGATCGGTGAGCCGGAACCCCTCGAACAGGTCGCACATGTCGTCGAGCGTCGCGATGGACACTCCGCCCTCGCCGATCTTGCCGAAGATGTCCGGGCGCCGGGCCGGGTCGTCTCCGTAGAGGGTCACGCTGTCGAAGGCGACCGAGAGCCGCGTGGCTTCCTCGGACTCGGCGAGCAGATGGAACCTCCGGTTGGTACGGGCCGGGCCGCCCTCTCCCGCGAACTGCCGCCGCGGGCTCTCCTCCTCCCGCCGGAACGGGAACACCCCCGCGGTGAACGGGTAGTGCCCGGGCAGGTTCTCGTCGAGCAGGAAACGCAGCGTGTCGCGCCCGCTTCCGAAATGCGGCAGCGCGACGCGCGGAAGCCGGGTGCCGGACAGCGTTTCCCGATGGGTCCCGTACTCGCGCACCCGGTCCCGGACCCGAGCCTGGTAGCGCGGCGCCTCGTAGCGGGCCGCCAGCTCGGGCCAACCCGCGAGCAGTTCCCGGCTCTCGGGGTCGAGTTCGTCGCGAGCCTCGGCCAGTCGGGCTTCGACGGCCTCGGCGGCCGCGTCGGCGCCTCCGGCGGCCCGCAGGTCGGCGGCCGCCGCCCCGAGGTGCTCGACCCTCCCGGCCCGCTCGGCCTCGTCGGCGACCCGGTCCCGCTCGCCTCTGAGTGTGTCGGCGATTTCGGCGAGGTAGCCGGCGCGCGCCGGCGGAATGAGGCGCACTCCGGCGAGCTGCTCGTCGGGACGCTCACCGAGCGGCGGCGGGAGCGGGGTCTCCCTCCCGGCCAGCCCGTCCCGGACAGCGGCGTAGAGCCGGTCGAGCCCGGGGTCCGCGAAGCGGCTCGCCACCGTCGGCAACACCGGCACCGGCGCGTGGCGCGGCAGCGAGCGAGCCCGCTGGAACGCCCGGCGCACCGCGAAGAGCGCATCCTCGGCGCCCGGGTGGTCGGCCTTGTTGAGCGCCACGGCGTCCGCCAGATCCAGCATGTCGATCTTTTCGAGCTGGCTCTCGGCGCCGTAGTCGGACGTCATCACGTAGAGCGAGAAATCGCTGATGTCCACGATCCGCGAGTCGCCCTGCCCGATGCCGCCCGTCTCCACCACGAGGAGCTGGCAGCCGGCGGCCCGCAGGACGAGGAGCGCGTCGTCCACCACCGTCGCGAGCTCGGTACCCGAGCGGCGGGTGGCCACGCTGCGGACGAACACGTCCGTGCCCGCGATCGCGTTCAGGCGGATACGGTCCCCGAGCAGCGCGCCCCCGGTACGCCGCTTGGAGGGGTCCACCGCGAGGACGCCGATCCGGCCCACCAGCCCGGACCCCAGGTCCGGCTGCCCGGCGCGGAACCGGAGCAGCAACTCGTCGAGGACCGAACTCTTGCCGGCGCCACCCGTCCCCGTGATGCCCAACACCGGGGCGGGCGACTCCACGAGTTCGGAGAGCGCCGCGCGGTCGGCGGCTTCCAGGCCTTCGTTCTCCGCGAAGCTGATCAGCCGCGCCACCGAGCCGGTGCGCCGCAGCGGGTCGTCGCCGGCGAGATCCGCGATCAGCTCGTCGAAAGGCGTCGGCGAACGTGTGGCGCGCGCCTCGGCGGCGTCGCGCAGCATGTCCTCCACCACCCCTTCGATGCCGGTTACCCGGTCGTCCCCCGGGGAATAGATCCGCGCCACCCCGTACGCCTCGAGGTCGGCGGCCTCGTGAGGCCGGATCACGCCCCCGCCGCCTCCGAATACGCGGATCTCGCCTCGACCGGCCTCCCGGAGCAGATCCACCAGATAACGGAAGAACTCGTTGTGCCCCCCCTGGTAGGAGGAGACGGCGATGGCGTCCGCGTCCTCTTCGAGGGCGGCGGCGGCGATCTCGCCGGCGCCACGGTTGTGGCCGAGGTGTATGACCTCGGCGCCCCCACGCTGGAGAAGGCGGCGGAAGACGTGAATCGAGGCGTCGTGACCGTCGAAGAGCGCGGTCCCCGTGACGAAGCGGAGCGGAAGCTCCGCCAGCGGATCGAAGGGAACCCGCGAGGGCTCGGACCCGGCCGGAGAAAGACTGACGCGCGTGCTCAACGGAAGACCTCCAGGGCGCGGCGACGCGGCCGTGGCGCCCGGAAACAACTCTTCGGAAACCGTAGCACTCCTACGGAGAACGCGGGAGCGCGGACCGGGGCCGCCGGCCGCCACCCGTCAGCGCGCCGGACCGGGCCGGCCGGCGCTCCCGGCGCGGAACCGGGACCCGGGGGTTACGACGCCCCCAGCGCCTCTTCGCCCGGCTCCCGATTGAGGCGGTCGCGCAGCGCCTTCCCCGCCCGGAAGAACGGCACCCGCTTGGGGGGCACCATGATCTGCTCGCCGGTTCTCGGGTTGCGCGTGAGGCGCGCCTTCCGGCTGCGCAGACGGAAACTGCCGAATCCGCGAATCTCCACCTCGTCGCCGGAGCGGAGGGCCCCGGCGATCGCGTCGAAAACCGTCTCCACGATGAGATCGGCTTCGCGGCGCGTGATCCCCGTGGATTCCGATACCTCGGCGGCCAGGCGAGCGCGGGTGATCGCTGTGTCGTTCACCGCTTCCAAACGTCTCCGATTTTGACGGACACCTCACCCGTTTCGCCGTGTCGGGTGTAGCCCTCCTCGGCTGCCTTGAGCGAGAGTCCCACTTTACGATCGTCGCGGCTGAGGCGGACGATCCGCAACTTGAGCGGCTGCCCCAGGTGCAGCCGGTCCTCCGCCTTGGCGGGCGGAGGCTCGTCAATGTCGTTCAGGCGCAACAGGCCCTCGATCCCTTCCTCGATCTGGACGAACGCGCCGAAGTCCGCGAACCGGATCACGGTGCCATCCACCAGATCGCCTTCCTGATGCCGGGTGAAGAAGCCCTCCCACGCGTCATCGGAAAGCTGCTTGAGTCCGAGCGAGAGGCGGCGGTTCTCCGGATCGATGCTGAGCACCACGGTCTCCACCGAGTCGCCGACCCGCAGGACTTCGGAAGGATGGTTCACCCGCTTGTTCCAGCTCAGGTCGGAGATGTGGATCAGCCCGTCGATCGAGTTGTCCACTTCGATGAACGCGCCGAAATCGGTGAACTTCCGAACCGTTCCGGTGAGCCTCGAACCGATCGGGTACTGCTCGGCGAGCCGCGGCCACGGGTTCGGCTCCACCTGCTTCAGGCCGAGGCTGATCCGCCGGGCCTTGAAGTCCACCCGGAGCACCATCGCTTCCACGAAATCGCCCTTGGAGAGCAGCTTCGAGGGGTGCTTGGTGCGGCTGCTCCAGCTCATCTCGCTGACGTGGATCAGCCCCTCGACACCGGGTTCCATCTCGATGAAGGCGCCGTAGTCGGTGAGGCTGACCACCTTCCCGCGGACGCGGGTTCCCACCGAGTACCGCTCGTGGGCCGTGGTCCAGGGATCCACGTTGAGCTGCTTGTAGCCGAGCGAGACCCGCTCCGCCTCGGCATCGAAGCGGAGGATGACGACCTCGATCTGGTCGCCGACCTTCATGAGCTCCGAGGGATGCTCCAGCCGGCGGAAGGACATTTCCCGGATGTGGAGAAGGCCGCAGATCCCGCCGATGTCCACGAAGGCGCCGTACTCGGTGAGGTCGCGGACCTCGCCCCGGAACACGCGCCCGACCTCGAGCGCCGCGAGGGTCTTGGTTTTCTCTTCTTCCAGGACCACCCGGCGCGAAAGCACGATGTTGCCCCGGCGCTTGTTCAGCTTGATGACCCGCAACTCGAGCTCGCGGCCCTTGTAGCTGCCGAGATTCCGTACGGGACGCAGATCCACCTGGGAGCCAGGGAGGAAACCGCGCACTCCGATCTCCCCGATGTCCACCTCGAGTCCGCCGCGGATCCGGTCCACGACCCGGCCCCGGACCGGCGTCTGCTTCTCGAAAGCATCCTCGATCTGGTTCCAGACCTTCATCTTCTCGGCCTTGCGATGCGAAAGCACGAGGTGGCCGCGGCGGTTGTCCGCACGCTGGACGAGGACGTCGATTTCGTCTCCCTCCCGCACCCGGACGTTGCCGTCCACATCCCGGAACTCGTCGAGCGGGATGATGCCCTCGGACTTGTAGCCCACATCCACGATCACGTCGGAGTCCGTCATGTGGAGGACCGTCCCGGTGACGATGTCCCCCTCCACGAGGTGCGTCTCGTACTGATCGAGGAAGGCCTCGAACTCGGCGGCTTCCTCCTCGGAAACCTGCGACGGCGCGCCATCCCGGGGCGCCGCGGCTCCGTTCCCCGCGGAGTTCGCCGCTTCGGTGGGGACTTCGGCGGCGCCGTCTCCCTCACCGGCGGCCGGTTCGACCGCCTCGGCCGGGGTCTCGGTCGTCTCCCCGGCGATCACCGCGGTCGCTTGCTCCGCGGTTACCTCACTACCGACCGCCACCGCGGCCGCTCCGTCGTCCGTTTCGGGCATACCCTCTCTCATTGATCAGAAAAAACTCCTGGTTGCGCGGGGGAATTCGGACACACGGGAAACCACCCGCTCCGAAGACCCCTCTTGTCCCCGCTCGACACTCTCCATGAACCCTCAGGCCCGGGGGTGGTTGCCGTAGTGACGCGGGGAGCCGCCCATACTAGGCGCGCGCAGGACCGGTTGTCAACGGAGCCCGCCCGGCCACGCGACCCCCGCGCCGCCGGTTCTTCGTCTGGAGGCCGATGCCCGCCGGGTGATACAATTTTTCGGCTTACTTCGCGTCGCCCGCTCGCTTTTGGGAAGAACCGGACACCGGAAGAATCGGAACCGCAGATCCGGGCGCGTCCGGTAAGAACTCACTCAAGGTTCAACAGCAAAAGGCTCAACCGACCCAAGGTCCCGCACTCGCACATGTCACAAGGTTTCGACTTCTCCATCGCCATCGGGGGTGCCGCCGGGCAGGGAATTGCCACGCCCGGCAACATCCTTGCCCGGATGTTCGTTCGCCGGGGACTCCATCTCAACGCCTACAACGCCTATCAGTCCATCATCCGGGGCGGACACATCCTGCTGACGATGCGGGTTCGCGAGCAGGAAGCCCTCTCGCACGGCGACCACATCCACCTGCTCCTCTGCCTGAACCAGGACACCATGACGCGCCACCTGCGTCATCTGGGCCCCGGCGCCTACGCGGTGTACAACGCCGACAACATCACCCCCGGGGAACACCAGGACGGCGTTCATCTATGCGGCATGCCGGTGACCGAACTCACCGGGGACGCCAAGAACAAGCTGGCGCAGAACACCGCCGCGCTGGGCGTCATCGCCCACGTGCTGGGACTCGACTTCGAGGTCCTGGAGTCGGCGCTCACGCTCCAGTTCCAGCGCAAGGGCGAGGCGGTGGTCTCTTCCAACGTCGCGGTCGCCCGCGCCGGTTACGAATACTCGAGCGCCCACTTCACGCCGCTCGCGAATCCACTCCCCCAGCACCCCGACCCGCTCGCGGTCTGGACCGGGAACGACGCCCTGGCCATGGGCGGGGCGGCCGCGGGCGTCAAGTTCTACTGCGCCTATCCCATGAGCCCCTCGACGGGCGTGCTCCACTGGATGGCCAAGAACGCCCGCGAACTCGGCATCATGGTGCGCCAGGTCGAGGATGAGATCGGCGTGGCCAACATGGCGGTGGGAGCGGCCCACACCGGGGCCCGCACCATGTGCGCCACGTCGGGCGGCGGCTTCGCCCTCATGACCGAGGCCATCGGGTCGGCCGCCATGATGGAGATTCCGGTGGTGTTCATCAACGTGATGCGCGCCGGGCCCTCGACCGGGGTGCCCACCAAGACCGAGCAGGGTGATCTGTGGCAGGCGCTCGGAGCCAGCCAGGGCGATTTCGAACGGATCGTGGTTGCCCCGCAGGACGCCCACGACGCTTTCGGCACCATCGCCGAGGTTTTCAACCTGATCGATCGCTACCAGTGCCCGGCCATCGTTCTCTCGGATCTGCTCATCTCCGAGGGCACCTTCAGCGTGCCGCCCGACGACATCGACATGTCCCCGCCCATCGAGCGCGGAAAGCTGATCCGCGAATCGAACGGGGACGCGGGACCCTACAACCGGTATCTCGATACCGCCGACGGCATCTCTCCCCGAGCCGTGCCCGGGGTGCCCGGCCATGTCCACGTGGTCGCCACCGACGAGCACGACGAGGAAGGCATCCTCATCTCCGACGAGTTCACGAACCCGATCAAGCGCCGCCAGATGGTCGAAAAGCGCGCCCGCAAGCTGGACGACTACTTCACCCGGGTCGCCGCTCCCGAAGTCGAAGGGGACGAGGACGCGGAGGTCACGCTGGTGGGTTGGGGTTCCACGGCCGGCGTCATCGCGGAGGCAATGGAACAGCTCCAGGCCGACGGCGTGAAGGTCAACCGGCTCGCCGTCAAGTGGATCCTGCCGTTCCACGCCGAGGCCGTCACCGAGGCGCTTTCGGGGGCGCGGAAGACCCTCATCATCGAAAACAACCACTCGGGACAGTTCCACCGCTACCTGCGGAGCGAGACCGGCATCACCGCCGACGGTCACATCCGCAAGTACGACGGCGAGCCGTTCATGCCGCATCACATCGCCGACGGCGTCCGGGCCCACCTCGCGGACAGCGTCGCCGGCGGTGTGTTCGTGCCGGACCAGGAAATCCTCGTTTAGAGCCCGCGGAGCCCACACACCACCCATACAGGAGACCAACGTGACGATCGAGCTCAGGGAAAAGCCGCTGACCGCAAGAGACTTCAAGGGGAAGGTCGATCCCGATTGGTGTCCCGGCTGCGGCGACTTCGCCCTGCTGCGGGCCACCCAGATGTCGGTGGCCGAACTGGGCCTGTCTCCGCACCAGATCGTGTGCGTGAGCGGGATCGGCTGTTCCTCGAACTTCCCCGGATACTTCAATTCCTACGGGATGCACACCCTCCACGGGCGGGCGCTCGCGGTGGCCACCGGAGTCAAGATGGCCAACCAGACCCTCACCGTCCTGGTCACCGGCGGAGATGGAGACGGCTACGGGATCGGCGGCAACCACTTCACCCACACTGCCCGGCGGAACGTGGACCTCACCTACCTGGTGATGAACAACCAGATCTACGGGCTCACGACCGGGCAGGTCTCCCCGAGCAGCAGCGTCGGCATGAAGACCAAGAGCACTCCGTTCGGGAACATCGAGCGGCCGGTGAACCCGATCACCTCCGCCATCATGAACGGCGCCACCTACGTGGGGCGCGGCTTCTCGGGCAACATCAAGCAGCTGGTCCGGCTCATCAAGGGAGCCATCGAGCACCCGGGCTTCGCGGTGATCGACGTCTTCAGTCCCTGCGTGACCTTCAACCGCGACAACACCTACGACTTCTTCCGCCAGCGGGTCGCCCCCCTGGAGGATGAAGGGCACGATCCCTCGGACTGGAAGTCAGCCTGCGAACGGGCCATGGAGTGGGACGACAGGATCTACACCGGACTCTTCTACCAGGATCAGGCCGTCCAGTCACTGCACGCACTCGAGCCGATCCTGGACGGCGGGGCGCCCCCGGTGTCCCACGTTCCAGAGGCGATCACCCAGGAACAGCGCGACCGCATCGTCCGCCGGATGATGTAGGCGTCAGCGGCCTGTTCCCGCGCCGGTCTCCTGAGACGGGAGCGCGATCGGATGCGCGCCGTTCGCAGCGCCGACACTCCCGCGGTGATGGGTTTCGGCCGCGCCGAAGCGGCGCTCGGGGTGGTCGTCCTCGCCTGGGCAGCCAGTCTCAGCATCGTCAAGTTCGGCGTCGGGCTGGGCGACCCCTACGCCTTCAACCTGGCGCGGCTCCTCCCGGCATCCCTCGTCCTGCTCTTCGCGGTGAGCAGGACGCCGGCGCTCAGGAAGTTCGAGTGGCGCGACGCCGGCCGGGTCTTCGTGCTGGGCGTGGCCGGCCACGTGGTCTTCCAGGTCGGGTTCATCCACGGAACGGACGCTTCCTCGGCCACGAGCTCGGCGCTCATCCTCGGCCTCACCCCGGTCGCGATCGCCGTCCTCGCCTGGGCGACGCGCGTCGAGCCGTTCTGCCAGCACACCGCTCTGGGCCTCGTGCTCACGATGGCGGGGATCGCGTTCGTTTCCGGTGCGGAGCCGAACGTGAGCGCCCACCTCGGCAACCTCATGCTCTTCGGGGCCATGATCGGCTGGGCCGTCTACACGGTGCGGGGAGCGGCGCTCGTCCGCAAGTACGGCGCCCTGCGGGTGACTGCCTGGAGTTCGGCGGTCGCCTCGGTCCTGCTGCTCCTCCCGAGTCCCTTCCTGCTGACCCTGGCGGACTTCCGGCAGGCGCCGGCGGAGTGGTGGTACGCCGCGCTCGTCTCCGGACTCGCCGCCATCGGCCTCGGGAACATGTTGTGGGTGTACGCGACCGGACGGGTGGGCCCGACGCTCACGGGCATCTATTCCAACGTCCTCCCCATCCCTTCGGTGCTGATCTCCTGGCTGTGGCTCGGCGAGGCTCTTCAGCCGGCCAAGATCATCGGAGCGGTCCTGATCATCGCGGGCATTGCCCTGGCCCGCATCCACCACACGTGGGGAAGTAAAATTACCGATCGGGTAACCGCCTGACCGGCCGCTGACGAGCAGCACCCGACAACCATTTCGACGGACGCCAGGTCCGTTCAGGAGATTGGAATGAGCACGGAATTCCGACTGAAGACGGGTCTCGCCGACATGCTGAAGGGCGGCGCGATCATGGACGTCACCAACGCCGCGCAGGCCCGGATCGCCGAAGACGCCGGCGCGGTGAGCGTGATGGCCCTGGAGCGGGTGCCGGCCGACATCCGCCGGGACGGCGGCGTAGCCCGGATGTCCTCACCCGAGAAGATCCGGGAGATCATCGAGTCGGTGAGCATCCCGGTGATGGCCAAGGTACGGATCGGCCACTTCGTGGAGGCGCAGATTCTCCAGGAGATGGGCGTGGACTTCGTTGACGAGAGCGAAGTGCTGACACCGGCCGACGAGGAAAACCACATCGACAAGCACGCGTTCGAGGTGCCCTTCGTGTGCGGCTGCCGCAACCTCGGAGAGGCCCTCCGCCGGATCGGCGAGGGCGCGGCGCTCATCCGCACCAAGGGCGAGGCGGGCTCCGGGAACATCGTGGAGGCCGTGCGGCACCTGCGGCAGATCGGCAACGAGCTCCGCCGGCTCACGATCCTGACTGACGACGAACTCATGTCCGCCGCCAAGGAACTCCGCGCTCCTTACGAGATCGTGCGGATGGTGGCGCGCGACGGACGCCTCCCGGTGCCGAACTTCGCAGCGGGAGGAGTAGCGACGCCGGCCGACGCCGCGCTCTGCATGCAGCTGGGGGCGGAATCCGTCTTCGTGGGATCCGGGATCTTCAAGTCGACGGATCCCGAGCAGCGCGCCAAGGCCATCGTGAAGGCGGTGACCCACTATCGCGACCCGGCCATGCTGGTCGAGGTCTCGATGGGCCTCGGCGAGCCGATGCGAGGCCTCGACATCGCTACCATGCCGGAAGAAGAGTTGCTGCAGACCCGCGGCAACTAGTACTGACCCTTCCCGGGTTCGGTGGAGCCCGGGTCCGGCAGCGCGCTCAGGCAGCGTGCGTCAGGGTGGTCTGTCTTGAGCGACCGAGGTGACCATGGGAGCGATTCCCGAAGCGAAGACCGTTGACCCCGGGCCGGGGTCTGCCCCGTCGCCGGCCGCGCCGCGCATCGGCGTGCTGGCGCTCCAGGGGAGCTTTGCGCTCCACGCCGCCGTCCTGCGCCGGCTCGGCATCGAGGCCGTGGA
>JAPPGX010000199.1 GCA_028877265.1 Acidobacteriota bacterium
GCGATCGCTCCCGGGTCGGACGCGCGCCTAACCGCGGCCACGGGCGATGAACTCCGGGTTTCGGAAGCCCGGCTTGCCGTAGCCGAGCGGCGCGCCTTCCAGCGTGCGGATGCTGCCGCCGGCGGCGAGCAGGACGGCGTGCCCGGCGGCGGTGTCCCACTCGTTGGTCTCGCCGTAGCGGGGGTAGATGTCGCCCTCGCCGGCGGCGAGGAGACAGAACTTGAGCGAGCTTCCGACGGTGCGGTGCGCCGCGACCGCCATGCTCGCCAGCATTTCGTGGAGACGGCCGCGGTCGCCGTGTCTGCGGCTCGACAGCACTACGGGGCCTTCGGACCGCACCGGCCGCGCCGCGATCGCCTGCCTCGGGGCGCCCGGCCTCGCCCGCCACGCACCGCCGCGCGCGAGCCCGCCATAGGTCTCGCCGAGCGCGGGCGCGTGGACCGCGCCAAGGATCGGCATCCCGTTCTGGACCAGGCCGATATTGACGGTGAACTCGTCGGTCCCGCCGATGAACTCCCTGGTGCCGTCCAGCGGATCGACCAGCCAGAACCGGTCGCCGCCCTCGCGCGGCGCGGTGCCCGCGGCAACCGCTTCCTCGGCGACGATCGGGATGTCCGGGTCGATCGTCCCGAGCGCCTCCACGATCAGCGCCTCCGCTTCCCGGTCGGCGACGGTCACGGGCGAGGAGTCCGCCTTGCGCTCGACGGCGACATCGGTCCGGTAGTGGCGGAGGATCGCCCGCCCCGCGTCTTCCGCGATGGCAACGATGCGATCGAGCAGGACGGAATCGGGCTTCAACGCGCCCCGGGCCACGCGGCCGTGGTGCCGACCCCGGGCCAGGCGGCGGGAGCGCGGGCGGCCTCGGCGGCCTCCGACGGCGGCAGCGCGGGATCCCAGTCGTTGCCGACGAAGCGGCAGTCGGTCACCCCGTCGGAGGCGTCGGAGGCGAGCCACAGGATCGGCGCCACCATCACGTCCGGCTGCACCAGGGCGGTGCGGTCGAAGGGGGCGTTGGCGGGGATGAACCCGGTATTCGTCGGGCCGCCGGGGACCAGCACGTTGGCGGTCACCCCGGTTCCCTCCAAATCCTTGGCCCAGGTGGAGGTCGCCGCCTCCAGCGCCGCCTTGGACTGGCCGTAGGGGGTGTAGGCCTTGCGGTGCATGGTATCGAGGCTGGTGGTGACGTTGACGATGCGGCCCCAGCCTTGGGCCACCAGATGCGGCGCGGCGAACTTGGCGATCATGAAGGGCGCCTTGAAATTGACGTCCATCATGCGCTGCCAGCGGTCGATATCGGCCTCCCAGAACGAGACCGGGTCGTTCATGTAGGTCTCGCGGATGGTCTGCATGCCGACACCGGCGTTGTTGATCGCCATGTGGAGCCCGCCGAACGCGCTCCTCGCGCGCTCGATCAGGTCGGCGCAGGCCGCGGGATCGGTGATATCCGCCGCCACGGTTTCGAGCCGGCCCGGACCGTTGCGCGCCCGCGCCGTCTCGGCCAACGCCTCCAGCGGTTCCGCGCGGACGTCGACGGCGAGCACGTCGGCCCCGTCGCCGATCAGGCCGAGCGACATGGCGCTCCCCATGCCGCCGCCGCCGCCGGTGACGATCGCGACCTTGCCGGCCAATGGCTCCGCCACGCATTCCTCCTTCACGGACTTTCGGGAAGCGCGCGGAACTTACCCGGGGCGGTCGCACCGGACAACCGCGGGCGGGCGTCCCTCGATACGGCGCTGACGCGCCTACTCGGGATGAGGGTTCCCCTTTAGCCTCATTAGCTCCTCACCCTGAGTAACGGCGAAGCCGCGTATCGAAGGGCGGGGCTTACGGCCAGCCCATTCCCGCCGCGCGAACCACCAGCCACGCACCCATCGCGAATTCGGGCGCGACCGCGATCACGCCGTCCGACAGGGCTTCGACGGGCACGCCCGCCGCCTTGAAGAACCGCCACGTCACCGTGAGGTCGGGGCTTTCGAGGATCGCGGCGGCGATGAAGGGGAGGCTTGGCGGGCGGGCTGCGGGAATGGCTCGCGCGAGGCCGGCGGGGGTGACGAAGTCCAGGCTTCCGCGGTCGAGAACGATCCGGGCGCCCTCGTGCCCGCGTCCTGTAAAGCGGGCGTAGCGGTCGGCGGCCTCGGCGGGATCGTCGGTGCAGATCACCACGCCAGACAGTCCGAAGACGCCGTTGTCGCGTGCGATCGTCGAGGGCTGCCACACCACGTCCGGGGTCTCGTGGCGGAGGATCTGCATCCGGCCCTCCGCCATCGTCCCGGGCAGGACGCGGAGCACCGAGAACCCGGCCTCTTCCTCGCCGCCGCCGTCCACCGGCATGGGGCGGCGCAGGTTCGCCACCGGCTGCGGCCCGAACCCTTCGGCATCCAGCCTTCTCGCCTCGGCCGCGACGTCGTCGACGGAGAAGGCGATCAGATGGAGCCCTTCGTAGCGGTCGACCGCGGCAAGGTGGGCGCGCGAGAACGGCGTATCGAGCCCCTCGACGTCGGTCAGGATCTCGAGATAGCCGCGGCCCAGCATCGCGCAGCGGTTTGCGGTTCCGGTCGGAACCCGGTTGCCGGCCTCGTCCTCGTTCCGGTGGACGGTCAGCGGGGTAAGCGGGAAGCCGAGGCGGGCGAACGCCGCGCCCGCCTCGTCCATGTCGGAGACGAACCAGCCGACATGGTCGAGGAAAATCTCGCCCGGCGCGGGCGTCTGTCCGGGCTCAGTCGTCCCAGACCTCGTCCCAGTTGCCCTGGGTCGCCGCCTTCGAGTACTCGGTCGCCCGGTTCTCGAAGAAGTTGGT
>JAPPGX010000065.1 GCA_028877265.1 Acidobacteriota bacterium
GCGCACCGATTTGTGGACCCCCGGGCGCAGGACCTTGACCACCACCTCCCGGCCGCCGTGAGCGCCGCCCGGAGTGCTGCCCCTCCCTCCTCCGCCCGTCCGCTCGCGAGTGACGCGCGCACGAGCGCGTCGGCGCCGCCTGGCTCGCCGGGATCGAGGGCGACCGCCTGCCGGGCGATCTCGAGCGCCCAGTCCGGGTTCTGGGCGGAGAGGAGGGCGCCGGCGCGGCCCGCAAGGAGCCGGGCATTGGGCGCCGCGGCCGGCCCGAAGGGCCCGAACGCGGGCTCGGCGGCGAGGCCTTCCAGCGCCGTGCGGTTCCGGAATGCGGTCGCGGCGTGGACCGAGAGCGGCGCCCGGAACTCCAGGATCGGATGGTCGTCGCGGTGGCGCGGCGCCTCGCTCGCCCAGGCGTCGAGGGCGGGACTCGTCGCGGTGAGCCAGGCACGGAGAGCGTCGAAACCGGTGATCCCGAAGGGAGCGAGTTCGTCGGCCAGCCGGACGATGCGCTCCTCGATGACCGGTTGCGGCGCGGCGGGGAACGCTCCCTGCGAGCCGATCAGCAGCGCGTCGCCGTCGTGCAGCACGAAGAGCGCGGTCTCGGGGAAGACGTCGGTGAACCCGCCCACGACCGTCTGCAGGTCCTCCTCGGCGAGGTTGTAGAGATGGATCCACTGGCAGAAGAGGCCCCCGTCGTTCAGCCGGGCACGCACCAGTTCGAAGAACTCGACGGCGAACAGCGGCGAGACGCCGCTCATCCACGGGTTCGAGGGCTCCGAGATCACCACGTCGTACGAGTCGCGGCCGAGGAGGAGGTGGTTCCGCGCGTCCACTTCGAGGAGGGCGAAGCGTGCGTCCTCCCAGGGCGCCCCGTTGCTCTCCTCGAAGAGCCGGGAGGCCATTGCCACTTCGGGTGAGATCTCGGCCGCGGCGACGCGCCTCACCTCGTGCCGGAGGGCGCTGCCGGCGGTCACCCCGCTGCCGTGGCCCACGATGAAGACGGACTCCGGGGCGGGATGGAGCAGGAGGGGCAGGTGGGCGAGCAGCCGCTGGGTGAGCATGTCGGGCCCGTCGGTCGCGTCCACCTTGCCGTCGATCGCGAGTGACAGCTCGCCCGCCACCTCCTTGACCGTGACCGTGGCGCTCGCGCCCTGATCGAGGAACCGCAGCCGTCCCTTCCGCAGGAAGTCCCGGTGGCGGGAGGTTTCCATCTGCGGCGCGACCCGGTAGAGCCCGCCGGAGAGCGCCTCCCAGTCCCACGATCCGGTCGCGGTGAACCCGAAGGCGCCGAGGGCGCCGGCGAGCGCCAGCGTCAGGACCCGGGGACTCGCGAGGAACGCTGCGGCGAGCTGGGCGAGGACCGCGGCGAGGAGGGCGGCCTCGATCCCCAGCCACGGGATGAGAAGAAACCCCGCGGCGAGCGCGCCGAGGACGTTGCCCGCGGCGTTCGTCGCATAGATCGTCCCGGTGGCCCGCCCGGCCTCCTGCGCCGAGTCGTTCGCGGAGGCGGCGGCGCCGGCCACCGCGAGCGGGAAGGTGGCCCCGAACGCCAGGCCGGGGAGCAGCAGCACGGCGGCGGTCCCGAGGAACTGAACGTTCAGGAGGTGCGGCACATCGCCGGCGTTTTCGGCGATCAGCTCCCCGACGGGGAGGACGAGTCCGCTCCCGAACCAGGCTACGGCCGCCGAGGACGCCGCTCCCAGGAGCTGGACGGCGGCCAGCCAGAACCTCGGGCCGCGGCGGTCTCCGAGGCGCGCCGCTGCGGCGCTGCCGAGGGCGACGCCGAGGATCACCGCGGCGATGACGCAGGCGAAGGTGTAGATCGTGGGACCGAAGAGCAGCGCGGCGAGCCGGGCCCAGCCGATCTCGGCGGCCATCGCCGCGAACCCGGAGAGCGCCGCAACGCCGCCGAAGGGAAAGAGCGCCCGGCTGGCGAACCACGGGGCCCGGACGGCGTCGCTCGGCCCCGGAGCCGGTGTCCGCCCGAACCGGGTGAAGACCAGGGCCCCGGCGGCGACGTTCGCTGCGACCCCGCACAACGTGGACCCGGTGAGTCCCAGTTCGGGAATGAGGAGCCGGGCGGCAGCCACGCTGCCGATGAGGGCGCCCGCGGTGTTCGCGGCATAGAGCCAGCCAGCCGCACGTCCTTCGCCGCGGTCCCGGACCCGCCGTCCCAGCGCCGTCAGCGTCGGCAGCGTGGCGCCCATCAGGGTGGCGGCGGGCAGCAGGAACGCCGCCGCGATCACCGCGGTCAGGACGGAGGCTCCCGACCCCGCCTCCGTGAGGCGCAGGACGGGAAGACTCCCCGCCAGGTAGAGCGGCAGTCCCGCCGCGAAGCCGGCGGCGCCGATTTCGAGCAGCAGGAACCGCCGGGCCAGCCGGGATGCCCCCAGCTTTACTCCCGAACGTCCGGCGAGCAGGGCGCCGAGCCCGAGCCCGCCGAGGAACATCGCAAGAACCAGCGTGAGCGACGCGTTCGTGGTCCCGAGCACCACCGCGAAGCGCCGGACCCAGACGATCTGGTAGGTCAGCGACGCGAAGCCGGAGAGGAGCAGCGCGAGCGGGAGCGACGCGACCAGGGCAACCCCGCCGGATGCCCGGCCGGTTCTCGGCCCCAGGGAGGCCGAGCGACGAGTGCCCGTGGGCTCAGTCCTCCCGTTCCGCGAGTAAGACCCGAAGTGCGAAGTCGCGGAGGTCTGCTTCCGGAGCGGCTTGCAACGCTCGGATGAGTTCTTCCGCCTGATCCACGCTCTCTCTCGCCTGGGACGCCTTGAACGACGTGGACGGGTCGTAGTCGGCGCGGTGTCGCTTCTTCTGCAGCTCCGCGAAACCACGCGCGAAGGCTTGGATCGCCCTGGGGTACGGAGCGATGACCCGCGGGTTCATGCACCGGCGCTTGGCGCGCCCGTGTTGAAGCGACCGATAGACGGTTCGCCGCGTTGGGGGCCGCAGGGGAACGCCTCGGTTCTCGGCCAGCCGGTCGACGCAGATCCGCGCCAGGCAGTGGAACATGGCGTAGTAGGCCGTGCTCACCGCCCGCCGGGCGTGGGCGCTGTCCTGTCGGTCCCGGGCTCCTTCGAGCAGGAGGCGGGCCGCAGCGAGGAGTTCCGCAGCGCGGAGTCCGTCAGTCCCGGGCATCGCTGGCGCGAAGAAACTCCGGATGCGGGAAACGGGTTTCGCCAATGGCCCAGAGGCGGTCCTGCATGTCCCCGATGAGTTCTACAGCCAAACCCATGCCGCAGCGGAGTTCCTCATCTTCCGGCCGGAAGTAGATCTCCACCACCAGGACGGGGTCGCCATCGTGATCCAGCTCGGGCCGGAGCCGGATCGCGGGGAAGTCGATTTCCGGGTACCGGGCGCGCACCACTCGCACCACGACGTCCTCCAGTTCCCGGCGCCTTTGCTCGGTCATCGGGCGGCCTTCTCCATCAGCGCTCCGGCAGCTTAACAGTCCGAAACCGGCACGCCGGAGTCTCAGCGCGCGCCCGGTCCGGGGTCCGCGCCGCCCCCCGGCTGATGCAGGTACCCGCTCCGTGCCCGGACGCTCGCGCCGTCCCGGTTCACCGTCACTTCCAGGCTGCGCCAGCCGGCGTGCTCCGCCGGATCGGGCGCGAAAGCAAGCACGTAGCGCGCCCGCAACTCCTCCAGGATGTCGGCGTAGGCGGCGAGCAGCCGCTCCTCGTCGCGGCTCTGGACCAGCCGGCCGCCGCTGAGCTCGGCGACGTGCCGCAGCAACTGGAGTTCCGACGGGGCCCGCATGCCGGCGCGGGGCCGGATGGTGCGGCGGGGGCCCTCGAGGAGGTGCACGAGTTCCTCGGGCGCGATGCCCCCGTTCATCCGCCGGATCCCGATCCGCCGCCGGCGCGCCACGGAAGGGGGGACATAGTCGTTGTTCCGGTAGCGGTATCGCCGCCGGGTGGTGCCCCGGGCGTCCGGTGGAATCACCGTGTAGAGCACCGCCTCGCTGCCCTGGAGCGCCGGCTCCACGAAACCTTCGGGCGTCCAGCTCATGGTGTCGTCGCCGTCGGTGAAGACGATGACGACCGACCGGCCGGGCTCCTCCTCCACGAGCGCCGTCGAAAGCAGGAGCGAGTCCCAGAGCGCCGTGCCGCCGATGACGCCTTCCTCGGGGAACGGATTCGGCGGGAGCTCCGAACAGCCGGCGAAGTCGTGGGCCAGCACCGGTTGCGAGGAGAAGATCATCACCGCGCAGCGGTCGTTCTCGGAGAGTTGGCCGGAGAACTGCCGGGCCGCCGCCGCGAGGCGCTGCCGCCGGTCCCGGGTCACGCTCTCGCTCAGGTCCATGACGAAGAGCACCGAGACCGGCAGGGACTCGAGCGGTACCAGCCGGATGTCCCGCCGGACGCCTCCGTCGATCAGGTTGAAGTCCGCGGCCGTCAGGCCCGCGATCGGGCGGTTCCGCTCGGTGACCACCACGTCCACCAGGACCTCTTCCACGGTGACCCGGAAACGGACCTGGCCGGGCTCGCCCGAGGCGGTTGCCGCGAGGAGGAACAGGCTGCCGGCAAGCACCAGGCGCCGCGTGGTTCGGTGCGTTCTCATTGCTCCGGCAGCAGCGCCAAGCCGCGGAGCTGGTCGAGCCGTCCGGTTTCGTCGGCGAGCGCCTGGACGAGGAAGTGCCACCAGGTGTCCTGGCCGCTCGTTCCGGAGAGGAAGCGGCGGACCGCGCCGGCGGCGCGCCGGCCGTCCCCGAGCGTCTGCCGGGCGGCGGCGAGTCCCGCGGCGGCGGACAGGGAGCCGACGTGGATTGCCTGGGCCGCTTCGAAGGCGGCTTCCGCCGCCGCCGTCTGATCGAGCCAGAGCAGGGTCTCCCCGCGCAGCAGCAGCGAAACGAAACGGTGCCGGGCGCTCAGGTCGTCTCCGGCGTCGTCGAGACGCCGGAGCGCCTCCTCCGGGTTGCCCTCCCGCAGCGTCAGATGGGCCAGCCGGAGGCGGAGCTCCGCCGGGTCGCCTTCGCCCGCGTCCAGCAGGTTCTGGTAGCTCTCCTGGGCCTGGTCCAGGAACCGTTCGTCGTGGATGCCCCAGCCGATGAACTCCGCGAGACGCGCCAGGTTGACGCGCACCGCCGTCGGGTCCGGGTACTCGTCCCGGAGGAACCTCGCGATCCGCACCGAGTCGTCGAGCCGTCCCTGGTCCACGTAGATCCCGAGGAGCCCCAGGTGCGCGTCGCGCGTCCAGACGTCGCGTCGCGCCTCGGTGACCCGGTTCAGGAAACCGCGGGCGATGTCCTCGTTCTTGCCGGGCTCCATCTCGGCGGCCCAGGCGAGGTCGAGGTGGATCATCGCGGCGGCGAGGAGGTCGAGATCGGCCCCCGCGGCGCCGCCCGGGAAGCCGCGGGCGAACTCCTCGGCCTGGTTCCGCAACCGGTCGAACGGGAGCGCCATGCTGGCGCGCAGCGCGGTCGCGAAGTCGCCGCTACGGTAGACCGCGAGCCGGGACGCGTAGGCGTCGAGGTTGACCTGCTGGGGGCGGGCCCCGTCGGGGATCAGGCAGGTGGCTGCCGCAGCGACTGCTACGGTCGCTAGCCTTCTGCCGGCGCCGATGTTCCGCATCCGGTCTCCGCTCCCTCGCAAGCAAGACCGAAGCCATTCTCCCGTCCGTACTCGGCCCGGTCCCAACGTTCCCCTGCCCATCCAGACCGCCCGAAAACGTAGACTGGCCTCCTTCGGGCGGGGTGACGCGCCCGACACCGGATCGGCGACCCAACCGGCGGTGGCCGAATGGGAGGTGCGCCATGATCGAAGACACCAGAGCTGCCGCAAGCGGCTTCGTCCTGCGCTGGACCGCTCTCTGCGGGCTCGGCCTGGCGGGCGGGCTGGCCGTCGGCCTGGGCCTGGCCGCGCCGGTCGAGGCGGTCGTGGGCATGATGCTCGTGACGCCCGTCATCCTGACGTTGGCCGGTTCGATGTTCGGCGGCGCCCAGTGGCTGGCCCTGGGAAGGAGCCGGCGGTTCGGCCTGTCATGGATCGGGACCTCGGGCCTCGGCCTCGGTATCGGCATGACCGTCGGTATCGTGCTGGTCGAGACGCTCGGCCAGGCGTTGACCGGCGAGCCGGTGCGCCTGGCGGCGCTCGACATGCTCGGCCGACTCGGCGGGTTGACGTTCGTCGGGGCGTTCGCCGGCCTGGGGTTGGGCGCGGCCCAGTGGCTGGCGCTCCGCGCCGCTGCGCCGGTGGCCCGGCGGTGGGTCGTCTGGTGCGTCGCCGGATTCGGCGCCGGACTGCCCGCCGGCAGCCTGGCCGCAGAGCTTGTTGGGGGACTCCAGAGCCCGGTCGGCTTCGCCGCCTTCCTGGGAGTCGCCGGACTGACCCTGGGAGTGTTCACGGCCAGGGGCGGTGCGGCGATTGCCGCCGGACTCGCGCCCCGAAGCGCGGACTGAACCGGCGGCGCGCCGCCCGCCCCGGTCGCGGTACCATCGCGGGCCGTCCCGGTTGCCGCTCCGACGCCCCTGGCCCGGGACCCAGGAGGCCACATGTCCCTCGAACACTGTCCCTTTCGCCTGGCCGGCAGAGTGCTGGCCGTCCTGGTTGCCGCCCTTGCCGCCGGCTGCGGCGGCGGCGCCGAAGAGCCCGCCCCGATGACCGAAGAGGAGCGGGTGGAGGCCGAGGCCCGGCGCATCCACGACGCGGTGATGACCCTCTGCACCCACATCGACATCCCCTTCACCTACGCGACCGAGGAGGTGGACCCCGGGAACGTCAACGAGGAGTACCAGGTGGACTACCCGCGGATGCAGGAGGGCGGCCTCAACGCGGGGTTCTTCGTCGTCTACTTCGGCCAGCGGGAGCGGACCCCGGAGAACTACGAGGCGGCCCAGGAGGGGGCGATGGCCAAGTTCGACGCCATCCACCGCGCCACCTCGATGCACTCGGACGTGATCGAACTCGCCCACAGCGCGGACGACGCAGAGCGCATCCACGCCGAGGGGAAGCTGGTCGCCCTGATCGGCACCGAGAACGGTTTCGTGATCGGCAAGGACCTGTCGCTCATGGAGAGGTACCACGAGCTCGGCGCCCGCTACTTCGGCCTGGTCCACAACGGACACAACGACATCTCCGATTCCTGCAACCCGCGGGAGGACCTCGGGGATGCGGAGGCGGAGCACGGCGGGCTCAGCGAGTTCGGCCGGGAAGTGATCGCCGAGGCGAACCGGCTGGGCATGCTGGTGGACGTCTCGCACGCCTCGAAGGACGCCATCCTGCAGGCGGCGGAGGTCTCGGCCGCGCCGATCATCGCCTCGCACTCGAGCACCACGGCGCTCGCCGACGTCTCGCGGAACATGGACGACGAGCAGCTGCGGGCGCTGGCCGCGAACGGCGGGGTGATGCAGACGGTGGCGCTCCGCAGCTTCGTCAAGACCGACCCGCCCGAGAAGACCGGGGCGATCAACGACGCCATGGCGGAGTTCGGCGTCTCCTCCTTCGGCGAAATCGGCACGCTGAGCGAGGAGGACCAGGAGGCGCTGCGGACCCGGCTGACGGACATCAGCGCCGAGTTCCCCGTGACGGTGGGTGACTTCGTGGATCACATCGACCACGCGGTCGAGGTGATGGGGATCGACCACGTCGGCATCTCGTCGGACTTCGACGGCGGCGGCGGCGTGGACGGCTGGGACGACGCCTCCGAGACCTTCAACGTGACGCTGGAATTGGTGAAGCGCGGCTACACCGAGGACCAGATCGCCCAGCTGTGGAGCGGGAACACCATGCGGATCCTCCGGGAGGCCGAGCGAGTCGCGGCGGAGATGCAGGCGTCGGGGTCGTGAGTGATCGGAGCGCCGGCCTGGGAGCGCCGGTCTTCAGACCGGCACCGGCCGCCAACGGCGGCCGGGAGCGCGGACGGCCGCCTGTCAACGAGGCACCCCGTTCCACCCAGGCGCCGTCGGAGTTCAACCAGGAACTCCGCGCCTACGAGCAGGTCGCGAAGCTCCAGCGCTACCGGCTCGCCGAGGGCGCCGAGGAGGAGTTCGACGAGGACTTCGTCCTGAGGCCCTGCGATCTGTCGCTCCTGGACTCGCCGGACCCCGCGGACCGCGAACGGTTCATCGTGGACCTCGGCGAATCGCTCGAGGACACCGGGTTCGCGATCCTCATCGGCCACGGGGTGGACCCTTCGCTCTACGCCGAGGCCCACCGCCGCACGCGGGAGTTTTTCGAGTGCCACCCGCTGGAGGTGAAGCAGCGCTACCGCGCCCGCCGGCAGGGGTCGGTGAACCAGGGCTACTTCCCGATGCGGGAGACCACGGTGATCCACCCGGATCTCGTGGAGGGCTGGGTCTTCTGCCGCCGGGCGTTCGATCTCGAGAGCGACTCCGACTGGGACGAAGCCGCCTTCTGGCCCTCACCGGGCTGGGAGGCCTTCTTCCGGCAGGTGGTGGTCGCCCATGAGCGGCTGATCCACCCGATCATGCGGTCGATCCTTTCGTATCTGGGCGAGGACTCCGCGCTCTTCGACGAGCGCCTCACCGCCACCAACTTCGGCTTCCGGCTGAACTACTACCCGCCGATGACCGAGGTCCCCGAAGGGACGACCGGAAGGATGCTCGGCCACGAGGACGTGGACCTCTTCACCATCCTTCCCGCGGCCGAGACCGAGGGGCTCCAGCTTCTCCACCGGAAGACGATGAAGTGGGTGCGGGTCGCCGCGCCGCCGGGCGCGATCGTGCTGAACACCGGCGACTACATGCAGCGGATCACCAACAACCGGCTGCCCTCCACCACCCACCGGGTGAGCGCTCCCCGCGACCCGGCCGCCCGGGCGCAGCCCCGGACCTCCTTCCCGATGGCGATCTACGTCTGGGAGAACGAGCTCCTGGAGGTGCTGCCGAACCAGGGCCGGCCGCTCTACCCGCCGGTCCGCGCCGAGGACTTCCACACCCGCATCACCAGCAAGTACTACGGCGACAGCTACCACGCGACCGGGGAGGAGGGCGCCGTCGAGCGCCGGGTGCGCTGAGCCGTCGGGGACACCGGATGGGTTCGAGACCGCGTCCGAAGCGGCGCGCCCTTCCGCCCGCGCTGGCGCTCGCCCTCGCGGTTCCGGCCGCGGCGGCGGCCCAGGAGGCCCAGCCCGCGCAGGGACCCCGGATCCACCGGTCGATTCCTCCTCCGGGCGCGAAGACCCACCGGGTGGTCCCCGGAGAGCGGTTCCGGGCCAGCCCGTCGAAGCGCTGGTTCTACGGCGACAACTACCGGGATCTCTGGACCACTCCCATCGAGGTCGCGGTCCTCGACCTCGACGGCGTGGGAGGCGGCCTGACGCCGCTGCGCACCGGCGGCTTCGGGCAGTCCGTCTCGCTCCATTTCACGGGCGAGGACGGCCGCCGCTACACGGTGCGGTCCCTCGACAAGGACCCGACCAAGCGGCTGGAGGACGACATCAAGAACTCGATCGTGGGCGAGGTGCTCCAGGACCTCATCAGCACGCTCATGCCCGCCGCGGCGCTCGTGGTCGATCCGCTCATGGAGGCCACCGGCATCCTGCATTCGAAGCACACCCTGGTGGTGATTCCGGACGATCCCCGGCTCGGGGAATACCGCGAGGAATTCGCGGGTCTGATCGGGACGCTGCAATTGCATCCCTCCGAAGGCCCGGACGACTCGCCCGGGTTCGCCGGCTCCCGCAAGGTCAGCGGCACCGAGACGGTGTGGGAAGACATCGAAGAGAGCCGCTGCGACCGCATCGACGCCCGCGCCTACCTGAAGGCGCGGCTGATGGACCTGCTCACGGGCGACAAGGACCGCCATCCCGGCCAATGGAGATGGGCCCGTTTCCCGGAGGGCGACTGCCACGTCTGGCTCCCGATTCCGGAGGACCGCGACCAGGCGTTCATCCACTACGGCGGCGTCGCCATGATGCTGGTGCGCCGGACGCTCCCGAGGGCGATCCCGTTCGACGAAACCTATCCAAGCGTTCTCGGCCTGACGATGACCGGCTGGGATCTGGACCGCCAGTTCCTGGCCGGACTCGACCGGCCCGCGTGGCGCGAGGTCGTCGAGGAGTTCCGGGCGGAGCTTCCGGACCCGGTGATCGAGGACGCCGTGCGGCGGCTGCCGGAGCCGTACTACGCGCTCGTCGGCGAGAGCCTCGAAACGGCGCTCAAGGCCCGGCGCGAGGCGCTGCCGGAGTTCGTGGATGACTACTACGACCTGATCACCCCCCAAGTCGAGATCCAGGCGACCGACCAGGACGAGTACGCCACCGCCGAGCACCTCGCGAACGGGGATCTCCGGGTGCGGATCGGTCGCGAGGGCGATGGGGACGAGGACCCGGAGCCGCCCTGGTTCGAGCGGACCTTCCGCCACGACGAGACCCGGGAGGTCCGGATCTACCTGCGGGGCGGGAGCGATCGGGCGGAGGTCTCCGGGGCGGACGGAGAGATCGCCGTGCGCGTGGACGGCGGCGGCGGGAGCGACACGTTCACCAACACGTCCGCTGCCGGCGCCTCGAAGACCCACTTCTACGACCATCGCGGGAGGAACCGCTTCGTGGAAGGGAAGGGCGCCAGCGTTGACGAACGGCCCTACCAGCGGCCCGCCACCTCGCTGGTCTGGTCACGGTACGCCTTCGACTGGGGCATGGAGTCGGGGACCCGCCCGCTCGTCTGGGCCGACCCGGATCTGGGCGTGTTCGCGCGGGTGATCCACAGCCGGAAGCACTACGGCTTCCGCAAGGACCCGTTCGCTACCCGGCACTACTTCGACGTCGGGCTGGCAAGCCGGGGCTTCAAGCCCTTCCTGTCGTACGTCGGCACCTTTCGCCACGTGCGGCCGAGCCTCGACGCGCGGCTGGCGTTCGAGTACTCGGGATTCGAGGTGACCCGCTTCAAGGGGTTCGGGAACGACTTCCGGCTCAAGGAGCCGTCCTCGTACTACAAGGTGGAGCAACGGCACTTCGTCTTCGCTCCGGCCCTGGAGTTCCGCAGGGGAACGGAGGACGTGGATGCGACCGGGGACGGCACGATGCCGCTCCGGTCGGAACTCACCGTCAGCCTCGGACCGGTCATCGAGTGGTCGAACACGCCCACCGAGGCGAACCGGGACTTTTTCATCGGTGCGCTGGACGAACCCCTCTACGGCACGGGTTCCTTCGGCCAGCTCGGCGTGCGCGGCGAAGTCGAGTACGACAACCGTGACAATCCGGCCTACGCCACCCAGGGGGTTCTCGCCAGGGTGTCGGCCGCCGGCTATCCGGGCGTCTGGGACGTGGAGTCGCCCTTCGGAAACGTGGATGTCGAAGCTCGCACCTACCTGACGGCGAACATGCCGCTGAGCCCCACGCTGGCCCTCAGGGCGGGCGGCAAGAAGGTGTGGGGGACCTACCCCTTTCACGAGAGCGCCTTTCTGGGGGGACCCGGCCGGGCCGGCCTGGGTCAGGTCGACGGCCCGTTGCGCGGGTTCCACAAGAACCGTTTCGCCGGGGACGCCTCGCTCTACGCGAACGTCGAACTGCGGCTGGCGCTCGCGAGGATCAACGTCCTGGTGCCCGGAGAGTTCGGCCTGTTCGGGGCCGCCGACGTCGGCCGGGTCTATTTCGCCGATGATCCGGCGGACGCCGACAACTGGCACAACGGCACCGGGGGCGGGTTCTGGCTGTCGTTCCTGGAGCGGCGGACGACCATGAGCGTCGCCGTCATGAAAGGCCGCGACATGACCGGGGTCTATTTCCGCGCCGGCTACATGTTCTAGGCCAAGCAGCCGGTGCTGGAACTCACGCGGCATTCGACGCCCGCTGAATCCCCGCTGAACTGCTCGCCTTCGGCTCGCTCATCGTTGCGCTTCGGTCGAAATACACTCGGTATTCCTCCCTCGCGCGCCTTGTCAGCGACGCCCAGCGGGCGTCTCGGTGCTCACGCGAGTTCCACCACCGGCCGCTAGCCGCGAAGGAGTAGGCGCATGCTCAACAACATCCTCGTCCGTCTCGCCATCTACTACCTCTCCTGGCTGGGGTTTCTCGCCGGCGCCTTCCATTTCTTCCCCCGAATGCGCTTCTACGTCGCGCAGGAGCGGGATCGCTTCTTCATCGGAACGCTGTCCGATGCCGGAGCGGACGTGTCGGCCCTGTTGGGAGACATCCAGGAGGGCCTTGGAAGTTTCGCGGATCAGGAGGGCGTCAACCTGTTGATCGATCCGTCGCACACGGTCCCGGTGGTCGTCGCGCTGACGCTCGCCTTCGGGGTGACGCTCCCGATCACCTGGGTGTACCGGTGGACGCGCCAGCGAAAGAAGTACAGCCAGTCCTTCGCCCACACCCTGCTCGTGATCCCGATCGCCATCGCGCTGGTGGTGTTCCTGGTCAAGGGCAGCCTCGCCCTGGCCTTCGGCCTCGCGGGGATCGTGGCCGCCGTCCGTTTCCGGGCCTCGCTCAACGAGCCCATGGACGCCGTCTACATGCTGATGGCCATCGGGATCGGTCTGGCGGCCGGCACCCAGCTCACGACCGTGGCCTACCTCGCCTCGCTGATCTTCGTGGTGATCACGCTGGCCGTGTGGAAGAGCAACTTCGGAGCGAAGCCCGCGGTGCTGTCCGGGTGGCGGCTCGTGCCTCCGGACGAACTGGAGGCGGCGCCGGAAGCGGGCGGCAAGGCCAAGGCCAAGTGACTGGCGGAGAGTCCTCCGGTTGAGAGTCCTGCCGGCCGCGACGCTCGGCCTGCTGTCCCTGACCGGGGCGTCAGCGGGAGTTCAGAGCGGGGTTTCCCTTGCGGACTACGAACTGGGGGCCGGCGCGGCGGAGCACCGGGAACTCCCGCGGCGCCTCCGGGAGATCTCCGGTCTGGCGACGACCGCCGACCACCGGCTGCTCGCGCACAACGACGAAGCCGGCATCGTCTTCGAGATCGACGCCCGGGACGGGTCGGTCGTGAAGGCGTTCCAACTGGCGGACCTGGCCGACCCGGTCACCGATGACTTCGAGGGCATCGCGGTGGCCGGCGGCTGGATCTACCTGGTCACGAGTTCGGGCAGGCTCTACGAGTGCCGCGAGGGAGCCGCGGGCGAGTCCGTGCTGTTCCGGGTCTACGCCACCGGCGCCGGGCGCGACTGCGAGATCGAGGGCCTCGCGTACGACGAGGGCCGGCGCGAACTCGTGCTGATGTGCAAGAACGCCCGCCGCGATGACCTCCGGGGAACACTGGGGATGATTCGCTGGTCCATCGACGAGAAAGCGTTGCGTGGCGACCGGACGGTGGTGCCGGTCGGCGATTTCGCCGGCCGCATCGGGGCCAACCGGTTTCAACCCTCCGGAATCGAGCGGCACCCGGTCTCGGGGAACTACTTCGTGGTGGCGGCCCGGCAGGCGGCCATCGCGGAGGTGACTCCGGCAGGGCAGGTCCTGGACGTCCGGCGGTTCGAAGCTCCGTGGCATCGCCAGGCCGAGGGCATTGCGTTCGCTCCGGACGGCGCGCTGATCGTCGCCGACGAAGGGGGAAGGGCCAGGGGAACGCTGACCGTCTATCCCGCGCCGGAGCGGTAGCCCGAGCCCATGCGGAAGCGCCGAACCCTCCTCGCACTCGGCGCCGCGGCGCTCCTGCCGGCCGTCCTGGCGTCGGGCACGCGCCCCCCGGACCCCCCGGACCCGGCGCGGTTCATCCTGGTCGGCGACACGGGCACCGGGGACGAGCGGGCCCGGCGCGTGGCGGCGCAGATCCGGCGCACCGCCGAGGGGGCCGCCGTATCCCACGTCTTCCTGCTCGGGGACAACGTGTACGAGCGCGGCGAGGCGCGCTTCATCGGCAGCAGGTTCCTTGACGTGTACCGCGGCGTGCTCTCCCTGGGAGTCCGGATCCATGCCGCGCTCGGCAACCACGACGTGGCGCCGTGCGAGGAGTCGGGCCGGCGGCCGGTTCCCCGCGACGAAACGGCCTACGCGCTGTCATCCGACTGCGAAGTGGACGCCCACCTGGCGACTCCCGAGTTCGGCTATCGGGACGGCTTCCGCTACTACTCGGTCGAGATCCCGGGGAGCGGGTCATCGCGGGCGCCGCTGCTCGAGGTGTTCGTGCTCGACTCGAACACGCTGGGAAAGGACGACACGAAGATCGAGGAGGGAACCGATGAGCCTCAGCTCCGCTGGGTCGCAGAGGCTCTGCGGGGCTCGCGAGCCCGGTGGAAGGTGGTGGCCATGCACGGGACGATGGTCGCGCCGAAGCGGTGCCAGTGGCTCGGACTCCTCTGCCGGGATGACGACGAGGTGTTGCGGTCCGAACTCGAGCCGATCTTCACGGAACACGGGGTGGACGCCGTGTTCCAGGGCCACCAGCACTTCTACGCGCGGCTCGAGCCGCAGCGCGGGATCCGCTACTTCGTGACCGGCGCCGGGGGAAAGAAGCCGGACTCCGCGCGGGACGACGAGCGCGCGGTCCGCCGCGAGGACCGCGGCGCCTTCAACCACTTCGTGTACGTGCAGGTGACCGAGGACCGTTTCGGCTACTGCGCCATCGATGCGAACGGGGAGATCCGCGACCGCGGGAGCTTCGGGCGCGGCGATCCCGCGGACGGGGAGTTCGACGGCGAGCCGTGTTCGCCGCGTTAGCCGCTCGTGTCCCCTTCCAGCCGCCGGTTCCGCCGCGCCGGGCTCGCCCTGGCCGTTGGCCTGCTCCTGGTGCTCGGCGCGATCGCAGTCGTCGCCGTCGGGATCGACGAAGACCGGTTGCTGGCCTACGGCACCTCCCGGCTCTCCGCGGCGCTCGACCGCCCGGTCGCGGCCGGCGGCCTGCGGATCTCGCTTCCGGAGGGGGAGTTCGCCGTTCGCGGCCTGCAGGTGGGACGGGAGCCGCTGGATGCGGGGCCCGCGCCCCCCGTCCTTTCCGTCGCCGAGGTCCGGGGGAATCTGGGCCTGTGGTCCCTGCTCCTGGCGCGGGTCCATTTCGAGAGTCTGGCCATCGAGGGGCTGAGCTTCCGGGGACTGGACGATGGGGCCCCGCCGCGCGCCACCCCCGCCCCGTCCGGGCCGGGGTTCGAAGCGCTCGCGGCCCGCCTGTCGTTCTCGTCCGACCGCATTTCGGTCGCGGGGACGACCATCGGCTACCGGAGTCTCCCCACGCCCTGGGAAGTCCGGGTGGACGACGTGGCCGTCGCCTTCCGGGTCGCGGAAACGGGCAGCGTGGACGGCGAGATCCGGTCCGGGTTGGGGGTGGTTCGCCTCCGGGAACAGCCGGAGCTCCCGCTGGCGCTGGACGCGGAGTTCCGCATCCGCGAGAACCGGTTCCACCTGGACCGCCTGGGCCTTCGGTCCGATCTGCTGACGGTGGACCTCGACGGGTCGCTGGATCTGGGCGACGTCCTGGCGGGCGAGTTCCGGGTTGCCGCCGGCGGCGACGCCGGCGGGCTCGCCCGTTCCCTGTTCGGCGTCGAGGCGATCGATACCCGGGGGGACCCGTGGGCGCGCTTCGACGGGACCGTGGGGTTCGGGGAGGGCGGGTTCGCGCTGGACGGGGAGTTCGCGCTACCGGGCAGCCGCCTCTACGGCCTGCCGCTGCGCGACTGGAAGGCGCGCGTTCACTGGGATCCGGGCCGACTCGAGGTCTCCGACTCCGAGGGGTTCGTCTCCGGGGGAGTGGCCACCCTGCGCGTGCTTCAGGCGGGGCCGGCCGGGGAAAGCCCGGCGGAGGTGGCGCTGACCGTCAGCGGCGCGTCGCTGTCCGGCGCGCTCGGGGGACTCTTCGGGACGCCGACCGCGCTCCGTTCCCGCGTCAGCCTGGACGCCGATCTGCGGGTCCCGCTCGGGGATCCGTTGCTGATGGCGGGAACCATCGAGGCGTCCGGGGCGAGGCCGGAGGCCGGACCCGGTGCGTTGCCGCTGGGCTTCGAGATGGCGGTGGCCGTGGACGAGGAGGCCGTCGTCGTCCAGCGGCTCACGGCCGCTGGCGCGGCCTTCCAGGGCACGCTCGAGGGCCGCTACCCGCGCTCCGGCAGCGCCGACTTCGCGGTGAGCGGCGTCGCGGGCGACGCCGCCGAAGTGGACGCCGTGCAGCAGGAGGTCTGGCGGGTGGTCTTCGGCGAGGATCCGGAGGCGACTGCCTGGGACGTGTCCGGCGCCGCCCGGTTCGAGGGAACCGTGCGGGGCCCCTGGCCCGAGCTGGTGATCGCCGGCGCGGTCGAGGGGCAGGGGCTGCGCTTCTCCACCTTCCATACCGAGACGCTGGTGGCTGCGGCGGAGATCAACCCCGCGGCGATCCGGCTCGAGAGCCTGAGCGCCCGGGCCGGCGAGGGGACCATCTCCGCGTCCGGGGTGTTCGACCGCGGCGACGCCGCGTTCCCGGACCTGGAGTTCGATGCGGAGTGGGACCGCTGGGACATTCGGGAGATCGTGGACTTCCTCGAATGGGACCTCGAGGCCGAAGGCGCGGTCAGCGGCTCGAGCAACACGGTGCGGCGCGGCGAGCTCTACCACGGCGGCGGGATGGTGACGGGCTCCGCCGGGACCTTTCTGGAACAGCCCTTCGACGAACTCTCCATCGGCTGGAGCCTGGACGGCGAGTCGGTCCGCCTGGCGCCGCTGGCCGCGGTCTTCCGCGGGGGGAGCGCCGAGGGCGAGCTGACCATCGATCTCGTGGACTGGACGATGGAAGGCGCCGTCACCGGCGCCGACTATCCGCTGGCGCCCGGACTGGACCTCGACTGGATCGCGCTTCGCTCGGACTTCCGGGCGGAGATCGGAGGCGATCTGGAGGTTCCGGAACTCCGCCTCGAAGGGCGGATTCCCGCCGTCGCGGTGCTCGACGTGCCACTGGGCTCCGGGAGCGTCGAGGCTTCGGTGGTGGGCGAGCGCTTCGAGGCGAGCGGCGCCCTCGATTCCGGAGCCGCGTCCTTCGGCATCGCCGGCGCGCTGGAGGCCGAGGCTGCCGGAACGGTCGCCCTGCGGGAGCTGGATGTCGCGTCGTTTCTGGTCGCCGAGCCCGAGGAGCAGGCGATCTCGATCACGGTCAGCGGGACCGGAGACTTCCGCATCGAGGATCCGCTCGACGAGTGGATGACGGCGGAGGCGGTCCTCGAGAGCCTGAGGATCGTGACGCCGGAGTTCACGGCCGAGTCCGGCGGCCCGGCGCGGATCGTGATGGAGGAGGGGGTCGTCGAGTTGGAGGAGTTCCGTCTGCTCCATCCCGACGGTGAGCTCGCGGCGGCCGGTTCCATCGATCTCGGGGAGGAGCGGCTGGACCTGACTCTCAGCGGGGAGAGTTCGCTGCGGGCGGCCGAGCCGTTCGTGGCGGATTTGGACGCGGACGGCGCGCTGGCCCTGGAGATCGCCGTCGTCGGGTCCACGACCGAACCCGAAGTGTTCGGGGAGGGAACGATCCGGGACGGCTCGTTCCGCCTGGCCGGTTTTCCGCACGGACTGAGCGAGGTCAACGGCTCGGTGAGCTTCGACCAGCGGTCACTGCGGATCGATGAGCTGGACGGCCGGCTGGCATCCGGCGACGTCGTCGCGTCGGGTGAGGTCCTCATCGACGGCGTCGAACTCGGCGCCAGCGATCTGCGGGTTCGGGTCGCGGACGCCCGCTTCCGCTACCCCGCCGACTTCAGCGCCACGGTGAACGCGGACCTGCGGCTGGTGGGCGACCAGGGGGGACGTCTGCTGTCCGGGGAGGTTCGCCTCGACGACGCGCTCTGGAGCCGCGAGTACGAGCTGTCGGCGGACATCCTCACGGAATCGACCAGCATCGCCGTTTCCGGCGAACCGGAGGCCGCCGGTTTCCTGGGCGACGTCGCGATGGATGTCCGGGTGGAAACCGATTCCTTCTTCGCGGTGCGGAACTCGATCGTCAGCCTCGCTGCGAATGCCGCTCTCGGCCTCCAGGGCACCGCGGCGTCTCCGGCGGTGGTGGGACGCGCGGACCTCGTGGAGGGCGAACTGTTCGTCGGCGCCCACCGTTTCGAGATCGTCTCGGGGCGCGCCGAGTTCATCGATCCCAGAAGTATCGAGCCGGTGTTCGACGTGACGGCGGAAACGAACGTCAGGAACTACCGCGTGCGGCTTGCCGCGTCGGGAACGCTCGAAGAGATCGAAGCGAGCGTGAGTTCCGAACCCCCGCTGAGGGAGACCGACATCCTCCAGCTCCTTTCGGGCGTTCCGGAGGCGAACCTGCTCGGAGCCCGCCGCACCGACGACCCGGCGGTCGCCGTCTCCGCCACGAACCTGCTCAGCCAACAGTTCACCGGCATGCTCGGCCGCCGGGCGGGCCGGGTCTTCGGCATCGACCGGGTGACCGTCGATCCCTTCATGATCGGCCGTTTCAGCAATCCGACGGCGAGGGTGACGCTCAGCAAGCAACTCACCCCGGAACTCAACGTCCGCTATTCGTCGAGCCTCTCGGACGCCGACGAGGCCATCGTCATCGTCGAGTACGCACGCCGCCGGGTCACCTGGATCCTGACGCGGGACGAAGACGGCACGCTGGGCGTGGACTTCCGCTTCCGCCGCACCTACTGACCGGCGCTGAGCGTCAGAAACGCCGCCGCCGGAACCGGTTGTTCACCACGTTGTTGAAGATGGACCCGAAGCGGAACTCGAAACCGACCTCGACGCCGTAGTCGAAGTCGGTCGCCCGCGCCTGCAGGCGCAAGAGCGCCTCTTCGTCGGTCGCATCCTCGGCGGCGAGGTAGATCTGGTCGTTGACCGACGAGATGTTGCCGGAGACCTCGAGCGAGAGACCCCGGAAGATCCGGAACTCGAGGTCCCCGCCGAGGCGGATCAGGCGCTGGCTGAAGTCATGCAGGAAGTGGGATCCGCTGACGTTGACCGAGGCGTTGCCCCAGGGCTGCCGCTGGCTGAAGCGCACATCCATGGACTGCTCCCAGCGCGTCTCCTCGGTTTCTCCGTAGATGGTGGGCTCCGCGTAGTCCCGGTAGGCGGGCCCGATCGTGTAGTAGAAGGTGAAGCTCCGGCGGGTCGCTTCCTCGTAGGGGAAGATGCTGTATTCCAGCGCCGGCGCCGCCTCGATCCGGAAGCGCTGGTTGTAGGTCAGGTTGCGGCTCGTGTTCGTGTCGAGCCCGATCGACCAGTGGTCGAGCAGGGCGTACACGACCCGGGTATCCAGGCTCCAGCCAGTCCGCGTGTCGGTGAACGTTCCGTCCGAGAGTTCGATCGAGAAATGGTCGTTCTGAATGTCTCCCCAGAACCGGACCCGCCAGTCGGGGGTCACCCGCGAAGCCGAGAATCCGCCCTCCAGGCTGGTGCGCCGGCGCGTGGTCTCACCGTCGATCCCGGCTTCCCCGTCGATGCGGAACACCCAGAGGTTCCAGGGATCGTCCACGTCCTCGCGGGCGACCACCCCGCGCGCCACCGCCGCCTCCTCCCGGTCAATCGGGGTCAGCAGGACGACGCCACGGTAGCCGGCCTCGTCCGCGAACATCGCGAGCCCGAGTCCCATGGTGTGTGTGATCCCGTCCAGCGTTTCCCGGTCGGTGTCGGTGGGCGACGAGCGGTAGGCGTGCTCGTCGTCATAGCTCTCGTTCTCCCCGACCCCCAGGAAATGGAGGACGTATTCCCTCCCGTCGGCGCCCGTCCGCTGGCTGGTCATGATCAGGTGGACGTCGGCGTCCTCCTTGTCGTTGACCCAGTTCACCCAGGTGATCTCGGTGCGGTAGTAGCGGGAATCGCACCGCGGCCCGGAGCAGTCGAAGAACACGTTGGGCCGCCCGTTCCCGTTCTGGGCGGCGGCGGGGGGTGTCAGGCCGCCGGTGGCGGCGGCGACGAATGCGACGAAGCCGAGAGCCCGGCCGCGTCTGCTCAAGCGCCGCCCGGGGCGGCGACGAAGGTCGGGTTCGGTCACACCCTCCCTTGGGAGGCGGCTCGTGCGACTACCCATGGTGTGTCCTTGTCAGCTCTCGGAAATCAGCGTCCCACCACAACGTAACGGACGCGCCGACCGTCAACGTGTGGCTCGCGGGCTCTGTGCCCGCCGCGCCCCGCTGTGAACTGAGGAACATGAGGGGACCGAACCTCCGGACTCCTTCGCTGCCTCCACCCGCCGTTCGGCGATGAAATCGTCCACTTCAGCCCCAGTCGGGCTCCCGTATTTCCGGGCGAGAGCCTGGAGCTTGGCCACGGCCGCTTCCAGATCGGATTCCTTGTTCGACATCCGGCTCGCCTTTGGAGCGGGAAGCCTACACGCCGCCCTTCGTTGGTGTGCATTGCCGGCCTGAAGGCCGGCGGTCCCTGGGTCTTCGATCCTCACGCGAGGCATCCGGCAATAGAGAGCGTCCTCTGCACCGCTCACCGCCCCACGTAACCCGGGCCCCGCAGCACGTGGCCCGGCAGTTCGCCCGTCGGCTCGCCCTCGGCGATGATCGCGACGCCGTTCACGAAGACCCAGGGGATGCCGGTCGGATAGCGCTCCGGCTCCTCGAAGGTGGCCTCGTCCTGGACCGTGTCCGGATCGAAGAGCACCATGTCGGCCTTCATCCCGGGACGCAGCACCCCGCGGTCCGAGAGCCCCAGGCGGTTCGCGGGCGCCGAGCTCATCTTGCGGATCGCCTCCTCCAGCGTCAGGAGCCCCTCCTCGCGCACGTACTTCGCCAGCACCCGCGGGTAGGTCCCGAAGGAGCGCGGATGCGGCTTGCCCATTGGCGTCCGCATCCCCGCGGCCAGGGCGCTGCCGTCGGAGCCGATGTGGGTGAACGGCTGGGCGAGCGCCTGGACCAGGTTCACCTCCTCGTTCCCGAAGGAGATCTGGAACCCCTCGCCTTCCTGTTCGATCAGCAGGTCCAGCAGTCCCTCTTCGGGCGACATCCCCCGAGCTTCCCCGAGGTCCACGATCGAGAGGCCGTCCACCTCGTCCCGGAAGGAACTCACGAACGTCCGCCCCCAGCGGGACCGCCGGGCTTCGGACTCCCGGAGCTCGGTGAGCAGCCGTTCCCGTTCGGCCGGGTCGGTCAGCCGCCCGAGCATCCGGTCCACGCCGCCTTCCTGCGCCCAGGCCGGCAGCAGCGAGCGCAGGTAGGTCCAGCCCGCGATGTAGGGATAGACGTTCCCGGTCACGTCCACGCCCGAAGCCCGCGCCTCGGCGATCATCGCCGCGTACTCCGGGATCCGGGCGCCCGAGGTGGAGTTCAGGTGGTGGATCTCGAGCGCGGTGCCCGCCTCGCGGGCGATGGTGATCCCCTCCGCGAGCCCCTCGAGGCCGCCGCGCAGGTGGCTCACGTAGATGCCTCCGTACCCGGCGGCCACCCGGGTGAGCCGGATGAGTTCCTCCGTGCTCATGAAGGCGTTCGGGATGTAGGCCATGCCGCTCGCCAGCGCGAACGCCCCCTCCTCCATCGCCTGCGCGACGAGCGCCTCCATCGCCTGGAGTTCCTCCTCGGTCGGGTCGCGCTCCTCGTAACCGACCACCGACGCGCGCACCTGCCCCGAGCCCACGTAGGAGACGACGTTCGGACCTACTCCGGCGAACTCCAGCCGGTCGAGATAGCCGCCCAGGGTGGTCCAGTCGCGCTCGATGGGCGGCGCCACCATCATCGGGTCGTCCACCGCCGGGCCCAGCACCGGCCCCGCCGACAGATGCTCTCCGAGCACCTCGGTGGTGACGCCCTGGGCGGTCTTGCTCAGGGCGCGGGGATCGACCACCAGCCCGTACTCCGAGTGGGCGTGCATGTCGATGAACCCGGGGGCCAGCACCATCCCGCCGGCGTCGAGCACCTGGACGGCGTCCGGCTCTTCCGGCCCCACGCTCACGATGGTGTCCCCGGTGACGGCGAGGTTCCCCCGGAACCACGGGCCGCCGGTCCCGTCCACGATGCGCGCCCCGCGGATGAGCAGGTCGGCGGGTTGCGGGGTATCGCTGGGAGGCGGAGCGCACCCGGCCAGTGCCGCTGCCGCCAGGGTCGCCGCAATCCGTCGAATTCCTCTCATTTCCATGCCTCCCGGCGCGTTCCGCAACGCGGTCGACGCACCGGACAGGCTATACCGTCGGCCTAGAATTCCCGCGTGGGTCTCGCCGCCGGACAAAAACGGAAGCCGGGGCCGCTCCGTCCCCGGGCTCCGTGGTGCCTGGCGCTGGCGCTCGCCCTTCTCCACGCGCCCGACCTCGCCGCCCAGGCCGGCACCACCACCGGCGTCATCCGCGGCGAGGTGAGCGATCCGCTGGGCAACCCGGTTCCGGGCGCCGTCATCCTCATCCAGCACCGGGACACGGACCTGGTGACGACCGTCGAGACCTCGGGTTCCGGCGGATTCGTCCGCAGCCTCCTGCCTCCCGGGACCTACGACCTGACCGTCACCGCCGCCGGCGGGTTCGGGACCGAGCGCATCGAGGGCGCGATCCTGCGGGTGGGGGAGGTGCTCCACTTCCACCTGGACCTCCGGGTCGTGGCCACCGAGACCGTCACAGTCTTCGGCGAGCTGCCGTCCCCGATCGAGACGACCGACTTCACCCGCTCCCAGCGCCTCAGGGAGGAAGTGGTGGACGCGGTGCCGAGCAACGGCCGCAACTTCGTGGACCTGGCCCTCCTCACCCCCGGCGCCTCGGTCTCCCAGGGGCCCGACGGCGACGAGCTGAACATCAGCGGCCAGCGGGGCATCTTCAACAACTTCATCGTGGACGGGGCCGACTTCAACAACCCGTTCTTCGGCGAGCAGCGCGGCGGCCAGCGGGCGGCGTTCACCTTCAACCAGGACGCGATCGGCGAGCTGGTGATCGTGAACCAGGGCGCGCCCGCCGAGTTCGGCCGCTCGGCGGGAGGCTTCATCAACGTCATCACCAAGTCGGGCACCAACGAACTCGCCGGCTCCGCCCACTACTTCGGCCAGTGGGACGAGATCGCCGCCGAGTACTCCGCAGACCGGGGCGGCGGCAAACCCGATTTCGGGCGGAACCAGTTCGGGGCCACGCTCGGCGGCCCCCTGGTGCGCGACCGGGCCTTCTTCTTCCTCGCCTACGACCAGCAGGCGGCCGCCGAGACGAAGCAGAGCACCCGGCGGGTCGCGAACCCGGCGAACCTCGAGCGGCTGGACTCCTTCCTCAACACCCGCTGGCCGGGGCTCTTCGAGGACGAGTTCGGGCCGATCCGGCGCACCGACGACGCCCGTTCGCTCCTCGCCAAGCTGGACTTCAACCTGAGCGGCCGCCACCAGGCCTCGCTCAAATACAACTACACCTGGTCGGAACAGCTGAACGGCACCTTCGACGTGGACTCGTGGGGCGCCTCCATGAACGGGATCGAGCGGGGCCACTCCAACGCCGTGAACGGGAGCCTCCGCTCGCTGCTGACCAACGCGCTCTCGAACGAGCTGCGGGTCCAGTGGGCGCGCGAGGACCGGCCCCGCTGGTACGACGGGCCGCTGCTGCCCGGCGCCGCCCTCCCGGGACAGCCCCAGTTCGAGCGGCTCGGCGGCCGCCCGTTCCCGGACATCGGCATGGACTTCGCGGACGGTTTCCGGATCGGACTCCCGTTCTTCCTGCCGATCGATCCCGCCTTCGACGACCGGTTCCAGATCGTGGACAACCTGTCGTACGCCGCGGGCGCCCATCTCTTCAAGGCCGGGGTCGAGTACAACCGGACCCGGGTGGAGCAGCAGTTCATGGGCTTCGCCAACAGCCGCTACCTCTTCGACTCGGTCGAGGGCTTCATCGGCTTCGCGACCCACGGGAGCGGCTACGTGCACTGCTCCGACGGCTCGGCGAGCACCACGGGCGCCTGCCCCGGGGGCGCCGCGATCACCGGCCCGGTGCTCCTCTACCTCCAGTCGGCGACCGTGCCCGGCATCCCCCCGGCCGAACTCGGCCGGCAGCGGGCGTCAATGCACGAGGTCGGCCTCTTCGTGCAGGACACCTGGCACCCCGGCGAGCACGTGACGCTCGATCTCGGCCTGCGCTGGGACGGGACCTGGCACCCCGACGTCTTCGTCGAACCGGAAGACACGTTCTTCGCGCCCTATCTCGACGACCCGGCGTTCCCCTCCGACGGGCGGATCCCCCACGACCTCGACAACTTCCAGCCGCGTTTCGGGATCGCCTGGGACGTCGCCGGGGACGGACGCACGGTGGCGCGCGCGGCGGCCGGCTCCTACGTCTCGCGCATCCCGCTGCTGGTCTTCGCCCAGCACCGCTCCACGAACGGGGCCTTCCAGCAGATCCTCTTCCGCAGCAGCGCCGACACCTTCCTCGGTCCGGTCCCGGAGATCGACCGCCAGCTCGACCCCCAGGCGACGGCCCCCTTCCTCCCGGACATCCAGGTGGCCGACCGGAACCTCGAGCTGCCGCGGACCTGGTCCTTCAGCCTCGGGCTGGACCGGGACCTCGGGCGGGGAATGGCGGCGAGCGCCAACTTCGTCTACGCGCGCACCGACCAGCTCTTCCGGTTCGTGGACCGCAACGCTCCCGCCTTCGGCTCCCCCTTCGGCATCGGCACGCACCCGTCGGGCGGCGGCATCAACGCGCTGACCGTCGCCGAGAGCAGCGCCCGCTCGCGCTACCAGGCGCTGACCGTCGGGGTCCGCGGCTGGAGTTCGCTCGGCGACCGGCCGCTGACCTTCGAGACCCACTACACGCTCGCCTTCGACCGCTCCGACGACGACAACGAGCGCGATCCGTTCACCTTCCGCTACGCCGACCCGTCGAACCTCGGCCCCGAGTTCGGCTGGTCGGACCGCGACCGCCGCCACCAGGTGAGCGGCTACCTGCTCGTCACCCTGCCCGGCGGGGTGAACTGGAACAACGTGTTCCGCTACCTGTCGGCGTCCCCCGTCTCCGAACAGTGCACCCGGCCGGGCGAGCGCGCGAACCAGTCCGCGGACCGGATCTGCGCCGACGGGTCCGTCCTCACCCGGAACACGCTGCGGCGCGACAACGAGTTCTTCACCTGGGACCTCCGGATCTCACGTACCTTTGCAGTGCCGAACGGCGCGACTCTCGAACCCATCGTCGAGGTCTTCAACCTCACCGGCGCCGACAACTTCCTCGACAGCCACACCGGCTCGCTGCTCTTCAACTTCGACGGGACCCTCCGCAGCGGGCTCGGCGACACCCGGCGAGGCCAGTTGGGACTCAGCTTGCGGTTCTGAGGGACAGCCGGTCGGAGCGCCGGCCTCCGGCCGGCATCGCCGACCGGAGGGAGGCGAAACCGGAACGCCCTAGTAAAACCGCAGCGAGTAGCTGATCCGGAACCCGCGGCCCATCTGGAGGGCCATGTCCTTGATCAGCGAGTTGTGGTGGCTGTACTCGGCGTCGGTGATGTTGTAGGCGCCGAGCGAGATGTTCGATGTCGTGCCCGCTCCGACGAACACGTAGGAGGCGGTGAAGTCGAACACCGCGTAGCCGTCGGTCGGGGTCTCGCCCCGGTAGAGGCGGTCCATCCGGGAGGCCCAGCGCACCCGGGGCGCGAGGCGCAGCTTGCCGACCGGGACGTCGAGCCGCACCTGACCGCCGAGCGGGGGGATGCGCGGCACGTACTCGCCGCTCGCGAGCTTTGCGTCCACGTAGGCGGCGTTCGCCACGAGCTCGGCGGCGCCGAGGCCCAGGTGTCCCTCCGCTTCGAAGCCCTGGTAGGTCGCGTCCGACTGCTGGAACAGCCAAACGGGCAAGCCGCTGATCATTCCGTCCAGCACCTCTCCGAAGACGAAGTTGGAGATGTCGTAACGGAAGACGCTGAGGCTCCCGGTGAGCGCTTCCGAACTCTGGCGGAGGCTCAGGTCGAATCCCAGCGACCGTTCCTGGTCGAGTTCGGGATTGCCGATTTCGTACGCCAGGTTCCCGATGTGGGGGCCGAAGTTGTAGAGCTCCTCGAGCGAGGGGGCGCGGGTCGCGAAGCTCGCCACTCCGACCAGGGCAGTGGAGCCGCCCACCGCGAGCCGGGCGCCGGTGCTCGCCGACGCGGTGAGGAAGGTGCGGTCCACGACTTCCGCCGGCCGGAGCGGGTTCGTGTCTTCCCCGACGTCGTAGGCGTTTCGCTCGGCGCGCGCTCCGAGCAGCAGATCGAGTTGCTCGTTCGCTTCGATCTCGTTGTAGGTGAAGGCCGCGAATGCGTTTTGCCGGGTCTCCGGCGCCAGCGCTTCGTGGCCCCAGGCTTCGTAATCCCGCACGTTGCCCCAGACCCCGACCCGGCTGTTCACCCGCCCCGCCGGCTTCCTGAGCTCACCGCGGAACACGACCGACCGGTTGTCGAAGTGGGTCGCCACGATTTCTTCCCCACTCGCCTCGAAGGTCTCGATCTCGTCCTGGTCGTAGTCGGCGTAGCGGACCGTGAATTCCGCCTCGTCGAACAGGAAACCGAGGCCGCGGAAGCCGAAGTCGGTGCGGAACTGCCGCCGGTTCATCGTGACGTCCACCGACAGTGCTTCCTCGTCGCCAACCGGCCCGTGGTCGTGCCCCACATGGCTGCCGTGGAATAGCCCGGCGAACGGAACCCCGTAGCGGGCGTCATCGAGGCGCACCGTGCCCGAGAGCCAGGCCCGCTCGCCGAAGAGACCAAACCCCGCCTCTCCCTGATTCATGGAACTTTGCGAGTTCTCGACCACGCCGACGGGGGTGTTGTAGTCCTCGGTCCGGTTCGCGTTGCCCCCGCCCCAGGCGAACCAGCCCGCGCCGGACGCCTGGGCGCGAACCCCTCCCCTCATTCCCGCGTCGGCGGTCGAGTAGTCGAGGTTGGCCTGCCCCCGGAACCCGGGCGGCGGCGAGTGCGCCAGGTGCGACGCCATGGAGATCACGTTCACGGCGCCGCCGATGGCGTTCGACCCGTAGAGCAGCGTCGCCGGTCCGCGCACGACCTCGACCCGTTCGGCTTGGAGCGGGTCCACCGGAACTCCGTGGTCCGCGGACTGGCTGCCCAGATCGCTGGTCCGCACGCCGTCCTCCATGGTGAGCACCCGGTCCCCGTCGAAGCCGCGCACGATGGGGCGCGCGGAGCCGGGGCCGAAACTGCGCATCGCCACGCCGGTGGTGCCCTCCAGCAACTCCGCGAGGTTGCGCGCCGGCTCGTTCTGGAGGTCGAGCCCTTCCATCGCGTGCACCGAACCGAAGGTCTGGAACGGCGACGAATCGCTGGCCGAGGCGGTGACCGTGACCCGTTCGTGCATGCGGTGCCGCGCCCCGAGGACGATGGGCTCGCCGATCTCGAAGTCCTCCTCCTGGTCGATGTCGATCGCCACGGTCCGGACGGCGCTGAGGAAGCCGAGATCCACGTGGAGGGTGACGGAGCCGATGTGGTCCACGTCCACGAACGCGAAGCGGCCGGCGTCGTCGGTATGGACCACCTGGTCGGTTTCGATCAGCAGGACTTCGGCGTCGCGTGCCGGTTCGCCGGTCTCGGCGATGAGCACCGTGCCCGAGATCGTCGGGTGCGCCCAGGCGGCGGTCGCGAAGGCGAGGCAGGCGGCGAGCGGGCCGGCCCGCCGGAAGCCGCGAAGAAGGGACGAGAAACGGGGAAGGAGAGGAGTCCGCGTCACGGTGGGACCTCCTGGGGCTCTTGGGTGCGGAGGAACCGGACGTTCAGAGGCCGCCGACGGGGCCGAACGGTTCCCGACCTGGATTGCCGACCGTCAGGCGGGCGGCGCGCGGGGGGCCGCCGGAGTCTGGGCCGGCTCCGAGGTGGCGAAAGGAACCACCCGGGTGCAGTGCTTCGACTCGTGCCGCGGGAACGGCAACTCCGGCCTGCCCTCGAGAGCGGGGACTCCGGTCTCCGCGACCTTGCAGATCCCGCAGGGGTTGTCCGTCTGGTCCTGGTGTGCGTGCGCCGGGACCGCCAGCGGGGTGGCCAACACCAGGGCCGCCACGGCCCCTGCCGCCACGAATCGAGACCGGAGGCTGACGTGCTTCACCGCGGTGGGACCTGCAACCGGCGATGCTACCACCGGGAGTCGGGCCGGCTCGGAGCGCCGGCCTCCGGCCGGCATCTGCCCCGTCGAGCGGTTCGGGGTGGGACTCCAGTCCGGGGGAAGGGCGCGATTACGGGAGGGCCGGACAGGAGCCCCACCCCGAACCGCCCGGCGCTTCGCGCCGCGAACCGAAACTCCCTCGCGCGCTGACGCGCGCTTCGGCGAGTTCCGGTTCGTCGTTTCCTTCTTGTGAAAGGGGGTAACCCCCTTTCACACTTTCCCCCGAAAACGTCGGCAGCGAACCTTAGGTTCGCTGCCATTTTGTTTTTTCGCTTGTTCAGATAGAACAAAGCCTGGGGCGCGAGGGCTGCGAAACGCCTGCTTTCCTCGCGCTAGAAGAACCGGACGGAATAACTGATCCGCACCCCCCGCCCCATCTGCGGTGCCACGTCCTTGATCACCGACGTGTGGTGCCGGTACACCGCGTCGGTGAGGTTGTGTCCCACCAGCGACAGGTGGTGGGTCGCGTTCCCCGTGAGGAGCAGCCAGGAAACCGTCAGGTCGAGCACCGCGTAGCTGTCCGTCGGCGTCTCTCCCGCGTGGAGGCGGTCCATGCGGGCGGCCCAGCGCAGCCGCGGCGCGACCCGCAGGC
>JAPPGX010000117.1 GCA_028877265.1 Acidobacteriota bacterium
GAGCTCTGCCGCGCCCGCGGCCTCGAGCTGGACTGGACGAGCGAGGCCCCCGGGCACCATCTCGGGCCGGCGCTGTGCGCGGTGAAGCGCGCCCGGCTGGTGGAGGAGACCCGGGAGACGATCCGCGAGACGGTCGCGGCCTCGACGCCGGAGCCGGAGAAGGCGGTCCCGGGGGAGCGGACCCTGCAGGCGGTGGCCGAGATCGCGACCCGGGTCAACGACGGGTTGACGGTGAGGGAGATGCTCGAGACCGAGCGCAGGCGCAAGCGCGAGGAAGAGCTGCGCCGCGCGCCGCGGCCAGTGCCGGCGCCGGCGCCGTTCCAGCCCGAGGTCCTGCCCGCGTCGGCGGCCCCCGAGGTCCTGCCGCCGGTGAAGCGGGCGCCGGAGGTTCCGCCGCCGGCGAGGACCGCTCCCGAGGTTCTGCCGCCGCGCCGGGAGCCGCCGCAGGTCCTGCCGCCGGTGCGGCGTCGGCCCGAGGTCCTGCCGCCGGTGCGTCGGCAGGCGGCGGTGTTCCCGCCCCGGGAGGTTGCGACCGAGCTCGTCGCCGCGGAGATCAAGGAGGAGCTTCCCCGCGAGCCGGCCGCGACCTTGTCGGGGGTCGAGCGGTACATCGAGCAGCAGCGTCAGACCCTGGCCCACGCGCTCGCCAGCGCGGCCATGAGGAAGCTCAGCGAGGACGCCAAGAAGCGCGAGCGCGCCCGGGCGGCCAGCGTGCAACCTGCGCCGGCGAGCCGGATCCGCCGTATCGCCGACTGGGTCCTGGACTGCGCCCGCCGGGTGCTCGAACGCCTCGGCCTGATGTCCGCCCCCGCGCCCGAGCACGAGGCCTCCCCGCCGCCGCGCCAGCCGGAGGCCTCGCCGCCCCCGCCGCCGCAACCGCGGCCGGAGCCCACCCTGTGGGAGCGTTACCAGGCGCGCTGGCCCGAGCACGCCGCCGCGGACCGGGCGTTCTTCGAGGACATCACGGAGAAGCCGCTGCCGGCTGCGCTGGGGCACACCATATTGGACGGGGTCGACGTCTGGCGGCGGGTGATCAGGGGAAAGTTCGAGGGGGATCAGTTCCAACTGGATCCGGTGGTCCCGAAGCCGTTGCCGCGCTCGCTGGCCCCGGCGGATCAAGCCAGTCCGGACGCGGCGGCCGACGCGGCGGACTACGCCGGCAGCCTCCCGCGGAGCTACCGGTGGGAGTTCGATGAGGAACGCATCGCAGAGCGGTGCCGCGAAGCGGCGGAGGGGGTTCGGGAGACGTGGCGCTACCGCTTCGCCGGCGAGGAGCGGAGACAGGACCTGGAGGACGAGGCGGTCCGGCAGGCGTGCGGCGCCGACGCGCAGCGCCTCGACCGGGAGATGCACGCCGAGCGCCAGCGCTGGCAACGGCACTGGGACGTGCTCAAGCGGCACGACACCCTGCTGTCCGACGAAAGGGAGCAGAGGGAGCTCCAGCGCAAGTGCGAGCTTCAGGAGTCCATGGAACAGTCCCGCACGACCAGAGCCCCGGAGCGCACCGGACCCGAGCCGACGCTGACGATGTAGCCACCGATGCACCCCGCGAGCCGCCGCCAGATCGTCCAGATGCTCGAGACGTTCAGCCTCGCGCCGGAGGTGACGGCGTTCGACCTGGGCTGCCTGGACCACGCGACCGGGCGGATGTCCTTCCGGAAGACGTGGACGTCGCCGGAAGTCCGGAGGGCCCTGGGGTGGCTCGCGGCGCGGAACGCGACCGGGAGCTCCTGCTACATCCGGCCGGCGGCTTCTCTCGGCCGGACGCGCTGGGTCCTGGCCGGGCCGCTGACGGCCGCGGCGCGCGACCGCCTGCCGGCGACCCCCGGGCTGGAAGTGGAGTCGTCGCCGGGCATCTTCGAAGCGTGGCTGCGGCTCGCCGCGCCGGCGGACCCCGCCACGCGGACCGCCGTCGCCCGGTTCTTCACGCGGAAGGCGGGCGGCGACCCCGGGGCCGTGCGCGGCGCGCAGCTCGGCCACCTGCCGGGCACGACCAACCGGGCTCCCGCCGCCGCCGGCGACGGTCCGGCGTCCTTCGTGGTGCTGCGCTCGAGGTGGCCGGCGGCCGTCACGCCGATTCCCCGCGAGCTGGCGCGGTCCGCCGGCCTCCGGCGCGGCGGGGGAGGGGAGCCGGCCGGCGGGGAGGAGCCCGCCTGGTACCGGGACGAGCCCGGTCCGGACCAGAGCCGGCGGGACTTCGCGATTGCATGCCGACTGCTCGAGGCCGGGTCCGACGACCACACGATCGCGGCGACCCTCGCGGCCGTGCGAGACTTCGACCCGCAGTGCGAGGGCGCCTACATCCCGCGGACGATCCGGTCGGCGCGGCTGCACATCCAGAACAGGGAAGCGTGAGATGTCGACGATCGCCTCGTGGGGAACCGCTGAAGACCGGCCGGAGCGCGAGGCGATGCGCGCCCTGCTGATCGGCCGCCGCTTCATGGACGCGTACCGGGCGGCCGGGGGCGGGAAGAAGAAGCACGGGCTCGGCTGGTGGTTCGGCTGGGTCCGGGAGAAGACCGCCGCCGAGCTGCAGTGGATGTGGTCCAGCGAGCGGGCGTACAAGGACGAGCACGCCGACGCCTACGCCCAGGTTGCGGGGGACCTGATCCTCAAGGCCGCGGCCGCCGGCAAGATCTACACCGCCGACTGGTTCCGCACCGACGTCAGCGAGCAGTACGGTTGGCTGTTCGAGCCTGAATGCCTCGAGTACGACGGCTGGAAGCTGGTCACGGACGAGAAGG
>JAPPGX010000008.1 GCA_028877265.1 Acidobacteriota bacterium
GTGTAGCACCTCAGAGGCACGGCAGGGGGCGGCACGGGAACCGGCTCAGGATGGTTAAACCGTTGGCTGTCTTGGCATATAGGTCGTTACGGCTCCGCTTGGGACCGCATGGCAACAGATTACTATGGATGAAAGGGGGTTACCCCCGTTCACAAAAAGGTAACGACAAATCGGAACTCGCCGAAGTGCGCGCTAGCGCGCGAGGGAGTTTCGATTTGCGGCGCGCAGCGCCGGGCGGTTCGGAAGGGGGGTTCACCCCTGCACGAACAGATGACGAACGGTCCGGAAAGCCAGCGCCCCCCTTCCGAACCGCTCGACGGGGTCAACGATGGACGAAGGTCGCCGGGGTGCGCGGACCGTTCTCGATGAAGTTGCGGACTCCGATGCGCATGTCCTCGAGCGCGCAGCCCTCACCGAAGAGCCGTATCTCGTGCTCCAGTCCGGCGGCGAGATCCATCGCGGCGCCCTCGCGGACCGCCCGCTGGATGAACCCGTCCACGGCGCGGGAGAGATGGCCGAGGTCCACGTCCGGACACGTCGCCGGTGCGGGGATCGGTCCCGCGGGCATCGCCGGCAGCACGCGTTCACCGCGCGCGGCTTCGGCGACGACCTGAACCGCCCGCTCCCGGAGCCGCTCGCCCGGGACCAGCTCGCTGACGAGCCCGAGTTCGAGCGCCTCCGCCGCTGAGACCGGCCGGCCGGTCCGCAGGATCTCCCAGGCGGCCTCCACCCCGATGAGCCGGGGCAGCCGCTGGGTGCCGCCGGCGCCCGGAATGATCCCCAGATTCGGCTCCGGCTGCATCGCGAGCACCCTGAGGCCCTCCCGGCCGATTCGGGCGTGGCAGGCCATCGCCAGCTCGTTCCCGCCGCCGACCGCCATCCCGTTCAGGGCGCAGACCACCGGCTTCCCGAGACCGGCGATGCGGTTCAGCACCTCGTGCGAGGCGCGCGACAGCCGCTCGCCGTCCTCCGGCCCCCCGATGCGCGCCAGCGTCCGCACGTCGGCGCCGGAAACGAAGGCCTTCACCCCGAAGCCGGTGATCACCATTCCGAGGACGCGGTCGTCCGCCGCCACTTCGGCGAGGTGGACATCCAGCTCCCGGAAGACGTCCTCGTCGAGCGCGCCGAGCACCTCCGGCCGCCGGATGGTGAGCACCGCCACCGCGCCCGGCCCCGCCGGAACGTCGCGCCGGCCCACCCGGGAGACCGGCCGGGATGTCCACTCGGGCAGGTGTCCGGCGAACCCGGCGGGATCGAAGAAGTCCGGCTCCCGCTCCCGGTAGGAGTCGAGGAGTTCCGAGACCCGGGCAGCCCCCAGCTTCCTCATCAGGCCGAAGGGATGCACCACCGCCAGGGCGAGGTGGCAGGACATGTCCAGATCGGGCACCGAGATCGCCCCATCCGAGGCAGTCCAGGCAGCGAGTCCGAGATACGCGGCCGTGATCCGTTCCTCGATCCGTTTCCGGCGCTCGTCGGGTACGGCCACCTCTTCACCGCGGCCGGGCACGTCCCACACCCGGCCGGTCGGCCCCTCCTCCGCCACCGCCTCCTCGAGCAGCCGCGGGACCCGGAACCAGGGGTGGAGACGCTCGTGCATCTCGGCAAACCCCTCGTAGGTGATCGGGTTGCCACCGGTCAGGTTCATGGCGGTGAACGGCCCGATCCCGAGCCGGAGCGCCCGGCGGGCGACGTCGTCCACCTCCTTCGAGGTCCCGAGCCCCTCCTCGACCGCAAGCGCCGCCGCCAGGAACAGCCCTTCGAAGATCGGGTTCAGGGCGTGGCCGAACCGGCTCGCGACGGCCACCGGCACCTTCCCGATCTCCTCGTAGAAGCCCAGCAGCCACGGCACGAGGCCGCGCGCGGGTTCGGCGGCGACGATCTCCACGACCGGGTTGCGCTCCGCCGGGAAGAAGTAGTGCGCCACCGCCGCGCGGCCCGGTTCGGCAAGCCCGGAGAAGATCCGGGACGGCTCGATGTGGGAGGAGTTCGAGAGCAGCACCGCCTCCGGGCCGGCGAGTTCCTCGACCGACCGGAAGATGCGCCGCTTGATCGCGAGATCCTCGGATGCCGCCTCGATGACGAGGTCCACCCCGGCGAGCCGGCCGTAGTCCCTCGTGAACTCGACGGAGCCGCGCATCCGTTCGGCCTGGGCGTCGCGAAATGCGCCCGAGCGGACCCCCTTGGCGATCTTGCCGAACATCTTCCCGCGGCCGGACTCGAGCGCGGCCTCGGAGATGTCGAGGACGACCGTGCCCACCCCGTGGGGGGAGAGGGTCTTGACCAGATGAAGGGCGATGTCGGGTCCGATCTGACCCGAGCCGATGACTGCGGCGCGGCGGATGACCCGACCGCGCCAGGAAAAGCTCCCTGGCTGACTGTCCACCGCCCCTACCGATCCTCGTCCGAAATCCGTGACTGCCAGCGCTCGATCTGCCGCGCCGCGGCGTCCCGGCCTCCGAGGCCGAAGGCCACCGCGAACGCCACCGCCACCGCGCCCAGCACGATGCCGAAGGCCAGCTCGATGATCTCGTTGGCGATGCCCATCTGGCGGAGCCCCACCGCAGTGGTGAACAGCAGGATGCCGACCCGCGCCGCCAGCGCGAGGAGCCGCGCCTGCGGGACCCGGCTGGCGCTGATGGCGCGCGCCGACAGGTTCGCGAGGAAGACTCCGAAGCCCAGGAACACGACTCCCAGCAGGAACTGGCCGGTGAACTGGAGGAGCCGGGTGAGGAGCCCCGCCGCGTTGTCGAAGCCCACCAGGCTCGCCGCCTCGATGCTCGCGAACAGCATGATGAGCGCGAGCACCACGACCCGCACGACGTTCGACGCGGTGTGGTCGTCGGCCGTCGCGGTGCTCGTCAGCCCGATCCGGGTCAGGACGTGGTCGAATCCGGCCTGCCGCAGGAGGTCGCGGGTCAGGTTGGCGATGACGCGCCCCACCACGTAGGCGGTGAGCAGGAGCGCCACCGCGACCAGCAGGAGCGGCAACGCGCTGAAGACCCGCCCGAGCATGTCGCTCGCCGGCCGCGTGATCACGTCGAGGCTCAGCCGGTCGAGCCCGGTCAGGATCACCGGGAAGAGCACCAGCAGATAGGTGATGCCGCCGATCAGGGCCGAAGGAGTCCTCGAACCCAGGATCCGCCGGAGCCCGAGCTGCTCCGCCGCCCGGTCGAGCCCCACCGCGGCAAGCAGGTTCGTCACCACCGCCTTCGCGATCCGGGCGATGAACCACCCGACGAGGAAGATGATGATGGCGCCGAGCACGTTCGGCAGGAAAGTGATGACCTGATTCACGACCGTCTCGATCGGAAGCAGCACCCCCTCCAGGTCGAGCGCCGCCAGGATCGGGGGCAGGAAGAGGAGGAGGACGACCCAGTAGACGATCTCGGGCACCGCGTGCGAGATCCGGCCCGGTGGCCGCTCGGTCCCGCGGTCGAGCCGCTCGTCCACGCCGGCCGCCTCGAGGGCGACCCGCACCGCGCGGCGGAGCACCGCGGCCAGGAACCAGGCCGCGAGCAGCAGGACGAGCGCCCGCCCCAACTGGGCGACCATCCCCATGATCCGGCCCAGCAACGTTCCGCCGATGCCTCCGACCGCGGAGAGGTCCACGACCGACGCGACTCCGGCCACGACCAGGATCAGCAGCCCCCAGAAGACGATCCGGCCGGCGATCGCATCGACGTCCTGCTGGGAGGCCCGTTCGGGGCCGAGCGCGAGGCGCACGCCGCCGGCGACCCGGGACGCGATCCGCTCGCGAAGACCCAGACGGAAAAGGGCCCGGCGGAGCAGGATGACCACGACCAGCGCGAAACCGAAAGCGGCCACCAGGACGCCCAGCGCGATCACCAGGTGACCCACGGTCGTGTCGAAGATCGGGGGCATCCGGCGCAGCAGGTCCGACAGGGCTTCGAGCATTTGCGGGATGGTAGTGAATCCGTCGTCCGCCATCCGGCGGCGGGCCCAGAGAAAGGCTGCCGGACCGGCGGCTACCCCCGATCCCGGTGGTAAATTCCGCCGAATTCAGGGCCCCGCCCGCCGATTCCGGTTTGGATTCCGGGTTCCCTCAAAGGAGTTGAATCATGCGGCGCAGGCGGTTTCTGAGTTCGGTGGGCGAAGCCGGCGGCGCCGCGCTCGTCACCACCCTGTTCGGCCCGGAAACGATCCGGAACGTCGAGGCCGCGGCGCAGCGGACCGCGGGAACAAGCCCGGAAGACCTCGCCCGCGACGAGAACTACTGGAGCGAGATCCAGCAGGCATTCAGCGTCACGCGTTCGATCATCAACCTGAACAACGGCGGAGTCTGCCCCTCACCCCGCATGGTCACCGAGGCGTTCGTCCGCTACATCTGGGAATCGGAGGAGGCTCCCGTCTACACGATGTGGCAGATCCTCCAGCCCCGGAAGGAAAACGTCCGCCAGCGGCTCGCGGTGGTGTTCGGATGCGACCCCGAGGAGGTCGCGCTCGTCCGCAACACATCGGAAGCCATGGAGATCCTGCTGCTGGGCATGGATCTCCAGTCCGGCGACGAGATCCTCACCACCACCCAGGACTATGGGCGGATGCTCACCACCATCCGCCAGCGGGTGCGCCGCGAGGGCATCGATCTCAAGTTCATCCAGATCCCGACCCCGGCCGAGACCGACGAGGAGGTCGTGGAGGGGTTCCGCGGCGCCATCACCGACAAGACCCGGATCATCCTGATGTCCCACCAGATCAACCTCACCGGGCAGATTCTGCCGGTGAAGGCGGTCTGCGACCTGGCCCGCGAACGCGGCATCGAGGTCATGGTGGACGGGGCGCACTCGTTCGCCCAGTTCGACTTCAAGCTCGAAGACATCGGCTGCGACTACTTCGGCACCAGCCTTCACAAGTGGCTCCTCGCCCCCAAGGGCACCGGGATGCTCTACGTGAAGAAGGACAAGATCCCGAAGATCTGGCCCATGATGCCGGCCCCCGAGCGCATGGACGAGGACATCCGCAAGTACGAGGAGATCGGCACCCATCCCGCCGCCAACTTCGTGGCGGTCGGAGAAGCGATCACCTTCCACAACACGGTGGGCGCGAAGAACAAGGAGGCCCGGCTCCGCTATCTGAAGGACACCTGGGCCGATCGCCTGTCAGCACTCCCGAATACCGAACTCCACACTTCGCGCAACCCCAGGTTGAGCTGCGCCATCGGCAACATCAACCTGACGACCGTCGAACCGCCCCGGCTCCGCGACTACTTCTGGGAGAAGCACCACATCATCGTCACTCCCATCATGCACGAGGAGTTCCAGGGACTCCGGATCACCCCGAACCTCTACACGACCATGGCCGAGCTCGACTACTTCTGCAACGTGTACGAGGACGTCGCGCGGAACGGCCTTCCCAAGTCGGCCTGATTCTCATGAACGTCGGTCCCGGTCCGGCGCGCGGCATGGCGGTGCGGCTGTTCTCATGACCCACACCGCCGTGCATCCCGGCGCCGCTCCCGCGTTCCGCCAGTACGACCACAACCCGACGTTCTACGACGAGATGTTCGAAGGCGACGGGTCTCCGCGCCAGCACTGCTCCGATTTCTTCGAGACCATCCGGGAGACGCCGCCGGATGACCTGCGGCAGATTCAGGAGCGGGTCACGCGGTCGTTCCTTCACGAGGGGATCACCTTCACCGTCTACGGCGACGAGCAGACGATCGAGCGCGTTTTCCCGATCGACTGCCTTCCCCGCATCGTGCGCGGCGACGAGTGGGACGACGTGGCCCGCGGGCTGGAACAGCGGCTCCGGGCGCTCAACCTGTTCCTCCACGACATCTACCACCAGGGCCACATCATCCGCGACGGGGTGATCCCCGCCGAGCTGGTGTACGGCAACAAGCACTACCGGATCGAGATGCGCGGCGTCGAGGTCCCCCACGGCGCCTACGTCTCCGTCTGCGGCACCGACCTAGTGCGCACCCACGACGGGTTCGCGGTGCTCGAGGACAACCTCCGGGTGCCGTCCGGCGTCAGCTACATGCTCGCCTGCCGGGATGCGATCAAGCGCAGCATGCCGCGGCTCTTCCGGCGTTCCCGGGTCCGGGACGTGGAGCAGTACAGCCGGCTGCTGCTCGAGACGCTCCGGTCGCTCGCGCCCCCGCAGGTGAGCGATCCGAGCATCGTCCTGCTCACCCCCGGGGTCTACAACTCGGCCTACTACGAGCACGCCTTCCTGGCCCGCCAGATGGGCATCGAACTCGTGGAGGGACGCGACCTGCTGGTCCACAACCGGCGGGTGTACATGCGGACGACCGCCGGGCTCCGGCAGGTGGACGTGATCTACCGCCGTATCGACGACGACTTCATCGACCCGGTCACGTTCCGCGAGGATTCGGTGCTCGGGGTGCCCGGGCTCTTCCACGCGTACCGGGCGGGCCGGGTGGTGATCGCGAACGCCCCCGGGACCGGCGTGGCCGACGACAAGGCCGTCTATGCCTACGTGCCGCGCATCATCAAGTACTACCTGGGCGAGGAATCGCTCATCAAGCCCATTCCAACCACTCTTTGCCGGGAGCGGGAGGGGCTTGCCTACACCCTCGCCAATCTGGACAAGCTGGTCGTGAAGATGGTGGGTGAGTCCGGCGGCTACGGGATGCTGGTCGGTCCTCACGCCTCGGCAACCGAAAGGAAGGAGTTCGCGGCGGCGCTCCGGGCGAACCCGGACGACTACATCTCCCAGCCGACGCTCGCCCTGTCCCGGGCCCCCTGCCTCGTCGGGGCCCATATCGAGCCGCGGCACGTGGACCTGCGGCCGTTCATCCTGCAGTCGGAACGGACCGAGATCGTGCCCGGCGGGCTCTGCCGGGTCGCGCTCAAGAAGGGCAGCCTGGTGGTCAATTCCAGCCAGGGCGGCGGCTCCAAGGACGCCTGGATCGTGGATGTCCCGGAGGCGGCCGAGCCTGCTGCCGCCAAGAGCGCCTGATCATGCTCGCGCGCGTCGCCGACAACCTCTACTGGATGAGCCGCTACCTGGAGCGGTCGGACCAGACCATCCGTCTCCTGGGAGTGCAGGTGCGCTCGGTGACCGATAACACCTCCGCCCAGGTGGCTGCCGGCTGGACCCGGCTCTTCCGCAGCCTGAAGGTGGCGCCCCCCGGGGGCGACCCGCTCTACGGCGATCAGCTCGAGGACTCGTTCCTGCTCGCCGACGCCTACACGCTCGCGGACTTCATGAGTTTCGAGCGGGACAACCCCGGCTCGATGGTCTCCCTGTGGGGCATGTCACGGGAGAACGCCCGGCAGGCGCGGCAGGAAATCACCCAGGAGATGTGGGGTCAGCTCAACCGGACCTACCTCTCGCTCCGCGAGACGCAGTTGCACTTCTTCTGGAACAAGGAACCCGAGAACTTCTACAAGGAAACGTCCGCGCAGATCTACCTCTTCCGGGGAGTGACCGACAACGGCCTCCGGCACGGACTCGCCTGGGACTTCATCCGGCTCGGGCGGTTCATGGAGCGCCTCCAGGTCACCACCGAGATCCTCGACAACTACCGCCCCGCGCTGGACGAGGACACCGACCTGGACTGGTCGCTCCTGCTCCGCAGCTGCGCCAGTTTCGAGCCCTACTGCCGGCACTACACGCCCGAAATCGATCCCTGGAAGGTGATGACCTTCCTGATCCACGAGCCGGAGTCACCCCACACCCTCCGCTTCGCCGCCGAGGAGATCAGGAACGGCCTGGGCCGCATCGACCCGGCCGGCGGCGCCCGCCACCCCCTGCAGGCCGCGCACCGGATCGCCGGCCAGCTTCGGGCGCTGCTCGTCTACGGATCCCAGGACCGGGAGGACCTCGCGGGCACGCTTGCCGAGGTGCGCCGGCTCTCCCGCGGGCTCCACGACGAGATCTACCGCCGCTACATCTTCTATGCTGCGGACCAGGCCCTGCCGGGAAGATGACGGGCCGATCGTGTGGCGCCGGCAGCTTGGAACGCCGGTCTCCAGGCCGGCACGCACGGCGCTCCGCGCCGCGCGCGGCGCACCATGAGCCCGTGAATTGAGCCACGTGACCTCCGAAGACACCCTCTACCGCATCGAACACGTGACCCGGTTCCGGTATTCGGAACCGATCCGGGAAGCCGTCGTCACGCTGTACCTCGAGCCCCGCAGCGACGCTTCCCAGCATCTCCGGTCCTTCCAGATCCTCACCGATCCCGGCGCCGAACTCGGCAGCTACGAGGACTGTTTCGGAAACGCGGTGCACTTCTTCGACGTGCCCGGCGAGCACGAACAACTGACGGTCACCTCCCGGTCCCTCGTTGCCCTGCACGCCAGCGATCCCGATGAAACCAGGGGATCGGCCTGGGACGATCTTCAGGAACTGCGGACCCCTTCGACGTGGCATCTGCTCCACCCCACGCCGCTGACGCGGCCGACCGCCGCGCTGGACGCCTTCGTCGCCCGGCACGGGATCGAACGCCGCGAAACGCCGTTGGCGTCCGTTCGCGAACTGACTTCCCGCATTCACGAAGCACTCGACTTCGAGCGGGGACGAACGCGGGTGGACTCACCGATCGACGACGCCCTGGCGGCGGAAAGCGGTGTCTGTCAGGACTTCTCCCACATCATGCTCGCCATCGTGCGGGGCTGGGGAATCCCCGCCCAATACGTCTCGGGATACCTCTTCCCGGTTCACAAGGGACGGGAGCAGGCCATGGCGCAGGCCAGCCACGCCTGGATCGAGTGCCTCCTCCCGGGTCTCGGCTGGGTAGGCGCCGACCCCACCAACAACACGGTTTCTCCGAGACATCACGTCCGGGTCGCGAGCGGGCGGGACTATCGTGACGTTCCACCCACCCGCGGCACCTTTCGGGGATCCGCTCAGCAGGAGCTGGAGGTCGGCGTCAAGATTTCGATGGTGGATCCGGAACCCTCGGGCGGTCCCGCGCCCCTCGCAGACGTGCAATCCCCAACCCGCGGGCGGTGACGGACCGCGGAGGAACCCGCCCTTGTGTGTTGCGATTCGCCCGGAAAACGCCCAGTATTCCCCCGTCGCGCGCCGCGTCTGCAGGGCCTCCCGCCGGTTTCCGGGCTGGCGTGGGTTCCATCGCAGGCTGCTAAAGTTGGCGCCCCGATGGCACCGAGGCGCGGCCCTGGCGGTAAGTCGAAGGCTCCGGCCTTCTCCTGCAAGCTGGACAAGGACCTCGGCGAACTCAGCGAGATGCTCGTAGCGCTTGAGGAGTTCGCAGAGAAACATGGCGTGTCGCCGCTCCAGACCCAGCGAATCACGCTCTCCGTGGACGAACTGGTCACCAACATCATCAAGTATGGAACCCGCGCACTCGAACACGCCCATATTCACATGTGGGCCACGATCGCGGACGGGACCTTTCACATCGAGATCGAGGATCACGGGATACCATTCGACCCGTTTCACGAGGCGCCGGTCCCCGACACGACCCTTCCCCTCGAGGAGAGGCCGATCGGAGGGCTTGGTGTTTTTCTCGTTCAGTCCCTCATGACGACGACCAATTACGAACGAATCAAGGATCGAAACCGGATCACCCTGACCCGGTCGCTAACAGCCGGCGACCAGGAGGAAGCTCAATGAACCTGACGGATGAAACGAAGAACGGAGTTCTCGTGCTGTCGCCCCAGGGGCGCATCGACACCCGCACGAGCAGCGAGTTCGAGCAGGCGGTGATGGCGCACGCCATCGGGCCGGAAGGCGCGACCCAGGTGGTGATGAATTTCGGCGGGCTGGACTACATCAACTCGACGGGGATGCGCGTCCTGCTGATCCTCGCGAAGCGGCTGGCCGGGGTGAAGGGCAAGCTGGTGCTCTGCGAGATGAAGGAGCACATTCTCGAAGTCTTCAAGATCAGCGGCTTCAACCAGATCCTGACGATCACCGACACCGAAGCCGACGCTCTCGAGCGCTTCTAGCGCAGGTCAGTCCCGGGCGGGCTGACCGGCGGACGCCAAGACCACGCTTCGCCGGGTCCCGGGAACGAGATGACAGCGTAACGTTCCACGCCTGACAACGGCCGGGAACGTCCGCCAGTGGCTGTGAAGATGCCGTCCCGCGGGTCGGCCAAGAGCCGTGATGGCGCCGCCGGCTTGGAACGCCGGTCTCCGGCCGGCACGCGCGGTGCTCCGCACCACGCAGGTCGCAACGCCCCCGAGCCTCATGGCGCCCGCGGCCTGCAAACGGCGCGAAGCGCCTGGGCGGCTCGCCCCCGGGGAGAACGCGGCGGGCCCGGACCAGGTCTCTTTATCTCGAGGACTGCGGTTTCGTTGCCCGGGACGACCCCCGGTCCACCACCCGCACTCGCCGCGCCCGGAAGCCACCGGGAATCTTGAGCAGCTCGAACTCCACCGCCTGACCCTCGATCAGGAATCCGGGCTCCCGGTCAGCGAGCGCGCTGCTCGGTACGTGGACATCCGGTCCCTCGAAGCGTTGGATGAACCCCTCCCCGCGCTGGCGGTCGTACCACTTGACGGTTCCTTCGGCCATGGTCCCGGATTCTGCCACGGCAGTGGCCTCAGACCGCCGATTCAGCCGGCTTCCGCCAATCGGTATGCGGCGCGCGGTTCTGCACGAACCACTGCCAGAGGAGCCGTCCGTAGCTGGTGGGGCGCGCTCCGACCTCCTCGAAGAAGGGCCGGAGCAGGAAGTGGAGGGCGCGCAGGTTGTAAAACGGCACGCGCGGGAAGTAGTGGTGCTCGAGGTGGTACGCCGACCAGAGGAACGCGACGTCCCAGAACCGCGAGGGCCGCAGCACGCTGCCCCAGAGCGCGGGGTTGCCGGGTTCGATGTCGTAGTGCTGGCCCAGCCGGTTCACGGTGAAGGCGACCGGAAACACCAGGAACACCGGGACCAGGTAGGCCTTGAAGGCCGCGAAGAACCCGCCGGCGGCGATGAGGGCGGCGAGGATGGCCAGGTGGCCGGCCACGGTCAGCCTCCGCTCCCGGGCAATCGCGCGCCGTACTTCGTCCGGATAACTCGCCGTTTCGTTGCGCGCCGCCCGGAAGTAGATCGGGATGAGCGCCGGGGTGAGATAGAGCGCCTTGAACCAGCGCGCGTTGCGCTTCGGCGACAGCCAGTGCCGTTTCGGGTCCGCCTCGGCGTCCCCGAGCTGGGCGTGGTGGTCGAGATGCCAACGCGTGAACTGGGTCGCCGAGATCCCGCTCGGGAACGCGTACAGGTGACGAAGCGCCCGGTAGCCGGGATGTCCGCCGGCTCCGAAGACCAGTTCGTGCACCACCTCGTGCAGCATCACCGTGAAGTTGAAGACCGTGAACCCGACGACCAGGGCAGCCGGCAGCCAGATCCACCACTCGGAAGCCCGCCAGGCGATGGCGCCACCGCCGAAGAGCAGGAGGAACTGCCAGCCCAGCACCAGAAAGTGCATCAGGGGACGCCGCCGATGGAGACGCTTCAACTCCTCTGCCGGCACCGAGGCGGCGAGCCGGGCGCGCAGGTCACCGGTCTGGTCCGCCCAGTAGGAACGCGGTTTGGACTCGGATGACACGGCTTGCGAGGCATGGTACTTCCGGCGCGGCGGCTCCGCAGGCCGGGTCAATATGATCGGTTCCGCCCGCAAAGCACCGGAGGCATCCCATCACCAGGTCCCGCGCCCGCTCCTTCTCGCCTGGCGGCGAGGGCCGGGAAGCCTCGCGAGACGGCTCCGACCTGGCCGGCGCCTGCCGCCGGCTGGACGGACGCGGATACCCGGCCTACCGGGATCTCGAAGGGGAGTGGGCCGTCGGGAACGGGATTACCGTGTTCGTGGACCGGGTGGCCCGCGATCCCTTCGCCCCTCCCTCCCGCATCCGGGTCCGGATGGACGGGGAAACGGCCGGCTTTCCCGCTGCGCTCGCTTCCGACCGGGCGCGTCGGACCGCCCTCGCCGACTACCTGGCCCGGGAGTTCCGCCGGGCGATTCCCCGATCGGAAAGCTCGGCGGGTTCCGGTCACAGCGGCCGGATCCGGATCGACGCGGGCGGCCAGGAGGTTCTCGAACGCACCGCCATCCGGATCTCCGGCGATCCGGCCGGTCCCGGTTTCGTCGAGGCCCGCGTGGAAGTGGGTCTGCCGGCGGCGGGGCGCCGGATCCTCGGCCACCGGGCCGCCGACCTGCTGACCCGCGAACTTCCTGGAATCGCGGGGCGGGCGCTCGTGTTCCGGAGCCTTCCGGAGGGGGCGGCAGAGTCCTTCGTGAACGCTATCGAGAACCAGCACACCCTGCGGTCGCAGCTCGAGGCTCGCAGCCTCGCTGCCTTTGTGCCCGACGGGGCGATCCTGCCGCGCGCCCACGGCGCGAGCGAACGCCCGCTCACGGATAGGGTCGTTCCCTTCGAGAGCCCGGCATCGCTGCGGGTGAGCCTGTCCCTGCTCCACCCCGGAAACGGCCCGCCCGAGATACGGGGGATGGGCATACCGGAAGGGGTGACGCTCATCGTGGGCGGCGGCTTCCACGGCAAGTCCACGCTGCTTCAGGCGCTGGCCCGCTCGGTGGTCCCCCACGTCCCCGGGGACGGGCGGGAGCTGGCGGTCACCCGCGTGGACGCCGTGACCATCCGCGCCGAGGAAGGGCGCGCGGTGTCCTCGGTGGACGTGAGCCCCTTCATCCGGGAGCTTCCCGGCGGGCGGGCCACCACCGCGTTCACCACCGACAACGCGAGCGGCAGCACCAGCCAGGCGGCCTCCATCGTCGAGGCGCTGGAAGCGGGGTCCCGGCTCCTGTTGATGGACGAGGACACCTCGGCCACCAACCTGATGATCCGGGACGCCCGGATGCAGGCCCTGGTGGCGCGGGAGGCGGAACCGATCGTCGCACTGCTCGACCGGGTGCGCGAACTCTTCGAGCGGCACCGGGTCTCCACCATCCTGGTCATGGGGGGTTCCGGGGACTATCTCGACACCGCGGACACCGTGATCCAGTTGGCGGACTACCGCCCGCGGGAGGTGACCGCCCGGGCTCGCGAGGTGGCCGCGCGCTATCCGACGCGGCGGGCCCCCGATGCCGGGGCCGCCGGTTTCCACGGGCGGGAGCGCTGTCCCGAACCGCGGAGTTTCGACCCGGCCGGCCGCAAGGGGACTCCACGGATCCGGACCACCCGCCGCGACCTGCTCCTCTACGGGGAGGAAGAGGTGGACCTCAGGGCGGTGGAACAACTCTTCGACGAGAGCCAGACCCGGGCCGCGGGGTACGCCATGGCCACCGCCTGCCGGGACTTCCCGGGACTCCCGGTCAACGAACTGCTCGACGTCCTCGATGAACGGATAGACGAAGCGGGACTCGAATCGCTGACCGCCGATGGACGCTCCGGCGCCCATCCCGGCCGTCTCGCCCGCCCCCGCCGCTACGAGATCGCCGCCGCGCTGAACCGGCTCCGCCGGGGCCGCTTCGAAAGCCGGTCTTCACGAAACCCAAACCACTCGGAAGGGAGTCATTGACATGCCGAAGAACAGTTTCAGCCTTGCCATCCTCGGGGCGCTCCTCGCAGCGAGCGTCGCCGGCGCACAGACGAATCCGCTCTGGGGAGAAACGAAGGTCAAGAACTACCTGCCACACATGAGCTGGACGGAGGTCGAGGACCTCCTCACGCGCACCGACATGGTGATCATGCCGGTGGGTTCGCTGGAACAGCACGGGCCGCACCTCCCCATCGGCACCGACTTCCTGAACGGGATGGAGCGCGCCAAGCTCGTCGCCCAGCGGACCGACGTCCTTGTCGCGCCGATCCTCTTCGTCGGCAACGCGCCCTACCACCTGGGCTTTCCGGGAACCGTCAGCCTGCCGGCGGAAACGATCCAGCAGGTCTATTTCGAGGCCGCCCGGAGCCTCATGCGGCAGGGCTTCAAGCGATTCCTGATCCTGAACTCGCACGGGGGCAACCGGGTCATCTCGCAGTACATCGCCGACCGCATCAACCACGAGACGGAGGGGATCGCCGTCGAGCTGGGTGCGGCAGCGGGGCCGTTCCGCCGGGAGTCGGCTGAGCCTTCCTCCGAAGAACCGGTCTTCGACCGCCACGGGGGCGTCGGCGAGACATCGAGTTCGCTCTACCTCATCCCCGATCTCGTGGACCTGTCGCGGGCCCGGGCCGCGACCCTCACCATGCCGGAGCACCTCGAGCGCATGGTCCCGGAGGTGGTCGCCGGCGATCCCACCGCGCTCCGGGTGTTCCTCGCGGAGAACCTCAAGGCCGAGGTGACCGGCAAGGGCACCTCCACCCGGGAGATCACCGACACCGGTGTCTGGAGCGTGCGCGACCTGGAGGAATCGAGCGTGGAACGCGGCCGCCGCGGGGCCGAGGCCTTCGTCGAGGCCGCGGTCGCGTTCATCGAGCGCTGGAAGGAGCTGAGACCGATGCAGTAGGCGCGACTGCTAGGGTTTCGCCCCTCCCAAGGACCGATCCAATGACCCCCTTCCCCACCCCCAGCCTCCTGCTCGCCGTGCCCCTCGCCGGGGCCGCGTGTTCCGGTTCCGGAGCGCCGGGCGCCCAGCCGGCGGAGCGCCTCCTGATCGACGGCGGCACCGTGGTGGTCATGGACGATGCGGGGACGGTCCTCGAAGGCGGCGCGGTACTCGTCGAGGGGGACCGGATCGCGGGACTCTTCGACCGGGCGGCGCCGCGGCCGGCCGGGATCCCCACGCTTGACGCCACCGGCCAACTGGTCATCCCCGGGCTCATCAACACCCACGGGCACGCCGCGATGTCCCTGCTGCGCGGGCTCGCGGACGACCTGCCGCTGATGGACTGGCTGGAGCAGAACATCTTCCCGGCCGAAGCCGAGCTCGTGGCGCCCGATTTCGTCTACTGGGGAACGCTCCTGTCGTCCATCGAGATGCTGAAGAGCGGGACGACCACCTTCACGGACATGTACTACTTCCCGGACGACGTGGCCCGGGCGACGATCGAAGCCGGGATCCGCGCGGTAGTCGGGCCCAATGTGATCGGCTTCCCTGCCCCCGATTTCGAGACCCCGGAGGCATCGCTCGCCGAGGCGGACACCTTCATGGAGCGGTACCGGGACCATCCGCTCCTCATCCCCGGCACCGCCGCCCACGCGCTCTACACCACTCCCCTGGAGCCCACCCGGGCCGCCTTCGAGGTCGCGGCGCGCCACGATGCTCCCTTCCAGATCCACGTGGTGGAAGCCCGCGACGAGGACGAGCGGATCGAGGCGGCGCTCGGCATGCGCACGATCGACGCGCTGGACTCCATCGGGGCGCTGCGGCCGGGAACCGTCCTCGCGCACGGCACCTACCTGTCGGACGAGGACATCCGCAAGGTCGCGGCGGGAGGCGCCGGGGTGGCCCATAACCCGGAAAGCAACATGAAGCTCGGAGGCGACCGGGCGGCCCCGGTCGAGGCGCTTCTCGCCGCCGGCGTACCGGTGGGTCTCGGCACCGACGGCCCCGCGAGCAACAACGACCTCGACATGTTCGGCGAGATGGACACCGCCGCGAAGCTGCACAAGTTCGCGACCGGCGATCCGACCGCGCTGCCGGCCGAGACGGTCTTCCGGATGGCCACCACCTACGGCGCGCGGGTGCTGAACCAGCAGGACCACATCGGCTCGCTCGATGTCGGCAAGAAGGCCGACATCGTGTTGGTGGAGACCCGGCGCGCCGGGATGACGCCGCTCTATCGCCCCTACTCGCAGCTCGTCTACGTCACGCGCGGCAGCGACGTCCGCACCGTGCTCGTGAACGGGCGCATCGTCGTCCGCGACGGCGAGATCACCACCGTGGACGAGGACGAGGTGATGGAGAAGGCCCGCGGGTTCGCGGACCAGGTCCGCGAGGTGGTGGCGCGGGTGAAGGCCGGGCAATAGAGGCGGAGCGATTCCGGTCGCTCGGCTGCGGAGGCCGTGCCGGTCTGAAGACCGGTCCTCCCCTCTACGTCCCGCGAACCTCGGCGAGGAGTTCCAGCACCTCGTCGTGAAGGGCGCCGTTCGTGCTCAGCGCGTTCGGCCCGTGGATGGTGCGGTTGCCGTCCCAGTCGGTAAACCGTCCGCCCGCCTCTTCGAGGATCGGCAGGAAGGGGCTCGAATCCCACGCCTTCATTTCCGGATCGAGGCCGATCTCGGAGCGGCCGGTGCACACCAGCGCGTGACCGAACGCATCCCCCCAGGTGCGGCGCACCGCGCCCTTCGCCCCGACGGCGTCCCAGATGGGGCCGATGGTCGCCGGGTCCGTCGTGGTGGCGAGTGCATTCTCGATCGCCGTCACCTTCGAAACCTGCGCCGGCCGGCCGTTCCAGAAGGCTCCTTCCCCCACGGCGCCGGTGACCATCTCGCCGAGTCCGGCGATGTTGCACACCCCGACCACGGCCTCGTCGTTGATCTCGAGGCCGATGAGCATCCCGAACAAGGGCACGCCGTGGATGAACGAAGTGGTGCCGTCGATGGGATCCAGGATCCAGCGGTGCGCCGGATCGGAGCCCGATTCGCCGTCTTCCTCGCCGAGGATGCGGTGTCCGGGGAACTTCGCCTCGATGCGCTTCCGGAGCAGCCGCTCGCCGGCGATGTCCGCCTCGGTGACCGGCGTCCGGTCCGGCTTCGTGGAAACGCCCACCCCCACCTGGAAGTGGCTCATGATGAGGCGCCCGGCCTCCCAGGCGATCTCGGTGGCGAAGTCCAGCAGCTCGCGGGTGCTGGCCGGGGCCCTGTCGTTCATGTCCTGCGCGTCTCCTCTTCCCCCGGGCTGACCGGGCGGCGCGAACTATGTCACGCGGGAGTCCGCCGACCGGGGAGAGACCCCCGTAGATCCTGGATTCGACGGCCTTCTCACGGCCGGTTCATGCCGTCTTCACCGGTAGCGCAAGAGTGGCGGGGCCCGCCATGTTTCCAGAGATGCGCGGGACGCTTCCGCAAGGTAAATTTGGCCGGCTATGCGCTCTTCGGCCCTCTCCCTTCTCGTTCTCGCCGGCCTGTTCATCTGGGCGGAACCCGCCATCGGCGCCGAAGACGAGACTACGGCGGCCGGCGTCCGTATCGGCCGCGCGTTTTCCACCGTGGAGGCGCCGGCCATCGACGGTCGGCTCGACGAGGACGTGTGGGCGGCGGCGGAGCCCCTGACCGACTTCGTGCAGGCCGATCCTTTCGAGGGCGAACCGGCCACGGAACGCACCGAGGTCCGCATCCTCTTCGACGAGGAGGCGGTCTACATCGGCGCCATGCTCTACGACAGCGACCCGTCGGGCATCATCGCGACCGACGCGCGCCGCGACTCCAACCTGCAGGACACGGACTCCTTCCGGGTCGTCTTCGACACCTACCACGATCTCCAGAACGGATTCGTCTTCGGGACCACCCCGGCGGGACTCGAGTACGACGGCCAGTTGAGCAACGCCGGCGGCGGAGGTGGCGGCATGGGCGGCGGGCCCCAGTTGCGCGCCCGGACCGGTTCCGGCGGCGGCTTCAACGTCAACTGGGACGCGAGCTGGACGGTGGCCACCCAGATCACCGACGAAGGCTGGTCGGCGGAATTCGCGATCCCGCTGCGCACCCTGCGTTACGGATCGAGCCCGCAGACCTGGGGGATCAACTTCCACCGCAACATCCGCCGGAAGCGCGAAGAGGACTACTGGTCCCCGGTGGCGCGGATCTACGACCTCTACCGGCTCTCCTCGGCGGGCGAGCTGCACGGGCTGGAGCTCCGCAGTCCCCGCAACCTCAAGGTCACCCCGTACCTGCTGGGCGCCGCCGGCCGGGACTACGCGGTCGAGGTCGAGGGCCAGACGAACGCGGATTTCGGGGTGGACGCCAAAGTCGGCCTCACGCCGAGCCTCAACGTGGACCTCACCTACAACACCGACTTCGCCCAGGTGGAGGTGGACGACCAGCAGATCAACCTTTCCCGGTTCAACCTCTTCTTCCCCGAGAAGCGTCCCTTCTTCCTCGAAAACGCCGGCAACTTCTCCATGGGCCAGGGGAGTTCGGTGGACCTTTTCTTCAGCCGCCGGATCGGGATCGGGCCCGGGGGCGCGCCGGTGCCCATCCTCGGCGGGGCCCGGCTGTCGGGGAAGGCCGGCGACTACAACCTTGGTTTCCTGAACATGCAGACCCAGGAGGTCGCTGGGGTAGTCGCGGCCAACAACTTCTCGGTGATGAGCCTGAGCCGCGAGTTCGGCGAGCGTTCCTCGCTCGGGGCCATGTTCGTGAACCGGATGGGGACCAGCGGCCCCGCTTCCGAAGACGACTGGAACCGCACCTGGGGCATCGACGGCCGGCTCGGTATCGGGGAGACGCTTACGTTCACCGGCTTCGCGGCCCGCACCGAGACCCCGGGCTACGAACTTCTCGACGGCGGGGAGTACGCCTATATGGCCCGCGGCGAGTACTTCCGCCGGGACCTCCGCCTCTGGCTCGGGACGTCGGAGGTGGCCGCCAACTTCAACCCCGAGGTCGGGTTCCTGCGCCGCAGGGCCTACCGCAGCCTCGACTACGGGTGGTTCGGCTACTACCGGCCGAAGATCTTCGAGGGAACGCCGTTCGCGTTCCGCGAGCTGCGGCCCCACATCACCTACAACGGCTTCCGCACGCTCGGGGGCTTTCTCGAGACCAGCCGGCTGCACGTGGACAACCACTTCGATTTCGAGAACGGTTGGTACTTCAGTCCCGCCATGAACCGCATCACCGAGGGACTGGAGGAACCGTTCGAGATCCGGGAGGGAATTGTGGTCCCGCCCGGCACCTACGCGCACTGGCAGGCCGGTTGGCGGTGGAACACGAACCGGGCTGCCGCGCTCTCGTATTCAGGAGGCATCGACTCCGGCGGGTTCCTTTCCGGTGAACAGCGCACGCTCGACACCACCGTCAACTACCGCTGGGGCACCCGCCTCATTACCTCCGCGTCGTGGCTCTACAACGACATCCAACTGGCCGAAGGCAGCTTCGTGGCCAACCTGGGCCAGTTCCGGATGGCGTACAACTTCACCCCGCTGATCTACCTGCAGGCCCTCTTCCAGTACAACGACGACGCCGACCTATGGTCCTCGAACGTGCGCTTCAGTTGGCTCAACACCGCGGGCACCGGCCTGTTCGTCGTCTACAACGACACCGAGGGACTCGGCAACGTCCTGATCGGCCCCCAGAACCGCAGCCTGACGGTCAAGTACACCCGCCAGTTCGACGTTCTCCGGTAGCTCCCGATGAGCGCCGGGATCCTCGGCGGGCTGGTGGTTTCGCTCCTTTCGGGGCTCTACACCTCTTTGTGGGGCGGCTTCAAGGACTCCCCGTGGGAGGGCTTCAAGCCGCGGACCTTTCCGCGCAGCATCCTCTTCTCGGCGGCGATCTTCGCCTTCCTGCTCGCGGTTCCCGTGCTCCGCGAACGGGTCGCCGGGCTGGGGCTCGTCCAGCTCTTCTTCCTGGTGATGGGGCTCGAGCGCTTCCTCACCGAACTCCACAAAGGCTGCTTCCGCGAGGAATCGCAGGAGAAGTACTTCGTCCCCTCGGCGCTCACGATCCTGGGGCGCCCGGTGCGGAGCCGCGGGCTCCGGATCGCGGCCGGCGTGGTACTCGTCTCCGGAGTCATCGCGGTGCTCTTCATCGGGACGCCGGTGACGGGGTTTTGGGCATATCTCGCCGTCGCCTACCTGACCGGCCTGCTGGTCTCCGGCGGCGGCGCCTGGAAGGACGCTCCGTTCGAGGGGTTCCATACTCTCAAGTTCTTCCGCTCCGGGCTTACGCTTGCCGTCGCGTCGCCGCTCTTCTTCTGGCTCCAGACTCCCGGTGAGCCCGTCGCGCTCGGAGTCCTGATCTACATGAACGGCGGGCTGGAGCGTTTCCTCGTCGAGTACTACAAGACCTACATCCAGCGGAACATGTCCGGGAAGTTCCGGCCCGATCTGCCCCGGGTGGAGTCCTTCCGGCGCGAAGGCTTCCACTACGGCGCCTGGGTCCTGATCCTGGCGGTCGCCGTAACCGCCTTCCTCGAGGCCGGCGCCGTCTAGAAGTGTCCGGCTGGGACGACGCCGCCGGCTGGGACGCGATCGTCATCGGCTCCGGCCTCGGCGGAGCGCTCGCCGCTCACCGGCTCGCCAAGGCCGGGGCCCGGGTACTCGTCCTCGAGCGGGGACGTTGGCCGCATCGGGACGAGGGCGACTGGAGCCCCCGAGCGATCCTGAGCGACCTCCGCTACCGGGGAGGGACACCCCTCTCGGTGCGGCAACGCGGCGACCGCCGGTTTCGCCCGCTCCCGATGAACGAGACCGTCGGCGGGATGTCGGTGTTCTACGGCGGCGCCTCCCTCCGGCTCCGCCCCCTCGACTTCGGTCGCTGGCCCTTCGACTACCGGGATCTGGAGCCCTTCTACACGGAGGCGGAGCGGCTGCTCGGCGTCCACGGCGCCGCGGGCGCCGATCCCTTCGAACCCCCGCGGTCGGGGCCCTACCCTTTCGGCTCCATTCCCTGGTCGGCGCCGGCCGAACGCATCCGGCGGGCGGGCGAAGGACTCGGTTTCCGGCCGTTCCCGATCCCGCTGGCGATCAACTTCTCGGGGGCGGACAAACCGCAATGCGTGCGCTGCAACACCTGTGACGGCTTCCCGTGCGCGATCGACGCCAAGAACGACGCCGCCGGAATCCTGCGCCGCGCCGAAGGGAAGGGACTCACGGTCCGCGCCGGAATCGTGGTCTCGAGGCTTCGGATCCGTGGCGCGCGGGCGGTCGGCGCCGAGTGCTTCGATCAGGAATCGGGTGAGACGGTCTCGTTCGAAGCGCCGCTCATCGTGCTCGCCGCCGGCGCCCTCGGCAGCCCGGCGATCCTTCTCCGGTCCGGGATCGGCGACGGCGGCACGGGGACACTTCCGATCGGCCGCTTTCTCATGCGGCACTGCAACGCGGTGGTCGCCGGGCTCTTTCCCTTCCAGACGAACCCGGAGCAGGTGTTCCACAAACAGGTCTGTTTCACCGACTTCTACGAAGAGGCGCGCGACCGGGACGGCCTCGCGGTCGGCGTCATCCAGGACATCTACACCCCGGACGCCGGCGTCGTCCGGCGGGCCGCCGGTGGGGTCGCCGGCGCCTTCCTCGCGAAGCCGCTCGTGCACCGGCTCCAGAATCTCCTGTGCGTGGCGGAGGACGAACCGGACCCGGCCAACCGGGTGTTTCTGGGAGATGAGACGGACGCGTTCGGCATGAAGCAGGTTCGGATCGAGCACCGCTACCGGAGAGCCGACCGCGACCGGTTGCAGTTGCTCGTACGGCGGGCGCGGAAGATCCTGCGCGCGGCGGGGGCGCTCGCGACCCACGTCTGGCCCATCTCCTCGTTCTCCCACGCGGTGGGCACGCTCCGGATGGGTAGTGCAGGGGATGATGCGCCGCTCGATCCGGCGGGCCGCCTGCGCGGGCTCGACAACCTCTTCGTTACCGACGGCAGCACCTTCCCCGCTTCCGGAGGGGTCAACCCCAGCCTCACAATTGCGGCGGGGGCCCTCCGGATCGCGGAGGGGATCGTGAACCGGAGAACGTCTTGACCGGAGAAGCTGCCGCGGACACGGCCGGGCGTCCGACGGTCGCCATCGTCGGTTGCGGCCGGATCGCCCGGGTGCACGCGGCCAACCTCGCGCCGCGCGTGCGGCTGGCGTTCACCAGCCGGAGTTCCGAATCGGCCGGGGCCCTCGCGGCGCGGTTCTCCGGGGAGGCGCTCGCCGGTTTCGAGGAGGCCCTGGGGCGACCGGACATCGCGGCGGTCGCCATCTGTTCCCCGCTCGAACATCACGCCGCCCAAACGGTCGCCGCACTCGAGGCCGGAAAGTCGGTGCTCGTGGAAAAGCCGATGGCGCAGTCACGCGCCGAAGTCGATGCGATCGGCCAGGCGCTGATCGGGCGGCCGCCCGGGTCGCTGATGGTCGCGGAGAACTACCTCTACAAGCCGTCCCTGGGCCGGCTCCGGGGGTGGCTCCCGGGTATCGGGCCGCTGCGCCGGGTCCGCCTGTCGAAGCTCACCCGGCAGCAGCCATCCGACTGGCGGGTCGGGCACGGCGCCCTGCTCGAAGGCGGCATCCATTTCGTCGCGCTTCTCGGCGCCATCGTCGGCGCCGAGCCGGCAACCGTGCGGGCGGACTTTCCGGACGAAGGCGAGCCGGAGCGGCACGCTGACCTCGAACTCGACTACCCGTCCGGAATCCACGCCGATGTCCGCTACGGCTGGAATACCCCTTCGCTACCGGGAGGGATCCTGCAGCACTCGTTCGTGGAAGGAGAGGACGGCCGCATCGTCTTCGAGAGCAACGGCCTCTACCTCTGGTCGCGCGCCCAGTGGGGAATTCCGCTCCGGGTGGGCCCGTTCGCAGACCTCATGGGATTTGGCGCGATGGCCCGGGATTTCCTCCGCTCTGTCCGGAATCCCGCGCACCGTCCGCGGTCCGATTTCGAAACCGCGCGGCGCGATCTGGAGGTCGTATTCCGGGCCTATGACACTCGGTAATTCAGTGGCTTATGGGCATCCAGATGTGGTATATTTCCATTGCGCTGGAAAGTTCACCTCCTTACATCCGGCGTCCGGCGTTGCCGGGGGCTGTCGCGCGAAGACCCACCCATCCCCAAGCGGCAGCCCGAAGGGGGTTGGCTGAGGACCGATGCCTACCGCGTTTGGGGAAACGTCTATCCGGCGCCGATCCGCCGGCGCCACTCAGGAAAAGCGCGCGAGCCGGTAGTCGGACAACAGGGTGACCTCGACGTCGTCGAGGATTTCCATGGCGGCAAACATCCCCATGATCGGGGCCATCGTGATCCCGCTGTGCATGGAAGCGAAGTAGATGCCCGGCGCCGCCGGATCGAAACCGACAATGGGGTGCCCGTCCCTGGGTAGCACCCGGTAGCCGAGGGTTACCTCGTCCACCTCCAGGTCGCCGGCCGCCGGGAGGACCTTGGCGGTCTCCCGGAAGATCTCCTCGCCCACCGCGCGCGAGTGGTCGGTCGATCCCGCGCCCGCGAAGCCGACGCCGGCCACCACCTTGCCCCCGGCGGCCTGCTTGACGTGGATGCTCGGCGCCAGCACGATCCGGTTAACCACGGACTTCGCCGGAGTCGAATGGGCAAGGATGCCCGGGGACTCGATGAGGGGTACGTCGACCCCCGCCTGGCGCGCCAGCTCGGGCGCCTGAACGCCGGCCGCGAGGACCAGCGTGTCGAGTTCATGGTCTCCCGCTGACGTCCTGACACCCCGCAGGACGCCGTAGCCGATGTCCAGCGCGTTCACCTCGGCGATCAGGAGTTTCGCGCCGGCGGCTTCGGCCGCCGCCCAGAGCGCCCGCGTCGCCGAGCGCGGCTCGATGTGTCCTTCGGCACTCGCCCAGATCGCGGCGAGGACCGGCGCCTCCGGGGTCAGTCCCGGTTCGAGTTCACGGAAGCGGTCTTCGTCCACCTGATGGATGGGGTAGCCCCAGCGCTGGCTCCGCGCGAGCTGCTCGTGCAGGAGCCGCACGCGATCGGCCTCGACGCGGTACTCCAGGCTGCCCCCCCAGCTCACTTCGAGCGCGCCGCCGAGTTCGGCCTCGAGCCGCCGCCAGCCCTGGAGGCCCCGCCAGTTCAACTCGTGATAGGAGTGCGGACGCTTCGAGAAACTGGCGTTCATCCACGCGAAGGAGTTCCCGGTGGCGCCGGCCGCCGGTCCCGTGCGCTCGAAGACAGTGACGTCCGCGCCCCGGCGCGCGAGGTGGAGCGCAATGGAGCATCCCAGGATGCCCCCGCCGACGATGCCGATCCGTCCGTTCAGCCGCGTGGCCGCCGGGACCCCGCGGTAGCCCGAGACCACCGCGACACCCGCGACCGATGTCAGGAACCGGCGGCGTCGCATTGCCTGCGCTATCCGGCGGATGCGGAGAAGGCGCGGAGCGTCCCGCGTCGGGACTTCGATGTGTGCACGGAACGGCCTCCGGAAGGACTGGGTGGAACGGCCAATTTACCGGACGGTTCACGGGGGCGACTCGCATCGCACTCGAAAGTGGGAAGATTCGAGGCAGGATGGCCAGCGATCGAGACCCCGTTCCTGCCGCCGGCCCCACCCGGAAGAGCGACCGCGACCTCGGGATGAGCCGGAAGATCAGCCGGCGGGACTTCCTGAACGGGATACCGGTGGGAGTGGGAGCCCTTGCGCTTCCGGGGGCCTCCGGCTGGCTGCTCGGCGCCTGTACGGCGCCTGGACCGAGCGGCCCCTACCCGCCGGCGCTGACCGGTCTGCGCGGCAGCCACCCGGGTTCCTTCGAGGTCGCTCACGAGCTGCGCGACCGGGTGGAGAACGGCGGGTCCTGGGACGACTCGGGAGCCGCCGACGGAGGGAGCTTCGACCTGGTGGTCGTGGGAGGCGGCATCAGCGGCCTCAGCGCGGCCTGGTTCTACCGAAAGGCCTTCCCGGAGGCACGGATCCTGGTCCTCGACAACCATGACGACTTCGGCGGCCATGCGAAGCGGAACGAGTTCACCCACGAGGGCCGCACCGTGCTCGGTTACGGCGGCACCCAGTCCCTCGACTCCCCCTCCAGCTTCACCCCGGCGGTGAACGGCCTTCTCGACGATCTGGGGATCGACCTCGACCTGTTCTTCACCGCCTTCGACCGCGATCTCTACCGGTCTCACGGACTCCGGAACTCGGTGTTCTTCGGCAGCGAGGACTTCGGCGACGACCGTCTGGTGACGGGCATGGGACGCCGCCCCGCCGCCGAGTTCGCCGCCGAGACCCCCCTGAGCGAGGCCGGGCGCTCCGACTTCGTTCGTCTCTACGAGGCCCCCGGGGACCCGTGGCCCGACCTCGGCGAGACCGCCAAGAAAAAGCGGCTGGCAGCCACCAGCTACGAGGCTTTCCTCGAGGCGCTCGGGATGGGCGCCGAGATCCAGGCGCTCTACCGCCAGCGCACTCACGGGCTCTTCGGCATGGGACCGGACGGGGTGCCCGCGCTCGATCTCTGGGGTCTCGGATATCCCGGGTTCCAGGACATGGATCTGACCTCGGGAGACCATCCCCGGCTCAGCCTGACGGCGAAACCGAACGACAACCCGGACCCCTACATCTTCCACTTCCCGGACGGAAACGCCACCATCGCCCGGCTGCTGGTGCGCAAACTGGTGCCGGGCGCCGCCGCGGGCAGTACCCAGGAGGACATCGTCGAGGCGCGGCTCGACTACGGCGCCCTCGACCGTCCCGACTCGCCCTGCCGCATCCGCCTGAACAGCACCGCGGTTCGGGTGCGGGACGGCGGCGCCGCACCGGCCAGCGTCACCTATGTCCAAAACGGCGCCGAGACCCGGGTCCACGCGGGCCACGTCGTGCTCGCCTGTTACAACCGGGTGATTCCCTACCTGCTCCCCGAACTCCCCGAGGAGCAGCGCCAGGCGCTCGCCTATCCCCCGAAGGTGCCCCTCGTCTATTCGAACGTCCTGATTCGGAACTGGACCTCCTTCGTTTCGCTGGGAACGTCGAACATCTACTTCCCGGCCGGGTTCCACGCCAGCGTGTCTCTCGATTTCCCGGTGAGCATCGGGGGCTACGACTTCTCGAGCGGCCCCGAAGACCTCATCGTGCTCCACACGGTGCGTACGCCGTGCCTCCCCGGAGCCAGCGCCCGGGTGCAGCATGCCGCGGGACAGCACGAACTGCTGGAAATGGGCTTCGAGACGTTCGAACGCGAAACCCGGAGCCAGCTCGCGCGGGCCCTCGGTCCCGGGGGCTTCGATCCGGCCCGCGACATCCTGGGGCTCACCGTGAACCGCTGGCCGCACGGCTACGCCTTCGAGTTCAACTCCCTGTGGGATCCGCCCTACGCTCCCGGAGAGGCCCCGAACGAGATCGGCCGCCGGCCCTTCGGACGGGTCCGCATCGCGAACTCCGACGCGGGCGCCTACGCCTACACCCAGTCCGCCATCGACCAGGCCCACCGCGCCGTCAGCGAAATCCTGGGCGGCTAGCCGGCCTCTCTCGAGCACCTTCTTGCCGGAACTGCCGGAAGCGGAAGCGAACCGCGAAAACCTGACGACCTGGCTCGGCGGGGAACGGCTGCTGGACGTCACGGTTCCCGACCCGCTTACCCGGCGGGGACAGACGGAGAGCGCGATCCGGGGGGCGGCCGAGGGTCGCGTGGTCGCAGCGGTCCAGCGGCGCGGCAAGTTCCTGCGCATCGAGTTCGAGAGGGGCGGCGCGTCGCTCCTCAGCCACCTCGGCATGAGCGGCAAGTGGGCGCTCCGCCGTCCCGGCGACGCCGACCCGCCGGCGGTCCGGGCGGCTCTCGGGATCGCCGGCGGGCGCCGGGTGCTCTTCTCGGACAAGCGGCGCTTCGGCCACTTCTCCGTGTGTCTTCCCGCCGATGAGGAACGGCTTGCCCGCCTCGGTCCGGAACCCCTCGGACCGGCCTTCACGGGAAAGCGTCTCGCGGCACTGCTCCGCGCCAGCCGCCGGCCCGTGAAGTCGCTCCTCATGGATCAGGACCGGATCGCCGGGATCGGCAACATCCAGGCGGCCGAGGCGCTCTGGCGCGCCGGCATCCACCCGGCCCGGAACTCCGCCGAACTCGGAGACCGGGAGGCCGCGAAACTCCAGCGCGCGATCCGCTGGACGCTGCGCCGCTCGATCCGCAGCACCCGGACTCCCGAGATTCTCTATTTGAGCGATGGCGAGGCGGGCCGTCAGAGCACCTCGGCCCGCTTCTTCGTCTATGGCCGCGAGGGCGACGCCTGCCCCCGCTGCCGGCGGGGGGTCATTGCCCGCATTCCGATCGCGGGCCGCTCCTCCTTCTACTGCCCCCGGTGCCAGGTCTAGCGGTCTGCTGTTGACGGCCCCTCTTCCGGGCGTGTTAGGCTTCGGACTCGGCAGTCGAGGCTGATGCCCCGCGTGCCTGACGCGCCTCGAACTGCTTCAACCGTCGGCGATTCAGCGCCGCTGAGTCGTCCCGGGCATCCGATGGATCAACGTGTCGCGCCTCGTTTGCGCGTCTGCTTCGGATGGCCCCACGGGCTGTCCCCCGAAATCCCCGTAGATCTTCCTCCCGAATGAAGTACCGCCGCCGCGGACAGCGCAAGCGTCGCGATAGCGAGGAGCAGCGCCGGTTCCAGCGTGAGGTGGGCGAGCGGCTCGCCGATCTCGGCAACACCGAGCAGCTGCGAACCCTCCGGCTCGCCGGCGACCGGCGCGCCACCATCGTGACCCGGTGCGCCCGCTGCGGGTACCAGTGGCCAACCGGTGAGGTTTCGATCGTCGTCGGCTCGACGTGTCCCACGTGCAGCACGCCGCTCCGCTCCTGCCGGCACTGCACGTTCTTCGATCCGAAGGAACGCTACGAATGCCGGGCCGACATTCCGGAGCGCATCGTCAACAAGTGGGCCGGCAACGAGTGTCTCCACTTCCGCCCCACCGAGGTCCTCGACGTGACCGGGAGGAAGCTGGACACCGCCCGGGACGCCAAGGCCGCTTTCGACAGCCTCTTCGAGAGCAGTTGAACCTTCTCGCCGGCACGTCCGGCTACGGCTTCCGGGAGTGGGTGGGCGCCTTCTATCCCGAGAAGACCAAACCCGCCGACTTCCTTTCCTACTACGCCTCGGTGTTCCGGAGCGTGGAGGTGAACCACACCTTTCGCCGCTTTCCCAAACCCGAACTCGCCACGGCCTGGGCCGAGAGTACGCCGGAGTCGTTTCGCTTCGCAGTCAAGGCCCATCAGGGCATCACCCACCGGGCTCGGCTCGCGGACACCGAGGAGTCGGTGGCGTCCTTTCTCAAAGCGCTCGAGCCACTCGGAGAGCGCCTGGGACCGATTCTCTTCCAGTGCCCCCCGTGGTTTCCCCGCAACGACGAACGGCTGGCGGTGTTCCTCGGGAGCCTGCCCCCGGGAAGCCGCGCCGCGCTCGAGTTCCGGCACGACTCCTGGGACTGTGACGCCGTGCGCGACGCCTGCCGGGCTGCCGGCGCAGCGCTCGTAGCCGGAATCTCGGAGCTGGAAGAACCGCCGGACGTCTCCGTCACCGCCGATTTCGCCTACGTCCGTCTCCGCCGGGACCCGCCCTACACCCCGGAGGAGCGCGTGGTGATTTCCGGAATGCTGGAGCGGCTACGCGACCGGGTGGAAACCCTGTATCTCTACGTCAAGCACGACGGCCCGGGCCTGGCGCCGGAGGCGGTGTCCTGGATCCAGAGTTTGGGGTAGCGGGGCGCCGGCTGAAGCCGGCGGCCCCTTCGTGGTGGGTGGCGTTACGACGTGCGCGGTGCCGAGCAC
>JAPPGX010000152.1:0-1551 GCA_028877265.1 Acidobacteriota bacterium
CGACGAGAGCGTCCGCCACCGACTGCGACACGAAGTGGAACGACCGGCCCCAGCGGTCCTCCAGCACCGCCGCGCACCGCTCCTACTGGTCGACCACGAAGCGCCGGATGAAGAACAGCGTCTCCGGCGACGTCGGCGCCACCGCCTCCGGGAGGTGGTCCACCACCTCGGCGCGTCCGACCTCGTTGACGCACGACCAGAGGCGGCGGCTCGGGCCGGAATGCGGCCGCGCGGCGCCCCGCGCCCGATGCCGTTGTCGAGACGCTCGTCGAACGAACGGGTGTGGCTTCTCCGCGCGCGGTCCTCCGCCCGCCGCTCGCGCCCTCGTCCCGCACCGCCGGGTCCCGGTCAGGCAGGCGGCTCATCGGCCGAGGCCCTCCACCTGCGCGCCGGCCAGGGCCGGCCCCATGTCCGCGCGCCGGTCCGGCACCGGCGCATCCCGCGCCAGAAGCCGCCAGTCCCGGCCCTCCAGCCCCACCACGTCGCACCGGCCAACGAGCCGGCTCGACAGCCGGTCGTCCCCCATGAACGCCGCGATCTCGCTCGGCCGCTTGTTCGAGGTCCACACCGTCCGCCTGCCGGCGTCGTGACGCGCCTCGTAGAGCATCAGAAGCGTCCGCCGCGTGTAGTCGGTCGCCGCGTCCCGCTCCGACCCGAGGTCGTCGAGCACCGCCAGCGTCGCCGCGGCCAGCCGGTCGAACGTCTCCGAGGTCTCCAGCGCCGCCTGCGGCCGGAGCCGGTAGAGCAGCAGCGGCACCCGCGCGAACGCCATCGACCGCTCGCCCAACCGCCACGACTCGTTCAGCACCGTGCACGCCAGCCGCGTCTTGCCCGTCCCGACCGGCCCGCACAACAGCAGGTCGCGGCCGTCCTCGCCGCCGCGCAGGAACGCCTGCGCCGCCGCCAGGGCGTGCCGGTTCTCCGCCGTTCGCCGCCACGTCGCCCACCCCGCCTCCCGGAACTCCCGCGGCACCGACGGCGCCGAAGCGTGCGCCGCCGTCCAGCACCCGCACCGCCGCAGCCGGGTCACGCCCTCCACCTCGACCGGCTCCCAGCCCGGCGTCCCCGCGCACCGCCCGCACTCGGTCGTCATCGCTTCGCCCCCTCGATGACCGCGTCGTACGCCTCGCGCGGCTCCGTCGACCGCGCCGCGCCGTCACGCCGGCCCGCGGGCCGACCCCGAAGCTGCTCGGCCAGCGCCGGCGCCCGCGACAGCAGCATCGACAGCGTCCGCGTCCGGCCCGCCAGGAACGGGTCGCCCTCGGCGGTCAGGAACCGCTCGACGAGCCGGTCCAGAGCGGCGTCGTCCCACGCCCGGCACAGCCGCTCGGCCGCGTCGGCGTCCGACGCCTCGACCGCGCGCGTCGGCGCATACGCCACCCCCCGGTGCTGCGGATACAGCTCCGACCGGTACCGCTCGACGAACGCCGCCGCCCGCGACGCCGCGCCCGTCGCCGCGGCGGCGGCCGGGCCCCGCGCCCCCCCCCCCCCCGCCCGGGGGGGGGGGGGGGGGGGGGGTTGTGGTTTTTGGGGGGGGTGAGGGGGGGGGGG
>JAPPGX010000152.1:1561-2738 GCA_028877265.1 Acidobacteriota bacterium
CCCCCAGACCCCCTCCCCCTGTTTCACTGGGTGTACTTGGTTTAGTACTTGTACTTGGAGATCCGTGATCCGTACCGCGCGCGCGACCGCGCGCGTGAGCTTTCGAAGTGGTTCCGAAGTGCCTCTGCGGACGGCTCTGAACGCCCTCGGACCCGAAATCGGCCCGTATTTGCTGGTGCAAATTCACTTCCGAAGTAGTTCGGAAGTGGTGCGGAACTACTTCCGAAGTAGTTCGGAAGTCGTGGTTCCGAAGTAGTGCGGAACTACTTCCGAAGAACTTCCGAAGTGGTGCGGAAGCGGCGAACGACCCCTTCGCCGCCGGCAGCCGCGAGCCGCCCGGATGCGCCGACCACAGGTGGAACGTCCGCGCGCTCACCATCGCCCCGACCGGGAGCGGATGCACCGTCCGGCCGGGGAACCGCACCCGCTGGAAGTCCTGCCACCGGTCCTGGTACAGGAACCGCACGCCCCGGTGCTCGAACGCCGACACCAGGCCCACCTCGACCAGCCGGTCGATGCTCGCCGCGACCTCCTCGGCCGGACGCTCCCGCAGCGCGTCGTGCGCCGCCTGGAACGCCACCGCGTCGGCCCGCATCACCCCGAAGTCGTCCGCTCCGAGCACGTAGGTCGTCCACACCCGGAACGCCAGGTCCGACAACCTCGACACCCGCGCCGAGTGGCCCAACCGCGCGTGCAGCACCCGGGACGCCGGCATGGCTACCTGTCCGTTCCCGACAACGCGCCCGGCAACGTCCATCGAAGCTCGCCGCCCCATCCGTGCTCGTTCGCCATCGCAGACCCGAATCCGCCGTCCGCGCCCCGTCAGCACGACCGCTCCGGGTCGCACACGCCGCACTGCGCCCACTCCGGCCGAGCGGCGAGGACCCGCACCCCCGCGTTCGGCCGAGCCCGCCAGTACGCGCCCGCCTCCGGCCAGCACCCCGGGCAGATGAACAGCGCACCGCCCGTCGCCGGATCGACCACCTCGCGCCACGCCGCGGCCACGCGCCTCGCCGCGCGCCGCACCACGACCGACATCGGCCCCGCCCCGCCGACACTCGCATCCCTCATGCCGTTCTCCTCGGCCGTCGCCCCGCGGGCGCACCGCTCGGGCCGCCCACAGCGAGCCGCTGCAACACCGCCGCCTTGCTCCACCGCGGCCGGCTGTCGACGCCCC
>JAPPGX010000104.1:0-3833 GCA_028877265.1 Acidobacteriota bacterium
AGAAGGAGGGCATTGGAAGTCGGGTTCCGTCTATTTGTGGATCGTGGCCGCCGGGGACATTATTTTCTTTCACGCAACCGAGCCGTTTCGGGAAGGCAGGCCGACGGACCTGACGAGGACGGACATCAACGGGGTGAGGTTCGCCGAGGAACTGATCGAAGGCGCACGGCGCGACGGGCAGAAGTTTCTTGAGTACTACTATGACGACCCCACCATCGAGGGGGACGAGGACACCGGTTCCCCCAAGCTCGGGTACGCGGTGGCCATCCCGGTGTTCGACACCGGCCAAAAGGCCGTCATCGGTTCCGGCGTCTATCTCGGCGCCGGGTCGTGATGGACGACTCGGACGCGATCTCGAAGGCGTGGCTCGCGCGGTTCGGGCGCACGGTGGCGGAGCAGGTGCTGGAGGACATTGCGGGCCGGATGGCGCGGCCGCGCGCGCCGGCCTGAAGGCCGCTACCGTGAGAACCGGCCGGCGTTCCCAGCCGGCGGCGCCATCCCGCAGGTCGGCCCGCTGTGCCGGCTGAAGCCGGCGTTCCAAGCCGGCGGCGCCGTCAGAACTCCAGCGCGGAGACCGCCACCAGCGCGGTGAGGACCTTGCCGTCCCGCCAGGCGACCATGAGGCGTTCCTGGACATCGAAGACTTCCTCGATGTCCTCGCCTTCCGCCGCCTCTTCCTCGGCGGCTTCCTCGTCGGCCTCGTCCTCGGCCTCTTCGTCTTCCTCCGGCTCCGGGGGCGGCTCGTTGGCGACCCGGACGAGTTGCAGGACCCCGGCTTCCCGGCCGGCCGGAGCGTCCGCCACTTTGACGGACGGCCCGATCAGCCCGTCCGGGTAGACCCGCTTGACCCGTACCTCGCCCCGCCCCGAGCCCGGCGTCTCGAGCCAGGCGGCGACCGCGCTGCCGTCGTCGAGCATCGTGACCGCCGTGTAGCCGCGCCCGCCGCCCTCGTCCAGCCGAATCGGCGTTCCGAAGCTCTCCCCGCCGTTCTGCGAGAAGGCGAAGCGGACCTCGGGCTCCCCGCTGGCCATGGTGAACCACGCGACCGCCACCGCGCTACCGGTCGCGGCGATCGCGGGGCCGTTTACCGGGCAGGCGTTGATGCCCCAGCCGTCCGCGTGGACCGGCCTCCCTGGCTCCCAGCGGCCCCTCACCTTGCGGGTGATGGCGATGTCGCGGACGTCGTCCTCCGGGGCGTTCCGCACCCGGTCCCGGTAGACGACGGCCGGATCGCCGTCGATGGTCGCCATCGCGGTGGGGCAGCAGGCGCACACGTCGGGGTCCAGCCGCTGGTTGCCGAGCTGGTAGCCCTGTTCGTGGAACCGGGCGAGCCGCAGGGTCATGTCCCCGGGGTCCGTCGAACCCGGCGGCGGGGTGAGGTAGGCCGCCGAGAACCCGCCCTGCTCGGGGGTGAAGGAAACGAATCCGGAGTAGCTCTCGACGTGGTTCAGCCCCTCCGAGAACACCTCGCGCCAGGTGGCGCCCCGGTCCATGGAGTAGACGATCTTCAGCCCGTATCCGTAGTGCCCCTCGGCCTCCGGGTTCCGCACGAGATAGTGGGCGGCGAGCCGGTTCTCCCCGACGAGCGCGATGCTCGGATGGTCCGCCCAGTTGACGTACCAGCCGGATCCCTCGGCGACCGGTTTCGGCTCTCCCCAGGCGTCCTCGGTCACTTCCTCGCTGCTCCCCGGACGCTGGAGTTCCGAGAAGCGGAGGACGTGGCCCTCTCCGGCCGGTTCCACCCAACTGAGGAAGGTGGCGCCCTCGGGCGCCGAGTAGAGCGAGTACATCCCGCTTCCGTCCGGGGCGGGGGTCTCGAGCGGCGAGACACCCTCCTGGGCGCTTGCCCCCGCGGCGAGCAGGCAGCCGCCGACGAGACCGGCAAGAAGCGAATGGGTCAAGGCGCTCATGGCAACCGGTGATTCTCGCATGGACGGCCGGATTCGGGATACCGTTCGCCGGTTCCAGCTCCGGCAAGGAGGCGCAGATGTCCGAACTCTCTTTCAGGAAGGCCCTTGGGCTTGTGGGGGCCATTGCGCTCCTCACGCTTCCGGCGGCGGCCGCCGCCCAGACGGCCGACGAACTCACCGAAGACGCCCGGCAGTTCGTGCAGTACGGCGATGCGGTCATCGCGATCACCGGGGTCCAGGTGGTGGACGGCACCGGCGCCGCCCCGCGCTCCGGCCAGACCGTGGTCATCGCGGACCGCCGCATCCAGAGCCTGGGCGCGGACGGCGACGTCGCCATCCCCGAGGGCGCGCGGCAGATCGACGGGTCCGGACACACCGTGATCCCCGGCCTCATCGGCATCCACAACCACACCTTCTACACGACGGCGGCGCGGCACTCGCAGATGAACACCACCTCGCCGCGGCTCTACCTGGCGGCGGGCGTCACCACCATCCGCACCACCGGCAGCTATTCCCCGTACAGCGAGATCAACATGCGGCGCGCCATCGACGCGGGCGAGATCGTGGGTCCGCGGATGCACATCACCGGCCCCTACATCTCGGGCGCCGGCGCCAGCACCTACATGACCCAGGTGAACAGTCCCGCGGACGCCCGCCGAGTGGTGGCCTACTGGGCCGAAGAAGGAGCGACCTGGTTCAAGGCCTACACGCGGATCTCGCGGGCCGAGCTCGGCGCCGCCATCGAGGAAGCGCACAAGCATGGCCTCAAGTTCACCGCGCACCTCTGCTCGGTGACCTTCCGGGAGGCCGTGGACCTCGGCATCGACTCGCTGGAGCACGGGTTCTTCACGAACACCGAGTACCACGCCGACAAGGAGCCGGATGAGTGCCCGCCCGATTTCCGGAGCACCCTCCGGGACATCGACATCGATTCGGACGAGGTCAACGCGACGATTTCCCACATGGTGGACAACGAGGTCGCGCTGACCTCCACGCTCGCGGTCTATGAGCTTTCGGTGCCCGGCCGGCCCCCGCTCGAGGACCGGAACCTGGAGGCGCTCTCGCCCGGGGCCCGCGACGAGTACCTCGCCCGCCGCGAGGAGATCGCCGGCGCCAGCGACGCGGTGATGCAGGACCTCTTCCCGAAGGCCCAGGCGTTCGAGTACCGCTACTTCCAGGCGGGCGGCCTGCTCGCCGCCGGCGTGGACCCCACCGGGAACGGCGGCGCGCTGCCGGGCTTCGGCGACCAGCGGAACTACGAGTTGCTGCTCGAGGCCGAGTTCACCCCGGCGCAGGCGATGCAGGTGATGAGCCTGAACGGCGCCCGGGTGCTCGGGGTGGACGGCGACCTCGGGAGCATCGAGGAGGGCAAGCTCGCCGACCTGATCCTGATCGACGGCGATCCGGTGATGGATCCCTTCCAGATCCGGAACGTGGTGACCGTCTTCAAGGACGGCGTCGGCTACGACTCGCTCAAGCTGATCGCGTCCGTGAAGGGTCTGGTGGGTCTGGAGTAGGCGACGCGCCGGCTTTAGCCGGCACCGCGGCCGCAGGCCGCGAAACGACGGTACGCCCGCGAGCCCGGATCGCGCTCTCGGCTTGGAACGCCGGGTTCCCGAGCTACGAGGAATGGAGGCCGGCTGACGCCGTCTCCCATCCCTCGTGCTCAAGGGGTCTCCGCAGAGCTATTGCTCTGCTTCGGAAACAGCCGGCACAGTCCGCCGACAGGCGGACGAAAGCTGAACCCTCCACCTACGAGAACAGCTTGATGATGGCCACCACGAGAGCTGCCTGGGCCATCAGCGCCCCGAACATCCACTTGATGAGATCGCCGCGCAGGTGGGCAAGCCTTTTCTCCACGTCCAACCGGATCAGCTCGACGGTGTGTTCGAGATCTTTCCTGGAGGCCATGTCGGCGCGGAG
>JAPPGX010000104.1:3933-28093 GCA_028877265.1 Acidobacteriota bacterium
GGATCAGCTCGACGGTGTGTTCGAGATCTTTCCTGGAGGCCATGTCGGCGCGGAGGTCCGCGAGATCCTTCTTGGAGGCCATGTCGGCGCGGAGGTCCGCGAGATCCTTCTTGGAGGCCGTGTCGGCGCGTAGGTCCGCGAGGTCCTTTTTGGGGGCGGCCTCCGTGCGGAAGTTGGCTAGGTCTTTCCGGACCAGCTCCATGTCGGCCTTGGTGGCTGCTTCGCGCCGGAAGTTTTCGACGTCCGTCTTCGTGGCGACGTTTCGGATCCAGGGGCCCATGTGCTCTTCGGCCAGGACCTCGGCCAGCCCTCGTTCCATGCCGGCCTCGGTGAGGCGCTTCACGAACCGGTGGCTGTCGAACACTGCTTCTGCAACCTGTGGGGCAGTCATGCTACCAACCCCCCGTCGGACGCGCAGAGCGGATCGATCGGCGGCATATGGCCGGTGTTCGGCATCGGGAACTCCTCCTGATGTGCAGTGGAGGAAACCCGCTGTTTCCCCCTATCTGCCTAGACGTAATTCCGGTCCGTTTTTTCCCGTTTCGGACGCCAATGTGGAAAAGTCGAAGCGAACGTGCACATTGCGGCGTGCCGGCCCGGACCGATCGCGTCGGTGAAGGGTCTGGTGGAGCTGGAGTGGGGGGCCTCGGAGCGCCGGCCTCTGGCCGGCATCGCGCGGGAGCGCGAAACCCGCGCTGACGGCCCTCCTCCCCCGTGAAGGTGGGGACCCACGTTCGGCTCTTGTTCGGGTCGCGCGCAGCCGTTCCTGGTTGGGATCACGCCATGGGGTCCGCTGCGGCGTGCGTTTCGCGGCCTGCGGCCGCGATGCCGGCCAGAGGCCGGCGCTCCGAGCCGTTTCCGCGATCCGGCTCGCGTGCCGGTCTGAAGCCGGCGTTCCAAGCCGTCGTGCTATCAGCGGTTCGCGCCGGCGCGGTAGAGGCGGCGGATGGCCTCCTCCAGTACCCCCGGGAAGGTGGCGTCGCCGATCGCCTGGAGTGCGGCGAGGGCTTCTTCACGGTCGCTGCGCGCCTCCGCTACGAGTGCGAGGTTGAAGCGGATCGCCGCCAGGTCGAGGAGTGACCCGGGGCCGATGGCTTCGGACGCGCGCGTAAACGCGACGCCGGCCGCCTCCATCTCGCCGGCGGCGAATGCGGCCAGCCCCTCGGTCAGCGCAACCACCTCGGGCGCCCCCGCGCCGCCGTCCACCCGCACCGGGTAGCCCGGCTCCCCGCCGTCGCTGCCGCCGGCGAGCTGGCTCCGGGAAACGACGACCGCTCCCTCACGGAAGTCGGCCGCGCAGTCCTCCTCGAAGGGGCCGGTGGCGGGGCCCCAGGCGAGGCAGGCCTCCCCGTCCGGCCGCTCCCGATGGAACACCGGCCCCTCCTCGCGGGCGGTCACGCTCAGCGCGCGCCCGGGAACGATCTCGAGCACCTCGAGATCCCCCGGGTCTCCCGGCCGGACTACGGCCGACAGCACCAGCTCCCCCCCGTCGGCTCCCTCGTAGTCGCGCTGGATGACGAAGGCTCCCTCCATGGCCGCGACCCGCAGGCGCCCGCCCGGGACGGCGCGCACCACGTCCCCGTCCAGCGCCTGCGCCGCCTGCAGGAGGCGCTCCCCGAAACGCGGCGCGATCCGCGCCAGCAGCGCGAGCCGGGCCGCGTCCCCCGCCTCCAGCCCGGAAGCCGCCCGGAGCAAAGACGTCCCGCGCGCCGCTGGATCGCTGGCTCCTCGCAACGTGGTGCGGACCGCGTTCAGCAGCCGGTCCTCGATGTCCCGGACCGGCTCGGCGCCGGCCGCGAGCCGGCGGAGGACTTGGGTCAAGTCCTCCGCGTCGCCCGGAACCTCCACCAGCTCCGCGGTGCTGCCCTCGACCGGGGAGTCGTCGAGGAACCGGAAAAGCGCGCTCAGGTCGCGGCGCACCGAACCGCCGCCCAGCGGAATCCGCCAGACGGAGAGCCCCGCCCGCGCCGCCAGCCAGAGCGTGCCCCCGGTGTCCCCATCGGGACGGAATCCCACGGTGTCCCGGCGGACGACGTGCCCGATGGGCCGCTCCCGAATCCGGGACCGCGTCGAGGCCGACTGCGGCTCCGGCATGAAGAACCCGCCACCCGTCAACCCGGCGATCCGCGTCAGGATGGCGAGGTCGGCGTCGGACACCGCGGCGATCACGTCCACGGGCTGCCCCCGCAGCGCGCTCTGCAGCTCGTCCAGCACCTCGCCGCAGCGGGGACAGCCATCCGCCGGGAAGTAGAGGACGAGCGGCCGACCCTCTCCGAACGAACGCTCGCTCGACCAGATGCCGCCTTCGACGGCCAGCGACTGGCTCGGAAAAACACCCTCGTACGGTGTCGTCCCCTCCGGCGGCCGCCGCCGCGAGGTCTCGGGAGCCCGGAAGCGGAACCGGTCGAGCGCCGCGGCCAGCCCGTTCTCGGTCCGGAAGGCGCCGGTCTCCCGCAGCAGCTCCAGCGCTTCCGGATCCGATCCCCCGGAACGCGCCCACGACCGAAGCAGCGCATCGACCCGCCCGGACAGCGGGATGCCCGGGAGGTCCGCCAGCCGGCGCCACGTCTCCGCCCGCGGATCGAGCGCGATGGCGCGCCGGTACTCCCGCGCCGCCCCAACGGCATCCTCCGTAGCGGCCAGGGCATCCCCCAGCGTCACCCGGTACGCCGCGCGCCGCAGCCGGTACGCGGCATTCGCGGCGCCGGTGAACTCGTCGAGAACGATCCGGCCCTCCGGGACCTCCTGGCTCCAGTCGGTCGGCTCGAAATGGTCGGACCGGGTGATCGCCGCAAAGGCGCTCTCCACCGCAGCCTCCCCGTCGCCCACCCCCAGCAGCCGCCCCGCCTCCGCGTGCTCGGCGGACCCCGGCGGCTGCGCCCACGCAGACGCCCCCACCACCCACACCGCGACCAACGCCGCGGCGACCCGGCGGGTCAACGGAGGCGCCGGAGCCGCTCGACCGCCTCCACGAGCGTTTCCCGGTTCTTGCAGAACGTGAACCGGAGCCGCTGGCTGCCCGTCGCGGGATCGGCGTAGAAGCTCGACCCCGGCACCGCGGCCACCCCCACCGTCTTCACGAGGTGCTCGGCGAAGGCCACGTCGTCCGGGAAACCGAAGTCCGCAATGTCCGTCATCACGTAGTAGGCGCCGCCGGGCTCGAAACATCGGAAGCCGACCTCGGTCAGGCCGGACACCATGAGGTCGCGCCGCTCCTCATATCCCGTCCGCAGTTCTTCGTAGTAGCTCTCCGGCAGCCGCAGGGCCGCCGCCCCCGCCTCCTGCAAGGGAGCGGCCGCGCCCACCGTCAGGAAGTCGTGCACCTTGCGGATCGCGGAGCTCAGGTCCTCACTGGCCACCGTCCAGCCGACCCGCCAGCCGGTCACCGAGTACGACTTGGACAACCCGCTGATGGTCACCGTGCGGTCCGCCATCCCGGGCAGCGTCGCGATCGGGATGTGCCGGGCGCCGTCGTAGGTGATGAACTCGTAGATCTCGTCGGTGAAGGCGATCAGGTCGTGCTCGATGCAGAGCGCCGCGATCCGCGACAGTTCCCCCTCGCTGAACACCTTGCCGCTCGGGTTCTGCGGGCTGTTCACGATGACCGCCCGGGTGCGTTCGTTGACCGCCGCCCGCAGCTCGTCCTCGTCGAAGGTCCAGTCCGGCTCGTGGAGGCGGACGTAGCGGGGCACCGCGCCCGAGAGGATGGTGTCCGGCCCGTAGTTCTCGTAGAACGGCTCGAAGACGATGACCTCCTCGCCCGGGTCCACCACCGCCAGCATCGTGGCGATCATGGCCTCGGTCGAGCCGCAGGCCACCGTGAAGTTCCGCTCGGCGTCCACGTCCATGCCGTAGAGCGCCCGGTAGCGCTCGGCGAGCGCGTCGCGCAGCGACTTCGCGCCCCAGGTGATCGCGTACTGGTTGATGTCCCGGCGGATGGCCTTGACGGCCGCTTCCTTGATCTCGGCGGGGGCCGGGAAGTCCGGGAACCCCTGGGCGAGGTTCACCCCGCCGTACTGCATCGAGAGCCGGGTCATCTCGCGGATCACCGACTCGGTGAACTGCGCGGCCTTCCGGCTGCCGCGGCGCCGCGCGGCCACGGTGTCGCTCACTGGTTGGCCTTCTCCTTCGCCTTGCCGAGTTCGGGGTACAGCCGGCGGTAGATCTTCTCGTTCCGCATGATGAGCTTCACGTAGGTGCGCGTTTCCGTGAACGGGATCTCCTCGATGAACACCTCGGCGGGGATCGTCATGTTCATGTCGGTCCAGTCCCGCACCCGGTGCGGGCCGGCGTTGTAGCCGGCGAGCGCCATCTCCGGACGGCTCGCGAACCGGTCGAGGAGCTGGCGGAGGTAGCGCGTGCCGAAGCGGATGCTCACGCCGGGGTCGTAGAGCCCCGAGGTGCGGTAGCTCACGCCTTCGAGCCGGGCGAGCGCCCGTCCGGTCGCCGGCATGACCTGCATGAGCCCGCGCGCCCCGACCGGCGAACGGGTGCGGGGGACGAACACCGACTCCTGCCGGATGAGCGACGCGACCCAGTAGGGGTCGAGGTCCCACTGGTCGGAGCGCTCCAGGATCCGCTCCTCGAAGCGCAGCGGATAGAGGATGCGCCAGAAGGCGTCGGGCAGGGCCTCCCCGGCGGCGGAGGTGTGGAACGGCGCGGCGCGCCGGAGCGCCTGGATGGACTGGACGGCCAGGTTGCTGTCGGCGAGCAGCCAGGCGCGCATCGCCTCGAACGCCGGGTCGTCGGGCTGTCCGCTCCGGGCGGCGGCCAGCGCCGCGTCGCGGGCGCGCTCGCCGTAGCCGGCGGCGTAGAGCTCCTCGATCCGCGCCGCCTCCGCCGTCCGCTGCACCCGGAACCGCTCGAGGAGCCGGTGGGGCTCGCTCAGCGGGTTGGCGAGGTCCTCGTGCCGGCCCATCTCCTCGAGGCGTTCCGCGGCCATCCTCCCGTAGTAGGAGTTCTGGTAGCCGACGAAGACCTCCCGGTAGAGCTCCGCCGCGCCCTCGGGATCCCCCGTCCGCTCCCGCGAGCGCCCGGCGTAGTAGAGGAACTGGCCGGCCATGAAGTCGCCCGGGTTCTCCCGCGCCGCGCGCTCGAACTCCTCGGCCGTCCCGTCGAGATCGTCGTTGCGGTAGCGGTCCCAGAGGACGTGCCAGCGGGCGAAGGGCCCGTGCTGGCCGGTCGGATACGCCTCGGCCAGCCGGGCGAGGAACGGCAGGGCGGCCACGCGGTCGTTCTGCGCCAACTGCGCCCGGGCCATGCTGTAGAGCGCCCGCTCCCCGAACGGGTGTTCCTGTTCCAGCGCCAGCAGTTCCTCGAGGACCCGCTGCTGGGTGGTCCGCCGTTCGAGCCGCCGGAGGGATTCGCCGCGGTAGTAGAGGGCCTCCGGCAGCAGGTCCGGCCGCCGGATCCGCGCCAGCGTGCGCAGCGAGGCGCTCAGCCGCCGGCGGTGGTGTTCCGCCACGCCGATGCGCAGCCGCACCAGCTCCATGTCGGCCGCCGAGGCGAACCGGCTCGCGATCTCGCGGTAGTTCTCGTGGGCTTTCCGGTGGTTCCCCGCCCGCGCAAACCCCGCCGCCCGCCGCATCGCCCGCGGGTACTTCTCGGCGGCGGACGGGTTCTCGACGTCCCGCCGCTTGTAGAGCGTCGAGAGCTGCCGGCCCGCGGGAAGCGACTCCGCATGGGTCGGCATGTCGTAGTAGAGGACCTCGAGAGTGCGGGCCGCCTCCTCCCGCCGCCCCAACCGCTCGAGCGCCGCCGCCTTCGCCACCAGCGCCTCCCCCCGCAACGTGAACCCACCGTCGGCGATGGCCGCATCCAGATGGGTCAACGCCTCCTCCCGCTCCCCGGCCCGCGCCAACCGCCGCCCCAGGTCGAACCGCAGCCGGTCCCGCTCCCCGTACTCCGGGAACTCCTCCAGCACCCGCCGCAGCAGCGCAATCCCATCCCTCCGCCGCACCCCCGGCAGGCTCCTCCCGAGGATGTGCAGCGCGTCCGCCGTCAATTCGCTGTCGGCCAGCACGGGAGCGCTGAGCCGTTCCTCCGCCTCGGTCCACCGTCCCCGCCGGAGCGCGTCGGCGCCGAGGCGGTAAGAGGCCGCGGCCCGGGCCCGTGCCGGCAGCGCCGCGTCATCCGCGATGGCTTCGAGCGCCTTCTGACGGTCCGTCCGCGACTCGATGGTGGCGGCTTGCCGCACCGCCGCGAGTCCATCCGGCAGCTCCTCCAGCGACTCCCACGGAATCCCGGAGAACTCCTCGGGCGTCTCCCCGGCCTGCCCGACGCTGGCGGCCAGCAAAAAGACAATGGCCCCGACGGCGACGCTCGGAGCGCCGGCCTCCGGCCGGCATCGCGCGCGCAGCGCGCGAAACGCACGACGCCCCTCCCCCGCATCGCACACCCGGCTTGGAACGCCGGTCTCCAGACCGGCACGCGGGCCGCAGGCCCGCAGACCGCGTTTCGCTGCTCCCCTGCATGGCGCCCCCGCCTCGGAGCGCCGGCCTCCGGCCGGCATCGCGCGGTAGCGCGAAACCCGCCCTGATACTGCTGCGTTTCTCACAACCGCCGCGGTCCGCCGGAGACGCCGATCGTGACTCCGTTTCAGCCGGGGTCGGCCGCCGTTCGGCTGCCGCGTGACGTCATTCACAGGCTGCTACAATCGTAGCCGATTCGCGACGCGGTCCTGGGTGCGGGGCAACTGTCCCCACCGGGATCCGGGGCCGGTTTTCGGCCTCGGAATTGCCGCCTGACTCGCGCGAGGAGGGGGCGTACTGGGTTCGACGAAGGTACATGAAGCAACGACTGCATGTCGGGGGTCCATCTCCCGTAAACGGTGGAAAAACCAAAAACGCCAACACTGATCTGGCACTGGCTGCTTAAGCCACGTCCTTCCTGACCACGCCTGCCGGGCGGGAAAGGACGTCGACCAGGCGGGCTTGGCCGGCGGTCCTCCCGAGCCGTCGGTGAGACTCAGGGATAGGTCCTACGGCGCGATTCGCCGGGTTGATGCGCCGCGGGGCCGAAACAGGGAAAGGCGCCTCCGGGCGCGGATTCCCGCCACAACCCGGATATGCATGTAGACGTCGTTGTCGAAGGCTTTCGGACGCGGGTTCGATTCCCGCCGCCTCCACCACTGCGGGATTCCCCGGCTTCCCGGATTTCCCCACAGAATCCCGTGTAACTACCCCACGCAGCGCGGCCATCGCCTAGGGTGCACCGTGAGCAGTAGAAGCCCGAATTGCGTCGTCGGGTTGGCTGTTGACGCTGGGGGGAGCGACCGTTAGGCTCTAAGAGCCTAACGGCGCGGGGGGTAAACCCAGGAGGGTTGCCTCCCGAATGAGTACAGACGCAGCAGCGATACAGATTGTTAGGGCCGCCGAGCAATTCTTGGAGGAGCATCGGGATCGACTCGTCGAGGAGTACGGCGAGAAGATCCTCGTGATCCGAGACGGCACAGTTCACGGGTCTTACCCGACCTTCGATGAGGCTGTCCGTGCCGGATACGAGATATTCGGAGCGGAGCCCTTTCTGGCTATGGCGGCAACGGAGGAAGAAGAGAAAATCACCCCGCCAGCGTCAATGATGGCCATGGGACTCGCGTGAGTCCAAGCTGGTCATTTCAGTACCCATCACCCCGCCGGCTGGCGCGCTATGGGCCGCTAGTCGATGTACTGATTTCCAGTGGGCGGCCAGAAGCTTCCGTTATCGAGGCGACGGCCATGATTGATACCGGCGCCTCTGTGACCTTTGTTACCCGGGAGGTCATCGAACACGCAGGCCTTATAGTCCTTAAAACCACGCCCGCGCTGCCCATCTCGACGGTCAATGGCGATGACAATCAGCGGTCCCCGGTGTACGCGGCTCAGATTTCTATCGTGGGGTTGCCAGAAGCCAAAATCACACGGTGTTACCGTGCCAAATCGATCCCGGGGACTGCGAATGTGTTGCTAGGCCGCGACCTGTTGCGACGAGGGAGGTTCGTTTACGATGGGCTCCGAGGCCAAATCACCCTCACACACAACGGGTAGGTCTTGTTGTCCAGGACCGTATCGCCGGGGAATCTCGGTGGGTCTACACAACGGGCAATCTTCGCTTGCGGCAGACTCGCTACCAGGAAGTTGTCCATGCCCCACGTTGCACCACAGCGGGGCCGATCTCGTGCGACGGAGCACGGTGCGAAAGCCGTTCCGCAGGCCCACATAGCCGCCGTGACACGGCGATCGGAGCGACCCGAACACGACGAGGGGAGGCGGAACACAGCGCGGCATAGACTCGTTTAGCGCGTCATCGATCGGGGTCTTTGAGGAGCCCAACCAGGAGCGACGACGAATCAACGACTCCGACAGACTGAACGCGGACGGCATCACGTGGGATCAGGTGTTGGACTGGGTTCGATTCCCTCCCGGTAAATTCCGTGCATTCAACGAGTTAGAGGGTTACTACTACTCCCGCCGCCTCCACCATCTCCCACAGTGCCGCCGGTTGGGACCGCCGTCTTCAGACCGCGCTGTCGTCGGTAGGACGACGACCGTGTGCCGCATAGTCCCGGTGCCCGCCATGGCACACTGACGACGAAGGAGCCGATGCCGTTGAACAATGCAAGAGCGAAACAAATGTTGGAGACGGCACGAGAGTACGTCGGCGACGATGTCTTCGTCCCAATGAACTTCGAGGACGTAGACCTGAGGGCGTTCCTCAGGCAGTACCTCTGGGTTATCTACGTCTCGGGGTTCCGAAACGCCGTCGTCGAGAAACACTTCGACAGCCTACGAGCGGCGTTTCACGACCTTGATCTGGACCAGATCGCTGCCATGAAATCGGTAGACGCGCGGACCCTACCGATCCGCAACCAACGCAAGGCAGATGCGTTCCTTAGAGGTTGCAGGCTGATTCACAGCGAAGGCTGGTCCGCCTTCAAGGGCCGGTTACGTGAGGAAAAAAGGGCGGCCTTGTGGGAGCTTCCCTGGATGGGATCAGCAACGACTCGACACCTGGCGCTAGCCCTGGGCATCGAAGACACCGAGAAACCCGACACGTGGATCATGCAGTGCGCGGCGAAGTGCTCCGCGACGGTCGATCAGCTGGTCACGTTCCTCAGCAGTGAGTACGGACTCACGCGGCAGCGGGTCGATGCCTACCTGTGGCAATACTGCCGTGATCACCAACAGGTGCCCTGATGACAGACATCGACCAGAACTACGGCGAACTGATTCGCATCGACCCGGTCCACGAAGCGGTGCCTGAAGTGCTCCCGCGGATTCCACTTGGCACGCCGGCCGCCGATGGAGGAATGGACGAATCGTCGCTTCGGAACCTGCTATTCGACTTTCCGAGCGCACTTCCGGTGTCCGCGATCGACGCCTCGTACGCGGACCCGGTTCCCGTGTGCCGCGAGCTGTCGACGCCCGCGGGATTCGTGGATGCGCTATATGTCAATCGGCTGGGTCGCCTCATCCTCGCAGAGTTCAAGCTGTGGCGGAACCCGCAGGCCCGTCGCGAGGTGATCGGGCAGATTCTGGACTACGCGAAGGAGTTCGCTTCGTGGAGCTACGAGGATCTGCAACGAGAGGTGTCAAGAGCACTCGGACGCAAGGGCAATGTCCTCTACGAACTCGTGCGGGCTCAGAATCCTGGCGTGCAGGAGGCAGACTTTGTGGACAACGTCAGCCGTCATCTTGCGCGCGGCGAATTCTTGCTCCTGATCATTGGCGACGGCATTCGCGAGGGTGTGGAGAACATTGTGGAGTTCGTCCAACGTCACAGTGGGTTGCACTTCACTCTGGCGCTCGTCGAAGCTGCTTTGTATCGCGACAGGTCCGGCCGCATCGTCGTGCATCCGCGGTGTTTGGCCCGAACCGAGGTGGTCAAGAGGTTTGTCGTCGAGGGCGGCGTCTTGCAACCGGGGCCGGGAGACCTCGCTGAACCTGAATCGGATGAGGCCCTTTCCGACTACCAGCGGGAGAACCTGCGATTCTGGACGGCGGTTCTGCACGACTACACCTTCTCCGATGTAACGGTGGACGTCCCCGAGGTGACGCACGAATCGGTGATCTCCGTCAAAGTGCGGCATTCGGGGTTCGGCGACTGGGGACTCTCGTTTGTGGGCTATCTGTACCGGCAGCAACGGACCATCGGATGCTATTTGACATACCGGAAAGGAATTCCACAGGCGGAGCGAGTCTTTGCCCAGGTCCGGGCTGTTCTGCATGAGCTGCCAAGGGAGTTGGGCGACGACCTAATGCACTGGGCCGACAATGCCGGACGGCCGAGGATCGGTTTTCAGCGTGAGACGCAACTACCGTTCCCTCCGGTAGGTGCCGAAGGCGTGGCGAACGAGGCGTTCGATGAAGCGGTAGCCTGGATGCGGGATCGTCTGGACCGTCTGGTGAGTACGCTTCACCCTCGTTTACAGCGACTGCTGGGAGATGAGTAGGGGTTTCGCGTTCTCGCGTGATGCCGACCGGAAGGGGGCGACGGTCAGCGTTCCTCCGGCTGCCGCCTCCAAGGCTCGACGGGACGTCACCGTGTCCCGATCCTTCTCCCTCGGACGCTGGCGGTCAGTGAACGGTGTGCCAACCCTCGCCAAGGTGCCGCGGCTCGCTCGGCACGGTATCCGCGACTCTGCGGGCGGTTGGCCTCCAGACCGGCGGCGCCGATCGTGTTAGCGCCCCGATCGCGGCCGTCGATCGTGCAGACACCGGAGCAGCGTTTCGGCGAGGACGGGGCGCGGTGTGGGTGGTGACCGCGGCTTCTTGCCCCTCGTGGGGATCTAACGGACCCGCACGAGCGGGCCGCTGCTCTCGTTGTCGAACGTCAAACGAGACTTGGGGCACCAGCTAGACTCATCCTTCCCAACAAAGCAGCGGGGGTGCGCGATGGTGCGACGGGTCTTCTTCAGTTTTCATTTCGATGGGGATGCTTGGCGCACGAACCAAGTCCGAAACGCTGGCGTCGTTACGCGACATCCACCGGTTTCCCACACCCGTTGGGAGCAGATTCGCCGCACTGGAGCGCGCGCCATTCGCGCCTGGATCGACCCCCGCATCGAGTGGGCGTCATGTACTATCGTGCTCATCGGCGAGCAAACGGCAGAGCGCCCCTGGGTTCGATATGAGATCGCAAAGTCGTGGGAGGAGAACAAGGCACTCCTCGGCATTCGTATCCACCGCCTCCTGGATTCAGACGGACGGCCATCTGGCAAGGGCCCCGATCCATTCTCCCAAGTGTTTCCTCCCGACTTCCTTCAAGGACACTCCCTCCAGGGGGTCGTTCCAGTTTACGATCCACCCGGATCGAATAGCAGGGCGGTCTACGCCCACATTACAGCGAACATGGTCGGCTGGGTAGAACAGGCGCTGCTGCTTCGCGACTTTCGGATAAGGGAAAGTGGGGATGGCTAGTCTCAACACCTATCCGGATGCGTCTGATATTCAAACATACATCCGTATTCTGCAAGATGTGATTTCGCGCATGGCGTCGAACAGTCGCTTCTGCAAAGCTTGGTGCATCGCTCTAGTTTCGGCTGTACTCGTTCTTGTCGCCCGAACTGAGATGAGTTCCACATACATTTGGGCCGGAGTTGTACCGCTTTCCTCTTTCCTCGTGCTAGACACGTACTATCTTGCGTTGGAACGCCGATTCCGCAAGACATACGAGCGCGTCGTAGAACGACTACACGAAGGCACGCTTAGTTCAACTGATCTGTACGTCATTCGCCCCACTGGCTCGCCGGTCCAGACGTTTATCTCGTGCCTTGCTTCCTGGGCAATATGGCCGTTCTACGGAATGCTGTTAGGCATGTTGTTTCTGATATCGGCGCTTCTTGGATCAGACACGCAATGCGGATAACTGTCTCTACACAGTGTGCTCTTGCGCGGAGGTTTCCTGAGACTCTTTCACAGCGCCTATGAACCAAAAAAACGTCTTTATCAGTCACGTTCATGCCGATGACGAGGGCGTTACTGGACCTCAAGACCCTGTGCAAGAAGCACGGTCTAGAGGCCAAGAACTACTCCATCACATCGGACAAATTCAACCGCGCGAAGTCGGAGGACTACATTAAGGCCCAGATTTTAGCGCCGCGCATCCGACAGTGTAGTGTCCTTGTTGTGTATATCTCCCCCGAGACGAAAGGGAGTGACTATGTCAACTGGGAAATCGAATACGCACAGAAGGAGGGGATGCGCATTGTTGGTGTCTGGGCGCGTGGCGAAGCCCAGTGTGACGTCCCCGACGCACTAGAGAAGTACGCCGACGCGGTCGTTGGTTGGCAGGGGACAAATGTGATAGATGCCATCACCGGAAGAATGAACGGTTGGACCGGCCCGGATGGCGATCCGCGCGAAAACCAGGCTATACCGAGGCATGACTGCGGTTGATCCAGAAGGACGCCTATTGTCGTACGTGGTCGTCAGAGACTACGGGTTCGCGCCCAATCCATTCTTCGGCTCTTGCACACTAGCCACATGCAAGCCGGGAATTCGGCGAACAGCGAGTGAGGGCGACTGGATCGTCGGCACTACCGGTAGCAATAAGGGAACACCGAGACGGGTCGTCTTCGTGATGAAGGTTACCTCTGCGATGACGTTCAACGAGTACTGGCGTCACCCGACGTTTCAGCTGAAGAGACCCGACCTGAGGAGCAGCCTGAAGTATGCTTTTGGTGACAACATTTACCGCCGAGATTCAACGAACCGCTGGCGCCAGTTGGATTCGCACCATAGTCACGTGGACGGTAGGCCGAACGTCAACAACATCCGCCGCGACACACAGGCGGATCGCGTTCTCATCAGCACAGAGTATCGATACTGGGGCGGCGCTGGGCCCAAGATCCCTTCTCGTTTCCGAGAGTTTGACGGATACGACATCGTCGCCGGGCGCAACTACAAGAGTCGGTTCCCGAAAGCACTGGTTCGATCGTTCGTCGAGTGGATCACGACAGAGTTTCCGAACACAGGCTATCTCGGCGAACCGGGCGACTGGTAATGGATTCACACGGGCCCGCGAGGGCTGACGAACACGGCGGCATCGACGCCGGATATGTAGGCCCAAACAGTTCATTGCGCGACCCGTACCATAGGATTTCACGCACTGAGGGCACGTGGAACAGGGCCTAGCCATGAATTTGCCGACCCTTCTCCATAGCTATTCGCTGCGGGTCGAGACCACCGACAACCTTCCCTTGGACACGATCCGGCCCGTGCTATTCGGGCTCTTTGGAGAAGTCGGGAGCGTGCTGGCCACGTCGAAGAAGCGCGTTCGTGAGAAAGCGTTGTTTCCGCAATACGAGCAGAGCCTTGTCGAGGAGTTCGGGGACGCGTTGTGGTATTTTGCCGCGCTTTGCCGGCGGACACGGTTTGGCATTGAATCTGTTGCCGCGGGCTTTGGCGAGCCCGACCGTGAACCGTCCACATCTTCTGCGGATGACACTGCGGCCCTGGCGGCACTGGCAACCACCGCCGGAGAACTGCTATCGATTCAGGACGGCGAGTCCGCGTCGGCGGCATCCCTCCAGTGTTTTCTAGGCTCTTTTCTCGCCGCAGTACGGGCCACGGGCGTGGAGCTTGGGGAAATTGCACGGAGGAATGAGGACAAGGTGCGGGGCCGGTTCCTACGGACAGCGCCCGCGGACTTGCCGGACTTTGATTCGAGCTTTCCCGAAGACGAGCAGCTCCCACGACGCTTTGAGATCGCGATACTACGCCGGGGGCGGCAAGCACGTCTCCGCTGGAATGGCGTGTTCATTGGCGACACACTTACGGACAATGTCCAAGATCCGGATCACTATCGGTTTCATGATGTGTTCCATTTGGCACATGCAGCCATTCTTCATTGGTCTCCGGTCGTTCGCGCTCTGATACGACAGAAGAGGAAGAGCGTCCAAAGCGTTGACGAGAACGAGGATGGTGGCAGAGCTATCGTGGTCGAAGAGGGGGTTACAGCATGGATATTCGCCCAAGCGAAGCAGGCTTCGTACTTTGAGGGTTGTGAGCGAGTGTCCTTCGGACTGCTAAAGACTGTGCATGAATTCGTCCAAGAGTTCGAGGTTGCACAGTGTCCGCTGGAACTATGGGAACGCGCAATACTCCAGGGCTATAGCGTCTTTAGAGACGTACGGGCGAGTGATGGCGGCATAGTGATGGGGAATCGCGATGACCGAACGATCGCCTTTCGAGGACATTAGTAGCCGCGAATGAAGGCGAGCCAGTTTGTCCGGGCGCTGGCGGAGGTTAGATTCGCCAATACCTTCAATCCTTATGCAGACCGTTGCTCACGGGATGATCGCGGGGATGCGCCAGCTATTCGGCGACGCAACTTAGTTGCTATTCTGGAAGAGGCAGAGCGGTTACAAACAAGCGCGATATGGATAGGACGGGATCTTGGGTTTCGGGGAGGACGGCGCACCGGTCTAGCTCTCACGGACGATGTGCACGTCGAAAGGCATGGTGAACGTTGGGGGGTATCCCTTGAGCGTCCGACCATTGGGGAGATCGTTCGCGAGCGGACGGCGACCGTTGTGTGGAAGCTCCTTTCGCAGGTGGATGCCGCGGTCTTCTTGTGGAACGTCTTTCCATTCCATCCCCACCGACAGGGTCAACCGTTCAGCAATCGCAGTCACAAGGCCGCTGAGGCAGAGTGCGGTCGTGCGATTCTTCATGAACTAGTAGAGATCTTGCGCCCGGAAAAACTCGTGATGATCGGCAATGATGCGGCAAAATCTGCGCGGCGCGTGTGTTCGAGAACCGACATGACGCAAGTGAGGCATCCCAGCTATGGCGGACAACGACAGTTCCGGGCTCAGATTTGTGGGCTATACCGCCTCCCGGTGGCATGAAGACCGCCGACCGGTTCCATACGGTCGTGGGCAACGCGGGTTCAGCATCTGAATGTGGAAGAATCGAAGCGAACGTGCTTAAGTGCGGCGGCAGCGGCGCGCCGGCCTATGGCCAACATCGCATCCCGCGACAGGCATCACAACACCCAGAATCCCGACGATTACCTCGATTGTCGGAGCGTTATTGGCAATATCCATCTAGGCTTCTCCCCTGTTCGACACTGTTCCATGTTGACTCTTCGTGCGCGGCGGAATAGAACGCGTTGGACGGAACGCGGTTACAGGCGCCAGCTTACGACAATAGTTGGTTTCCGGCGCCTGGAGCTTGGCCGGCACCTCCGCCTTCCGCTCCGCATTCAACTCTCCCACGGCCACGGAAACTCACGAGAATTCGAGATCCAAATTCCGCATCTGCCAGGGATGTACCATCGCACTGGCCTGTCCGCCTGTCACCTACCGGCGATGTAGCTTCTTGCGTGCGTGCAGTGGATCCCAACAGTGATGCTGACGGACCCAATCCTGTTGTCGCTTATCCGTTGCCAAACACCTCGTGTAACACGGCAGACGAGAGCGCATTGACCTCTTCTGTTGTACCTTCGCGGATGCGTTGTGCGCGGCGAGCCTTCGCCAAGAGCGAGTTGAACCAATGCTGTGTTTCAATCTCAGGCACCGGGACGTCTATAGCCGCAAGTCGCTCCTGACCCAATGTTCTATTTCGATCGACGCTACCGGGTGAGGCAACTTGGATTTTGTCGATACCTTCGCTTGATTGAAGGTAATACCACAAGAAATGGGCCGTCATGGTTCCCGTCGCTGGGACACAGGTGAGGTAGCGGTGAGATCCATACCGGTTGTGATCCGACGCGGATGCGACCGCGAAAGCACCCTCCCAAGCCTTGATGTTGCTAAACACCAAGTCTCCCTGTTCGACGCGGAAGAGCTTCTGCCAAGTGACGTCGGAACCTCGAATCGTGGGCTTATGAAACGTGCCACGGCCGAATGAGCGAACTCCGAGTCCGGGGTAACTACCGTCGGCGTCGATCTCCATCACAGGACGGCGCACAAGCGGAGCGACCTTAGACATCGGGCGCTGATCTGTGTCGGCAGTGATTCTCTCGAACGCCTTGACCAGCAGGGCGTCCAGATCGGCGTCGACCGCAGCGATCGACAAGCGGCGTTTCTCGATCAGTCCATGTACGCGGTCCAACTGGGCCACGATTCGTCGTTGCTCGTCAGGTCCCGGAAGGGGGATCCGGACATCAAGGAATCGATCTGGACGCAGCCGATTCTGTCCGCTGGTTCCTCTGGATAGCTCGTCGCATTGGGTCCACAGATGGTCGGTCTTGCAATACCAATAGAACCAGGCGGGAGTGAGGGAAGACTTGTCCGTTTCGTATGTTGGGAACTCCGAAGATCCAAATGAACCATCGAGATCGTCGGTGACGACAGAAACGCTGCCATTCCGTGCCCAGATCTTGTTCACGACAATGTCGCCAGAACGAACCTTGTAGAGCACTGAGTACTTCGTGTCAGATCCATCGATTGTATTCCTCTGATACGCGCCTTGACCCCAAAGCCGAACCCCAACTTGACGATAGGATGTTCCCGGTTGAGGGACCGTGGGCCGCCGAACTTGCACAGCGACATCACGCAGCTGAACAGTCGGCCACGCCGTCACGGCGGGTTCTCCAATTCGGCCTTGATTTCGTCCATCAACGCAAGGATGGCGCGTTCGTGATCGATGACCGTATTCACGATCTCCAATGGCCTCCGGTGATCCGATATCGCACCCGTATAGGGATTCTTGAGGTCGAGATTGCAGGACTCCACTTTGCCGTCGTCGTTGCGCCTGATGAGTCCTTCAATAGAAACTTTCCAAGCGCGTTCATTTTCCTTGCGATCGCCCCACCAGCTACGGCAACCGGCAAAATCGTCATGAGTCATCGGCGCGGTCTTTGTGTATTTCTTGCGCCCCTCCGGCCGCGGCTGCTCGTAGTACCAAATCTCTCGGGTCGGACGAGTCGTATCGAAGAAGAGAAGGTTCGTAGGAATGTCGGTATATGGCGAGAACACGCCCTCCGGCAGACGAACGACCGTATGCAGGTTGAACCGTTCCAACAGATCTGCCTTGATCCGCGCGCAGATACCGTCGCCAAATAGCGTTCCGTTCGGGACGACGACCGCGGCCCGGCCGCGTCCGCCACGTTTGAGCCGCCGCATGATGAGTTGGAGAAACAGATGCGCCGTTTCGGTCGTGCGTCGGTCCTTGGGGAAATTGTTGAGGATGCCGCTCTCCTCCTCACCGCCGAACGGCGGGTTGGTCAGGATCACGTTCACACGCTGTTCCTCTCCGATCTCGGAGAGGCGGAAGCGCAGTGCGTTGCCGGGGTCGATGCGCGGCGCGTGAAGTCCGTGCAGCAGCAGATTGAGTTGTACCAGCAGGAACGGAAGCGATTTGGCCTCGCATCCGAGCAGCGTCTCGCGTTGAAGCACATGTCGTTTTCCGACGGTATCGGTCTGCCGTTCGAGATGCTGGAATGTCTCGCACAGGAAGCCACCCGTTCCACAAGCCGGATCGAGAACGGTCTCGCCGATCCGAGGGGCGACAGCATCGACCATGAACCGCACGACGGGCCGGGGCGTGTAGAACTCGCCGGAATCACCTGCGGCATCACGCATGTCCCGAAGGAGCGTTTCGTATAGTCGTCCCAGAATATGGACTTCCTCCGAAGAGTCGAAGTGAATACCGTCAATCAGGTTTACGACATCGCGGAGCAAATAGCCGCTCTCCATACGGTTTGTGAACCCGCGGAACACTGTCCCGATCACGTCACGTCGCTCGCGGTCTCCGTTGTCGCTGTGAAGGGTGCGAAGGTAGGTAAACAACCCCGGACCTTGGGTTCCATCCGGCAGTTCAACATCCTCGGACGAAAGGAACTCGAGGAGATCCGGTCCGGTGATACCACCCGACCCGGCCGCCCAGTCGCGCCAACGATAGGGCGAATCTACGATCGGCCTGTAGTCGTTTCCGGCGAGAGTCGTCCTCTCTTCCTCAACGCGCTCCATGTCGTCGAGGAACTTCAGGAACATGACCCAAGCCAGCATGGGCAGGCGGTCAAGATCGCCGTTTAGTCCCTTGTCCTTTCGCATGACCCTGCGGGCCGACTTGACCAGCCTGTCCAAGCGCTGCGCGGTGGTCGTCTGTCTAGTCACGCGCTGCCTTCGCACGGTTCTTGCCAAGCGAGTCTCCCGTGCGTCAGGCGTACAGCAAGCGCTGCATATCGGTGACCGCGCTCCGCAACACGGCACCCCCGCCAAACCGAGCCGAGAGTTCGATTACATTGCCCCATTCGCTCAGGGGCGGCACTTCGAGAACATCGGGTAGCTTCAGCTGGGCACTTCCGTGTTCGGCGTATTTCTCGATGACGGCATCAAGCACCTGACGGGCATCGGGGGCAAACTTGGCGAAGAAGGCCTCTTGTTCCTGCAACAATCGCTCGGCGCGCTCGCGCCGGGTTCGAAGCGGAGTGTTGTATGCCAGATGGCAGAGAAGGTCGAACTCGTCCGCCTCTGGCTGCCCCACAGCGTCGGCAAGTGCGCGGGGATCTAGGCCCCGTTCTTCAAGCCGCTCGATGATTTCGATCCGGCGCTCTGAATCGAGCCAGCCCGCCCGAAGCTCGGAAGCGTTCGGGTAGAGCGTACGGACCTTTTCGCCGGCGTAGTCGGTGAGGTGTTTGCAGGTCAACCTCCGCCCCTGGGCGTCGAGCTCATAAACCAGATGACGGACAATTTCCACCTCGCCCTCGTCCACGTAGAATTTGCGCGGCCCACCATCGTCGTCTTCGTCGCTAATCGCGTTCCCTGTGTGCTGGTTCCACTCGGGGTTGGCGATGTCGTCCAAATCTGGATCCGCATCGCTGCCTTCGCTCGTCCGAAGAGTTTCGCCCTCGGCATCGATTACGGTTTCACCCTCTCGTACCGGATTGCCATCAAAGGCCGGATCCGCAAACATGCGCGTCGCCGTTCCGGTGTAGTCGAGAATGTTGAAAGCGAGCTTCCCGTAGTCCGGCCGTAGCCGTGTGCCGCGGCCGATGATCTGCTTGAACTCGGCCATGGAACCCACCATGCGGACCAGCACCACGTTCTTGCAAGTTGGGGCATCGAGACCCGTAGTCAGCAGCTGCGACGTGGTGAGAATCGCCGGCGTACGTGTCTCGACATCCTGAAAGGTCTCGCGGTGCGCGCTACCGATGTTGCCTTCGTCGGCGGTTACTCGGCACACATAATCGGGCCAGTCCCTCATGAGGTCGGCATTGAGGGCCGAAAGTGCCGAACGCATCTCGAGAGCGTGCTCCTGATCGACGCAGAAAACGATGGTCTTTGCGAATCGATCCGTCTCGGCCATGAAGTCGGCGAGATGTTTGGCGATGGCTCGCGTCCGCGCACGCAACGCCACCTTCCTTTCGAAATCCGGCGTGCCATACTCGGCATCCGGAATCTGGCGACCATACCGGTCCAGTTCCCCTTTGGTCGGGCGCCATCCCACAGCATCGTAATCCGTGATGATGCGATGAACTCGGTAGGGTGCCAGGAAGCCGTCGCTGATGCCTTGGGCGAGGCTGTACTCGTACAGCGGATCGCCGAAATAGGCATAGGTGTCCACGCTTTCCTGTCGGCGTGGCGTCGCGGTCATCCCGATCTGGCTTGCGGGCTCGAACCACTCGAGGATTTCCCGCCAGGCGCTGTCGTCTCGCGCACTGCCTCGGTGGCATTCATCGACAACGATGAGGTCGAAGAACTGCGGGTCATACTCACGATAGAGCCCCGATCGGCTTTCGTCCTCGGCAAGAGTCTGGTAGGTCGCGAAATACATGTCGCGGCTCTTGACCGCGTCGCCATGCGCAATCCTGTGTCTCGCCTCGCCGAAGGGGCGAAAGTCCTTGGCCATTGGCTCGTCGATGAGGAAGTTCCTGTCAGTTAGGAACAGGATCTTGGGTCTGCGGCTGTCACCTCTCGCGTTCCATCGTGCCTGCCACAGCTTCCAGCAAATCTGAAAGGCGACCACGGTTTTGCCCGCGCCGGTGCACAGCGTCAGCAGTGCGCGTCTGCGGCCTTCTAGAACAGCCTGAACTGCTCGGTTAACTGCGATTTCCTGATAGTAGCGGAGCGGCTTGGCGTGGTCCGGGAATCCTGTGGTGAGCAGGCGTTCGGCGATTCCGTCATCCTCCGGTCCGTCGGCGCGACGGAGGCGCGCCCAAAGGTTGGCAGGTGTCGGAAACTCCGATAGTTGGCGTTCAATCCCCGTGGTGAAATCGAACTCCACGATGCCCTTACCATTGGTTGCATAGGCGAATCGAAGGCCGAGGATCTCGGCGTAGTCCATAGCCTGTTGCAGCCCTGCCGCAGCGTGCTTGTAGTGGGCTTTCGCCTCGACAATGGCGATCGGAAAATCCGGGCGATAGCGGAGTAGGTAGTCGGCGCGCTTTTGCTTGCCGCGGCGGGCCGTCCCGCCAACAAAGTTGACCCTTCCATCTGTGAAGGTTCGCTGTTCGTTGATCGCGTGCGGACGGTCGTCCCAGCCAGCGGCTTGCAGTTTAGGAACGACGTACTTGCGGCAAGTATCGGCCTCGTTCATCAGCACCCCATCCGACTTCGACCACGCTCGATACACGAAGCAGAGGACGGTGACAGAGCTGCGTTAGCGGCGCCGTCAGCTCTCTTCGGGGAGGGCACGAGATGGCGGAGTGTAATCCCCTGTAAAGAAGAGTCGTAACAACGAGGTGGCACCGCGTAGCAGGTGCGGAGTCCACTTGGGGCGCGGCGATGCCAGTCTGGCGACCGGCGGTTCCTTCCGCCCTGCTATGCCGTCCGTGCGGCGTGGAACTCCAAATCATCAGCAGGCCCGGTATTCGGCCGGCGTGGTGCCGACGAGTCGCTTGAACCACTAGGTGAACAAGGCCCGGGAGGAGAATCCGCGCGGAAACGCGCTTTCGGCGAGCGGGAGCTGTCCCTCCGAGATCCGGTTTTGCCCGATCCGGAGGGCAATGTGGAACGTCGAAGCGAACGTGCGCACGGGATGTGGCGGCGGCAGCGGCGCGCCGGCCCATTGCCGGCATCGCCCGCGAGCACCCAACCCGTGTTGATGGCACCGCGCCAGGGGATGTGAGAGCCGCAGTCGGGTCCCTGGGGGTGTGCGATTTCGCCTCGCTGCGCTCGGCGATGCCGGCCGGAGGTCGGCGCTCCGAGCCGCTGCGCCACGACTGCACAGGTCGCGAGACGGTTGGGCGCCGGCGTGGATCCGCGGGGAGCCGTCGGCGGGGGCGGCCTACTGTCGGGGCGGCCACCTGTCCCGGCAGGTGCGGTACGCCTGCAGGGGGCTGCTCGGACGATCCGGATACTTGAGTTCGAGGAGTCCCGCGCGGACCAGCGGGCCGAGGTGACGCTCCGTCAGGCTGGGCCGGTGCATGTCCAGCCAGCGCGCCAGTTGCTTGGGCGTGGTCCAATCCCGCCGGTAGCAGATTTCCAGGATCAAGGGATGCAGGATGTCCCGCGGCGTACGCCCCTTGAGGACGGTGACGCGGACCTCTGGGAGCAGGACGGTCGGGACGCCCTCGAGGCGCGCCTCGAGGTCCGCTTCGGAGGGAATGGCCGGGGCCGGCTTGGACGAAGGAGGCGTGGGGGTGGACGGACTGGCATCGGGGTCCGGGCTCGGATCGGGGGCCGGCTCCAGGGTGGGGTCCGGGCTGGGCTCCGGCGCGGGTTCGGGGCGGGGATCCGGTTCCGGGTCCGGGGTGGGGTCCGGGCTGGGTTCGGGAGGCAGCTCCGACGCGGGGTCCGGCGGAGTCGGGGGGACCGGCTCCGGGGTTCCCTCCGCCGGCGCGTGCGGCACGGGACTGGAGGTGGCAGATTCGGAAGGCGCCCGACCGGGGTCGTCGGGCGGGGTGAGGCCGGGTTGCGGCTCGGGTTGCTCTTCCGCCGGACCTTCATCGGGCCTGGGATCGGGCTTGGGGTCCCCCGGCGGGACGGGGTCCGTCTCGGGCAGTGCCTTGGGTGGTCCGAGGGGCGGGACCGGTTCGGGAGCGGTTTCGAGAGCCGCCAAGAGAGCGAGGAGACGGCCGAGCTGGGCGAGCGCCTTACCCGAGAGCCTCGTCGTGGACACGATCACGGCGCCGGCGCGCTGGGCGATGCGTCCGACTTCCCGGAACTGTGTCCCGGTTTCCGTCTGCTTGCCGAGGAGGTCGTGGAGCTCGTCCGCCACGCGGCAGATCATTTCGCCGAGTTCGCCGATGATCTCGCCGAGCTGGGCCACGGGCCGCGTCGCCGGAGCGATCCGGCCCAGCACTCTCCGCAGCCACCTGGCCGCCCGAAGCCCGCGTTCTCGGAACCGCTTCCAGGTTTCCGGACCTTCCTCGCGGATGTGTTCGATCCAGAGCTGGATCCCGCGAAGCCGGGGGCGCGGCTTCCCGATCCAGGCCCGGATGGCGTCGAGCCCCGGAGGCCTTTCGGGAAGGACGACCTCGTTGTCGGGTTCGGGGACGGAGTCCTCGTCCCGGAGGTTGAGGAGCGACATGCCGGGCCAAGGTTATGCGAGGTTGGTGGCGATTCGGGTGGGCGAAGTGTGTTGTAAGCACATAATGACTGTTGATGTTACGGCGTCACTTACGGCTGTAACGGCGCGGAGTTGGGCGGCGCCTCCGGCCGGTCGCTCTGGTGGCTCCCCGCATTCGAGGAGCCGGCGGGCGTCAGCTCCCCGCATTCGGGGAGCCGGTGGGCGACAGCCATCCGCATTCAGGGAGCCGGTGGGCGTCAGCCATCCGCATTCAGGGAGCCGGTGAGCGCGAGCTACCCGCATTCGGGGAGCCGGTGGAGGTCAGCTCCCCGCATTCAGGGGGCCGGTGGGCGTCAGCCATCCGCATTCGGGGAGCCGGTGGTCATCAGCTATCCGCATCCGGGGAGCCGGTGGTCATCAGCTATCCGCAGTCGTGGGGCCGGTGGGTGCAAGCTCCCCGCATTGGCGAGGCCGATGAGCGGGAACTACCCGCATTCGGAGAGCCGGTTGGCGTCAGCTATCCGCATTCAGGGAGTCGGTTGGCGTCAGCTATCCGCATTCAGGGGGCCGGTGGTCGTCAGCTATCCGCATTCAGGGGGCCGGTGGTCGTCAGCTATCCGCATTCAGGGGGCCGGCTGGCGTCAGCTATCCGCATTCAGGAAGCCGGTGGGCGTCAGCTATCCGCATTCGCGGGGCCGGTGGGCGTCAGCTATCCGCATTCGCGGGGCCGGTGGGCGCAAGCTCCCCGCATCGGCGCGGCCGGTGGACGGGGTACACCCCGCGTTGACGAGGCTGGAGGAGGGAACGTCCGGTCAGCGGACCAGCAGCAGACCGAGAATGGCGAATGCCAGGATCAATGCCACGCCCATCAGGGCCAGCAACACCCACCCCTGGACGATGAGCTTGTCCAGCGTGCGGCCATGTTCGTTCAGCCGGCGGTCGACTCCGTCCAATCGGCGGTCGATTCCGTCGAACCGGCGGTCGATCTCGTCGAACCGGCGGGTCATCTCCGCCATCAGCGACTGAAACTGTGGCGTGATGGCGTCCGAGATCGTGGTGTGCGACCGGACTCCCTCTGCGGGGGCGTCGGCGGGCGGCTCCGGCCGCAGCTCCCTATGGTCGAGGTGTGCGTGCCACTCTTGGTCAACGCGCCGCATGTCTATGACGATAGGACGCGTCTGCGCGGCATCGATCTCGGGAACCATGGACTCGGTGTGCGCGTCCGCAGTATAGGTGGGCGCCTCGTCGGAACGGTCGGCCGCGAGCGCTCGGAAGGGCGCGATCTGTGCTGCCGGCCACCTTGGTTTCCGGGTGAGCCCGTCGCCTGGGATCAGCTACCCGCATTCGGGGAGCCGGCGGAGGCCAGCTATCCGCATTGGCGAGGCCGGCGAGCGGGAACTCCCCGCACTCAGGGAGCCGGTTGGCGTCAGCTATCCGCATTCAGGGAGCCGGCGGGCGTCAGCTATCCGCATTCGGGGGGCCGGTGAGCGCGAGCTACCCGCATTCGAAGAGCCGGTCGGCGCCAGCTATCCGCATTCAGGGCGCCGGTGGGCGCGAGCTATCCGCATTCGGGGAGCCGGTGGGCGCGAGCTATCCGCATTCCAGCAGCCGGTGGGCGTCAGCTATCCGCATTCACGGGATCGGTGGACGGCAACTCCCCGCATTGACGGGGCTGGAGGAGGGAACCTCCGGCGTGGGTGCCGTGACGATGGGCGAGGTCACGACGTGCGCGGTGCGGAGCACCGCAGTTTCTTGGTTCCGCAGTGTCCCGTATGGTGCCA
>JAPPGX010000001.1:0-27272 GCA_028877265.1 Acidobacteriota bacterium
GGGCCGAGGAACGGCTGCCCCCGGACCATCCGGAACGGGTGCAGTTGCGGGAGAAGACGCTCGGTGGCCTGCTCGAGCGCCTTGGCGAAGCCGATCCGGCCCATCCGGCCCAAAGCGCGAGCCTGCTCGCGGAGGCCGACGCCGTGGTCGCTTCCGGACCGGTGGCGGACGGACTCGCCGCGCGGCTGGAGGAATTGCGGGGGGGCCTCCAGGGCGGCGGATCCCGCGGCGAACGTGGGCTTCGGCTCGCCTTTCCCGGGGAAGAGGTTCCCGCCGAGGTCGGGGAACCCGCGCCCGCCGAGGCGATGGCGCCTCCGCCCGATCCCCCGCCGGCGGCCCGTGAGATCCTGGCCCGGCTGGAGGACGCGGAGGCGGCCCTCGGCCTGCCCGATCTGGAGGCTGCCGAACGCGAGTGCCGCGCGTTGCTGGAAGGGCTGCCGGCCACCCACGAGATTCACGCCCGGCTGCGCACCGCAACGGAGCGCGCGCGGGAACGGGCGCTCGAGCGGAAGAAGGCCCGCATCCGGGACTTTCAGGTCGCCGAACTGGCGGATCACGCGGTGGCTCTGGCCAAGTCCCTCGGCGAGCGGCCCTCCGGCCCCGAAATTGCCCAGGGCCGCCGGGAACTCACGCGGCTCGCACGCCGTTTCGATCGCCTGGAGCCGCCCGAGAGTCCTGACGCGGAGCGATTCCGCAAGGCCGCCCGGGACGTCGAAACCGCGCTGGATACGGCCGAGGCGGCGCGCAAGGACCGGATCCGGACGGCCGAGGAACGGATCGCCGGACTCGAGGAGCGGCTCGCGTCGCTCGAATCGGCGGACCCGTTCCCGCTCGAACAAGGCGAGACCGCACTTCGTGACCTCGGGACGCTCCGGAACGACGCCCCCCTTTGGCGCCAGGTGGGAGCGGAACGGCAGACGCGCTTCCAGCGCCTGCAGGCGGCGCTGATGCCGCGGTTGCGGGAGGCCCGGGAACTTCGCGAGTGGCGTCACTGGTCCAATCTGGAAGAACAGGCGGAACTCATTCGCCGGGCGCGGGCGCTCGCCGAGGTCGAGGACCTCGAGCGCGTGGACCGGGAACTCGCTGCGCTCGAACGCGCCTGGCACAAGGCCCGGCACACCGGGCGTGACCGGGGTCAGGAGCTCTGGGAAGAGTGGGGCAAGGTGCGGGAAGCCACCCTCGAACGGATCGGCCCCCTGCGGGAGGCCGCCGAGCGCGAACTCAGCGAAAAGCTGGACGGACTCCGCGCGCTCGTCGAAAAGGCGGAGGAGTTCGCCGAGAGCGCCGACCCCCGGCGGGCCGCCGAGATCCGCTCGCTGATGCCCGAGTGGCGCCAGCGCGCCCGGGGTATGGGCAAGCGCTCGGAGCGGCTGTGGAAGCGCTTCCGCGCCGCGAACGACCGCTATTTCTCCGAACTGAAGGCACTCAGGAAGAAGCGATACGAAGAGTTCGCTCCCAACATCCCGATCCGGGAGGAACTGATCGCCCGGGCGAAGGCGCTGTTCGACCAGACCAATGCCGAGACGGTCCGGAACGCGGTTCGCGACCTGATGCGCGAGTGGAAGGAGTCGCCCCCCGTCCCCCGCAAGGAGGGCGACCGCCTCTGGGAGGAATTCCGCGGCGCCTGTGATGCGGCCCGGGACCGCCTTCGGGACGCCCCGGGAGACGCCGCGCCCGACCCCGGCAGTCCGGAAAGCGCCCCGCGCAGCGAAGCCGACGCCGGCCTCCGCGCCCGCATCACGGAACTCGCCGCCCAGCCGCCCGAGGAACAGCGCGACGCCGCGATCTCGCTCTGGGACGAGTACCGGCGAATTCGCCGCTCGACGGACCGCCTCGCCCGCGAAACCGAGAGCGCCCTCTTCGCCTGTCTCCGGGAGGCCCTCGAGAAGGATCCGGATTCCTTCGCGGAGACCCGCCTCGACCAGGAGCAACTCCGTTCCCGGCTCGCAGAACTCCTGACCGAGATGAAGACGCTCGCCGAACCCCGCGCCCCCGTCTCGTCGGAAGGCGGGGTGGTTGACTTCGCGGAGCACCTGAAGCGTACGCTGCAGGCCGGCAGGGCCGCCGATCGCGGCGCCGTCCTCCGGGAAGACGCGCAGGCGGCGACCCGGATTCTGGAGCGCGCGCGAGCCGCCGGCCCGGCACTCTCCGCGCCGACGGTGGAGACGCTGAAGCGAATCGACGGACTCGCCCGGAAGGTCATCGCGCGGGCGCCGTCACTCGACGAGGGACGGGATCGCCCCCGGTCCCGGTCCCGCGGACGGCGACCGCCCCGGCGTTAGCGCGGTCTCGAACCGGCGTTGCGCTACCCGATTCTGAGCCGCAGGGCGTTTCCGACCACGGTGAGCGACGAGAGCGCCATCGCACCTGCGGCCGCTTCCGGCGGCAACAGCAGGCCGGTCGCCGGGTAGAGGGCGCCGGCGGCGAGCGGGAGCGCCGCCACGTTGTAGATGAAGGCCCAGAACAGGTTCTGCCGGATGATGCGGAGCGAACGGCGCGCGAGGCGCACCGCGACGCTCACCAGGCGCAGGTCCGGGCGCATCAGGGTCACCCCGGCGGCCTCCCGCGCGATCTCGGTGCCCTGGGCGAGCGCGATTCCGACGTCGGCGCGGGCGAGCGCCGGAGCGTCGTTGATCCCGTCGCCGACCATCGCTACCCGGCCGTAGCGTTCCCGCAGACGGTCCACGGCGGAGAGCTTCTGGTCCGGGAGGAGTCCTCCCTCGACGTTCCGAACACCGATCTCCGAACCGGTGGCCGCCACCGCCGCGGCTTCGTCGCCCGAGACCAGGGAAACCGCCAGCCCGTCGTCGTCGAGTCTCCGGACGAGGTCCGCCGCCTCCGGGCGCGGCCGGTCCCGGAACCCGATGCTCCCAGCGAACTCGGTCCGGCCGTCCGATTCCGAAACCACCCGCAGCCAGCCGGAGGCGCCGCTACCCGGGGGGTCCTCGGGGACCGTCAAACCCTGCTCCCGGAGCAGGCGCTCGCTGCCGACCCACGCACTGATCCCTCCGGTGAACCTGGCCGTGACGCCGCGCCCGGGGAGCGCCTCGAAGCGTTCCGGCGTCCGGAGGTCCATCGCTTCGCCGCGCGCATGCGCGACGAGCGCCACGCCGAGCGGATGTTCGGATCCCTGTTCCGCCGAGGCCGCGAACCGGAGCAGTTCCTCCCGGGTCCAGCCGGGAGCAGGTTCCGCCGCCACGACCACGGGAGTCCCGGTCGTCACGGTTCCGGTCTTGTCCAGCGCTACCGCGCGCACCGCCGCCAGGGCCTCCAGCGCCCCGCCGGAGCGGAACAGGATCCCTTGCCGGGCACTGCGCCCGGTGGCCACCAGCACCGCGATCGGCGCCGCCAGCCCGATGGCGCAGGGACAGGCCACCACCAGCACCGCCACCCCGCGGGCAAGCGCGAAGTCGAGCGCGCCGTCCGCCAGCAGCCAGGCGGCGATGGTCAGGACGGCCGCCGCCATGACGGCGGGGACGAAGGTCCCCGCCACCCGGTCCGCGGTCCGCTGGATGGGGATCTTCTCGGTCTGCGCCTTCCGGACCGCCGCGGCGATGCGGGACACCGTGCTGTCTGCGGCGGGACGGGTCACTTCGATCTCCGCGGCCCCGGTGAGGTTCATCGCCCCCGCCACAACCCGGTCGGCGACGGTGCGTTCGACGGGGACGCTCTCCCCGGTCAGCAGCGACTCGTCCATCGCCGCCCCGCCCCGCACGATCCGTCCGTCGAGCGGCACCCGCTCTCCCGGGCGCACGCGAACGTGCTCGCCCCGGCGCACTTCCGCCACCGGCACCAGGCGCTCGACGCCGTCCCGCACCACCCGCGCCCGGTCGGGAGCAAAGGCCAGCAGTTCGGTCAGGGCGTCGGTGGCGCGGCCCCGAGCGCGGTCCTCAAGCCAGCGGCCGAGGCGGACGATGGCGACGATGATCGCGGCCGTATCGAAGAACAGCATCCCCGCGCCGCCCGTCGCCAGCGCCACCATGGAGGAGGCGTAGGCGGCCCCGGCCCCCAGCCCGATCAGGCTGTCCATGCCGAACGTCCAGTTGCGGAGCGAGATCCCGAGCGCCTTGACGAAGGGCCAGCCGAAGAACAGGCAAACGGGAGTCGCCAGCGCGAACTGGGCGAAGCGCCCGGCGGTGGAGGCCCCGAAGCCGCTCATCGCAACCCCCATCGCCGCCCCGGCGAGAGCGAGGGCCCCGAGAACGGGAAGGAACCCGTCCCGCCAACGGGAGCCGGCGGGAACCTCCCCAGGCTCCGCGGCGGCGGCCGGTGGGGCCGTCTCGACCCGATACGGCCCGGCGGATTTCACCGCGCCCGCAATATCCGCCACGAGGCCGGAGTTCACGGGCCGCGAGTCCGCGAGGCTCACCGAAAGATCGCCGGTGAGCAGGCTCACCTCCGCCCGCTCGACCCCCGGAAGGTCCCCGACCGCCTGCTCGATGCTCGCGACGCAGCCGGCGCAGTGCATCCCGACGACCCGGGCCTCGAACCGGCCGTCCTCGACGGTTTCTGATTCCGGCGTACGCGGCTCTGCAGCGGCATCCATGGCGTCTCCCGGAGTATAGGAAGGGGCAACGGAAGCTCCGGTCGATATCGGGGGTCTCGGATTCTCAGCTCCGGTCGATATGGGCGGCCGCTGCGCGCCGCGTGCCGGCTGGAAGCCGGCGTTCCAGGCCGGGGGCGCCATCGGGCGGGGCCGCCCGGAGCCCTAGTGCGGGTGGGCGTCCTCGTAGTGCTCGGCGAGCAGGTCCCGGCCGAAGTCTCCGGTGAGGTCGCGCCACACCGAGTGGATGTGGTTCGCGCCGTTTTGGGTGTTGTCGTACTCGATGAGGAAGGTCGGACCGTGGATCCGGTAGTAGTGCGGCTCGCCGGGCGCGGCGCTGCCGGCCCACGCGAAGTGGATGTCCCCGAGGCCGGCCGCGGTGATCCGCTCGAACTCCGCCCGCGCGAGATCGAGCCGCATCCGCCCCAGGTAGACCTGGATCAACTCCACGACCTTGTCGCGCTGCTCGTCCGTCATGGTTCCGATCGCGATCCCGAGCGGCGCTCCGGGATCGGCGACGCGGTCCGTGCCGGTCAGGATGTCGGGCGGCGCCTCGGCATCGAAGACGACCTGCTCGCGCGCCTCCCCGGCGAAGAGGGCGAGCAGTTCCCTCGCCACCGTCTGTTCCGCCGCGAGCACCTCGAGACCCGTGTGCCGGCCTTCGTCGACGATCGCCGGATTGCTGCCCATGAACGCCGGCGCCGCGACGACCTCGCCGCCCTTGAGGGTGACGTTGAGCGACAGGTGATGCCCCTCGACCCGCCAACCCCAAGGGGCCGTCTCCGACGGTTCATCGAAGACCGTGAAGTGGTAGCGGTCGGAATCGCGAATGTCGCGCCCTTCACGCTCGTAGAGGATCTGTTCGAGGTACATGATGCCGAGCGTCTTGCTGATCCCATCGTGGCTCAGCACGGTGCCGAGCAGGCGGTCGGCGAGCCGGCGCTGGGGCGGGCTGAACTCCCCGTACGGCAGTCCCTCCCGATCCCTCGGGATGAAGTGCCAGTTGAGCCGTTCCTCGTCATCGAACGGGAAGGTCGCCCGGGCCCGCTGGCCGTCATCGAGCGACGCCAGGAAGTGGCGCGCCCGGTCGATCATCTCGCCGGCGACATCGGGCGCGGCGGCCGTCCAGCCGATCGACGCCACGACCGCCACACCGGCGAACAACAGGGCCCCGGCCCTGGTCCTGATCCTCAACTTCATCGTCCTTGCCTCCCTCCGGGGCCGATTCTACTTTCGGGAATCCGGCGGTGCTCCACGGCTACAATCGCCAGCCGTTTTGCCTGTCCGTCCGATCCTGCGGTATGGGGCTTCCACCCTCGCGACCCCGTCCGAACCCATCCAGGACTTCGACCGGAACTGGCAGGAACTGGTGGACGACATGGTGGCAACCATGTACGCCGCCCCCGGAGTCGGCCTTGCCGCGCCCCAGATCGGAGTGGGAGTCCGGTTGATGGTCATCGACATCACGGTCGGCGAAAAGGACGGCGAGCTGATCGTGATGGCCAATCCGGAGATCCTCGAATCCGAGGGGAGCCAGTCCGAAGAGGAAGGATGCCTCTCGGTGCCGGGGTATTCGGGGGTGACCCGCCGGGCGCAGTGGGTGCGGGTCCGCGGCCAGCGCCTCGACGGTTCCTTCTACGAGATGGAGGGGGACGGACTGCTGGCCCGGGCGTTCGCCCACGAGGTGGACCACCTGAACGGCCGCCTCTTCCTGGATCGGCTCGGAGTCCTCAAGCGGGACCTCATCGTTCGCAAACTGCGCCGCCGCATGCGTCGCGGCGACTGGTAGCGCCCGGCGACCCGGCGCGGCTGCCGGTGGAGGGACGGAGGTGGAGCGCCTCCGCGTGGTCTTCCTGGGGACCTCCACGTTCGCCGTCCCGGTGCTCTCCGCGCTGCACGCGCGCCACTCGGTGCTCGCCGCGGTTACCCAGCCGGACCGGCCGGCCGGCCGCAGCCACCGCCCGCGCGTCAGCCGGATCAAGCGTCTGGCGCAGGAACTCGCGATCCCGGTCCGGCAACCGGAACGGATCCGCCGCCGGAGCGGCTGGGAGCCGGTGGCGGACCTCGAGCCCGACGTTCTCGTCGTCGCCGACTACGGCCAGATCCTCCCGGCCCGCCTGCTGGCGGCGCCGCGGCTCGGGGCCGTCAACGTCCACGCCTCGCTGCTTCCCGAACTCCGCGGCGCCGCTCCCGCGATCTGGGCCGTGGCCCGCGGTCATCGCCGAACCGGCGTAACGACCATGCTCATGGACGCCGGACTCGACACCGGTCCGATCCTGCTCCAGCGGGAAACCGAAGTCGGGGCCACGGAAACCGCGGGTGAACTCCTTGCCCGGCTCGCTCCCCTGGGAGCCGAGCTCCTCGTGGAGACCCTGTCCGGACTCGCCGGCGGACGGATTGCGCCGCGCCGCCAGGACGACGAAGCGGCCACGCTGGCCCCCCGGGTCCGGAAGAGCGATGCCGCCCTGGACTGGGAACTGGAGGCCCCCGCGCTGGTGAACCGGGTGCGCGCCTTCTCCCCCACTCCGGTGGCCTTCACGGCGGTCCGGGAGGGGAACGCCGGGGCAATCGCCCCGGTCCGGATCCACCGCGCCGCAGCCGCCGACGGTCTACCGGAGAAGGGCCAGCCCCCGGGATCCTTCCGGATCGCGGGCAGCCGGAGCGCCCCCCGGCTGGTCGTGGCCTGCGGCGGCGGCACCGCACTGCTGCCTCTCGAGGTCCAGGCGGCGGGACGGCGCCGGCTCCCCGTCGCCGAGTTCCTGCGGGGGAACGCCGTCCCGCCCTCCGGGCGTTTCGCGAGCGCCGCCGAAGCGGCCGGACTGGCGGAGTCCTGACGGAGAACGGATCGCGATGCGCACCGGGCTGCGACGGGCCGCGTTCTTCCTGGCCGGGGCCCTGGGGATCGTGGCCGCCACCTACGGCGTGCTGGTCCTGGTGGCGAGCACGCGCCCTCCCCGGCCGGTGCATGATTTCTTCACCGCGCCGGTCCGAAACGTCGCTCACCGGGGAGGCGGCATGCTGGCTCCCGAGGCCACCCTGGCGGCGTTCGCGGCGGCAGCCCGGGCGGGAGCGGACATCCTCGAAATGGACGTCCGGCTGAGCGCCGACGGCGCGCTCGTGGTGATCCACGACGGCACGGTGGACCGCACCACCGACGGGAGCGGCGCGGTCGCCGAACTGCGCCTCGAAGAGCTGCGCTCCCTGAACGCCGGTTACCGTTTTCGAGCGCCCGACGGGGACTCTCCCTATCGCGCGGAGCGCGTCGTCGTCCCGACCTTCGAAGAAGTCCAGGCGGCCCATCCGGATCTTCCCTTCGTCGTGGAGATGAAGACGCTGGACACCGCGGAGCCGCTCTGCCGGGCGATCCGCGACGCGGGGCGGGAGGATCGGACCCTGGTGGCCGCGTTCGGCCGCGAGTCCCTGGAGCGCTTCCGCGGCGCCTGCCCCGCCGTCGCCACCGGAGGCTCGTTCGGAGAGGTCGTGGCCTTCCTCGCCCTGTCCCTCGGGCGTCTCTCGGGGCTCTACGACCCCCCGTTCGATGCGCTTCTCGTCAGCGAGATGAGCGGTCCCCTCCGGGTCGTGACTCCCCGACTGCTCCGCTCCGCGCGCCAGGCCGGCCTTCCGGTGTTCGTCTGGACGGTGAACCGGGCCGACGACATGCGGCGTCTGCTCGCGCTGGGAGTGGACGGCATCCTCACCGACGATCCGGTGGCGCTCTCGGCGGCCATCGCCGCCTCCCGCTGAAGTGCCCGGAGCGCCCCGGAAGAAGACCGGCAGGCGCGGCGGAAAGGGCGCCGCCCCGCCCTCGCGCCCCGCATCCCCCGCCCGGCGCGCCGCGTTCGCGGTCCTCCTGCGGCTGGAGCCCACCCGGGAGCGGCCCCGTCCCCCCCGGCCCGATGCCCTGATCGCCCGCCTGGAGGACGCCGGGGGGCAGCCCCCGAACGATCGTGACCGGGCGCTCGCGCGAGAACTCATCTTCGGCGTGCTGCGCCGGCGGCGGGCCCTCGACTACGCCCTCGACAGCTACTCGCGCCGGCCGGTCGGCAAACTCGATCTCCCGGTGCGCACCGCGCTCCGGCTCGGCCTCTACCAGCTTCGCTACCTGGACCGGGTCCCGGCCAGCGCCGCGGTCCACGAGTCCGTATCCCTCGCCGCCGCTTCCGCCCGCCCCGGGGCGGCCGGTCTTGTCAACGCCGTCCTCCGCGCCTACCTCCGGGCGGACCACCCCTGGCCCCGCGCCGGCGGGGACCGGGACCTCTATCTGCGCGCCGGACTGTCGTATCCGGACTGGATGGTGGACCGCTGTCTCGGGGAGCTCGGAACCGAGGGCGCCAGGCGGAGGCTGGAGGCCGGCAACCGCTCCCCGACGGTCTTTCTGCGCGTCACTCGGCGGCTGGCGCTCGAGGAGGTCCGGAAGCGGCTCGCGCAGGACGGCGTGGAAACCGAACGTTTTCCGATCGCCCCCCGCTGCCTCAGGGTCACCGGGGGAAACCCCCAGGACTCGTCGCTGTACCGGGAGGGCGCGATCCACGTTCAGGATGCGGGGTCGCAACTCGTGGCCTGGCTGCTGCCCGTGGATGGGGCCCGCCGGTGCCTCGATGCCTGCGCCGCCCCCGGAGGGAAAGCCACCATCCTCGCCGAACGGATCGAACCGCGACCGCTCATTGCCGCCGACCTGCGGCCGGGCCGGGTGGCCCTGCTGGACTCCACCGTCCGGCGCCTCGGGGCCGGCAACGTGCTGCGGCTCGCATCCGACGCGGCCCGTCCCGCCTTCGCGGCGGCAACGTTCGACCGAATCCTCCTGGACGTTCCCTGCAGCGGCCTCGGAACCCTGGCGCGGAATCCCGACATCAAGTGGACCGCCTCTCCGGCGCGCGTCCGGGAACTCGCAGAGGCCGCGGGCCGCATCGCCCGCGCGGCCGCGGACCTTCTCGCCTCCGGCGGCATGTTGCTCTACTCGGCCTGCTCGCTCGAGCCCGAAGAAACGACCGGGGCGCTCCGCGGCCTGCTCTCCAGAAGACCCGGCCTCCGGCAGCTCTCCCTCGCGGACCGGCTGCCGGAGGCCCTGGCCCCACTCGTCGACGACCAGGGCGCGCTGCGGCTGGCGCCGGAAGACCACGGGACGGACGGGTATTTCGCGGCGCTCCTGCAGCGTACCGACGGCTGAGGAAGGACCGGCGCCCGGGCCGTTCGTCCGGCTCCGGAGGACACTACACTTCCGCGAGGCACCATCACCTTGCGCAGTCTCCGGATCCGCTGGGCGCGCGGCGGGAAATCCTCCACGTCACGCCTGTCGCGGGGCCTCTACTACCTCCTGATCGGATCGCTGCTCGGCGCCACCTTCGCCTTTGCCGCCGCGGCAACCTTCCTGGTCGCCTCCTCTGCGGCGGACCCCACCGTTCCGGATCTCACCGGCCTCGAAGTGGCGGCCGCCGAGGCCGTGCTCGGCAGCGTCGGGCTGCGGCTCGCGGAGGGCCAGGCCCGCTTCGATGACCACGTTCCGGAGGGCCGCATCGTCTTTCAGGAACCGTCGCCGGGAGCGTTCTTCAAGCGCGGGCGCTCCGTTCAGGTGTTCCGCAGCCTCGGGCCCACCCGGCGCGTCGTTCCGCGGCTCGAGGGCAGCACGCTCACCGAGGCCCGGCGGCAGCTCGAAGCCGCCGAGCTGACCGTGGGCCGGGTGGCCGAGGTGGAGAGCGACACCTACCTCGCCGGCCGGGTGATCGCCCAGTCCCCCGTGGCCTACAGCGAGACCGTCCCGGACACCTCGGTCTCCGTGCTCCTTTCCGCCGGATCGGAACCCGAGTCCTTCGTCATGCCGGATTTCATCGGCCGCCGCTATGGGGAGATCGCCGACGACCTGAGCCGGAGCGCCGTCCGGGTGCGCGATGTCCGGAGCGTCCCCTACCGGGGGGTTCCGGCGGGCATCGTCGTGGACCAGGTGCCCGCGGCCGGCGCCAAGGTAAGCCGCGCGGACCGGATCGTGCTCACCCTGAGCCGGTAGATTCGGATGCGGCTCACTCCCTCCCTTCTCTCCGCCGACTTCACGCGTCTGGCGGAGGAGATACGGACGGTGGAGGAGGCCGGAGCGCACGGGTTGCACCTCGACGTCATGGATGGGCACTACGTCCCCAACCTGACCTTCGGGCCCATGCTGGTGGCCGCGGTGCGGCGCTGCACGGACCTGCCGCTCGACGCGCACCTGATGATCGACAACGCCCCGGAACACATCGGGGCCTACGCGGAGGCGGGGGCGGACGCGATCGCGGTGCACCCCGAAGCCGTACCCCATCTCCACAAGACGATTTCCGACCTCCGTTCCCTCGACGTCCGGCCCGGACTGGCCATCAACCCGCTCTCGCCCCTGTCATCGCTCGATGAGGCGCTGGCAGCCGTGGACTACGCGATCGTCATGTCGGTCAACCCCGGCTGGGGCGGGCAGCGCTTCATCGAAGGCAGCATGGACCGCGTCCGCCAGGTCCGGAAGCTGGCGGAGCGAACCAATCCGTCCCTCCAGATCGTGGTGGACGGAGGGATCAACGCCTCACGGGTCGCCGCGGCCCGCGACGCGGGCGCCGACGTGCTGGTGGCGGGATCGGCGGTCTTCGGCGCCTCCGATCCCGCGGCGGCGGTTCGGGAGATGCTCGCGGCGTGACCGGCCGCGCGGGCGGGAGAATCACCGCCTCCGGCGGGCGCGCCGGCCGGCACCCTTGACCGGCTCGGACTCCCCGCTACCCGCCGGGAGCTCGCCCGCTCCGGCCTCCTCCCCCACCCGCGTCTCGATCCGCGTCCGTTACGCGGAGACCGACCAGATGGGCGTCGGGTATCACGGCGCCTACCTTCCGTGGCTCGAGGTCGCGCGGACCCGTTGGCTGCAGGAACACGCCGTGTCGTACCGGGACCTGGAAGCGGGCGGCGTTCACCTTCCGGTCATCGAGGTGCGGTGCCGCTACCTGCGGCCCGTGCGCTACGACGACCACCTGATCGTCGAAGCCACCGCCCACGGGTATCGGCGCTCCGGCATCGCGTTCGAATACCGCATCCTGCACGAGCCCGACGGCGCGCTCGTGGCGACTGCCGCGACGCGGCACGCGGCCGTGGGGCCGGACGGTCGTGCGCGGCGTCTTCCCCAAGCGGTCCGGAACGCGCTGCGGGCGAGCGCCGCCGAAGACGGTCCGGTCAGCCGCTAGGCGCTAGCATTTCGTGGGCTGCAGCCTTTCCGCTTTCCTGCATGTTTCCTGACCCCGCCGGTTCCGCCCGCCGGACCTTCCTGACGCGCGCCCTGGCGGGAGCCGTCGTCCTGGCGGGTCTCTCCTGCAGTTCCGGGCCGCTGGGGGAGATCCCCACCGGGGCGCAGGCCGATCGGCGGCTTCTGGCGCTCGGGCAGCAGAGCCTCGAGGACCGTGACTGGGAAACGGCCCGCACCTGGTTTCGCCAGTTGCTCGACAGCTATCCGCGCAGCCAGTTCGCCGGGGATGCCCGTCTGGGCATCGCAGACACCTACTACAACCAGCGCGGCGCCCAGAACGCGCTCCTGGCAGCCACCGAATACCGGGACTACCTGACCTTCTTCCCGAACCACCCGCGAGCGGACTACGCCCAGTTCCAGATTGCGTTCGGACACTTCAAGCGGCGCCGCAGCGCCGACCGGGACCAGGAAGACACCGAACTGGCGGCAACCGAGTTCGAGAAGCTGCTCGAGCTGTACCCCAACTCCCGCTATGCCGAGGAGGCGCGGGTCCATCTTGTGGAGTGCAAGAACGACCTCGCCACCTCGGTGCTCCTGAAGGCCGAGTTCTACCAGGACCACCGGAACTGGTGCCGGGGCGCCATTCCCCGGCTCGAGGAGATCCTGGCGAACTATCCCGAATTCGGCCGCCTCGCCGAAGTCCGCCACCGGCTGGGCCGAGCCCTCACCGAGTGCGGACGCGAGCAGGAGGCTCTGGTCCACTACCAGAAGATCGTGGAAGAGCACGCGGAGAGCCCCTTCACGGAAGCCGCCCGCGCACGGATTCGCGAGATCCTCGCCCGCACCTGAGTCGTCGCCGTTTCGCCTCGCTGCCCTCGGCTATGCCGCCGGAGGCCGGCGCTCCGAACCGTTGTGGCTTCAACCGCGCGGTGCAACTCCGGCGAGCTATCCGAAAGGGCTAGAGACGACGACAGCGGACCGGAGGTTCGCTGCCCGCGATTTCGGGGGAAAGTGTGAAAGGGGGTGACCCCCTTTCACAAGAAAGTAACGACAAATCGGAACTTGCCGAAGTGCGCGCCAGCGCACGAGGGAGTTTCGATTTGCGGCGCGAAGCGCCGGGCGCTTCGGGGGTGGGGCTCCCGGCCGGGCTTCCCGGATTCACCCCTTCCGGACGGGAGCCCCGCCCCCGAAGCGCTCAACGGGGTCGATGCCGGCCGGAGGCCGGCGCTCCGGGCCGGCGCTCCGAGCCTGAGCGGGACGGGCGCCGCACCTCTGCCAGGCAGTCTCCGCGATGGACCAGGATTCTGAGATCCGGCCCCCACTCGGGAGCGGCAGCGGCTCCGCTGGCGGCAATCACGACATCACCCGCCACCAGACCCTCCAGGAGGGTCTTTCCACCTCGTTCGAGGTCGGCTGATTCCACCGCCACCCCGACGATGCGCCATCCCTGAATCCCGGATCGGTCGAGCCGCCGCTCCACCAGGGCCTCGAGGGCCGCCGGCCCTCGCCCCGCCTCGGGCGCGGGCTCGAAGCCCAGGACATCCACCTGCCGGTGGCGCTTCTCCCCCACCAGGAAGCCGCGCGATCCATCCAGACCGGCTACGGCGTCCGCACCCAGGAATACCTCGGGCAAGGCATGCACCAGGCGGCGCGGGAGCGAACGCACCGCGCCGGCGCGTCGCTCAGCCAGGGAGCGCGACGCTTCGCGCTCCGGCGAAGTAGGAAAAGCCGGACCACGCGGTCAGGAAGGCGGCGATCCAGAGCCCCAGCACACCGTAGGGCGCCAGGGCCTCATAGAAGGCTCCGGCCAGCACCAGGAGTGCCGCATACACCTGCGCGTGCATCTTGATCTTCCCGAGCAGGTTGACCGGCACGCTGCTCCCACGCTGGAGCGCGACCATCCTGAGCGCGGTCACCGCGAACTCCCGTCCGACGATCACGATCGCGACCCAGGCGGGACAAAGCCCCCGAGCCACCAGGCAGATGAAGATCGTGGAAATGAAGAACTTGTCCGCGATCGGATCCAGCAGCGTTCCCAGCGCCGTGATCTGGTTCCGGCGGCGGGCGATGTGCCCGTCGAGAAGATCGGTCAGCGCCCCGCCGGCCACCAGACCCGCACTCACCAGTTGCCAGCCGGGAAACGAGGCGAGCAAGGCCACCGCCACGAACGGCGTGAGCAGAATCCGCAGTAGCGTAAGGCGGTTCGCCACGCTCATCTCCGGGACACGTTCGAAGGAGTTCTCCGCGCCGGCGGCGCGGACCCGGGATGCTATCAGCAGCGGACCGCCGGAACCGCGAGGGCGAGTATCCTGTCCGACTGTTCGATGAAGGCGGTCATTCTCATCGGGGGAAAGGCGCTACGGCTGCGCCCCCTCACGTTCCGCCGTCCCAAGGCGATCGTCCCTCTCCTTGCCCGGCCTTTCCTCGTAACCCAGTTCGAACTTCTCCGCCGGGCGGGGATCACGGACGTCATTCTCTGCCTCGCCTCGCTCCCCCGGCGGATCGAGGCCACCTTCGGTGACGGGAATGCGTTCGGCGTGTCTCTCAGGTATTCGGTGGAGCCGAAGCCCCTCGGTACCGGGGGCGCGATCGGACACGTGAAGTCCCTGCTCTCCGAACCCTTCGTGTGCCTGAACGGCGACTCGCTGACCGACCTCGACATTCGGGCGCTCGTCCGGACCCACGAATCCGGCGGCGCCCTGCTCACCCTCGCACTCACCCCGGTGGCCGACGCGTCGCCCTACGGGGTGGTCCGGGCCGAGACACCCGCCGCCGGGGGCGCCCGGCAGGTCCTCAGCTTCACGGAGAAGCCGGATTCGCCGGAGCCGGGCGAGATCAGCATCGGTGCCTACGTCATGAATCCCGCCATCTTCGAATTCGTCCCCGGCCGGGGCGCGTGCTCGCTCGAACACGAGGTCTTCCCGGCCCTGCTGGCGGCCGGCCATCCGGTCGCGGCGCACCGGCACGAGGGCTACTTCATGGATATCGGCGTTCCCGCGCGCTACCGGCAGGCCCACCGGGACGCCCTCGACGGCAGGATACGGATCCCGGGAGTGGGACGGCCCAATCCAGGTGGAGTCATCGTGGACGAGACCGCCTCCGTCCACCCCCGCGCCCGCCTCATCGGCCCCTCCCTCGTGGGACCCGAAGCACAGGTTCGCGAAGACGCCGAAATCGGGCCCTACGCGGTGCTGGGACGCCAGGTGCGGGTCGAGAGGGGCGCGCGGGTGGAGGACTCGGTCCTCTGGGCGCACACCCGCATCAGCGAGGATGCCTCCGTATCGGACGCGATTCTGGGAGTCAGCAGTTTCGTCGGCCCGGGAGCCCGCCTTGCAGGAGCGGTCCTCGGCGACAAGAGCACCGTCGCCGCCCACAGCACCGTCCCATGGTTCGACAGCTGAGCGCCGGCGAGGCGGGGCTGTTCAAGGCCTACGACGTCCGCGGGGCAGCACCCGCGCCGCTGTCTCCCGCACTGGCCTGGCGGGTCGGCCGTGCGTTCGCTACCTGGCTCGGGGGCGGACGCATCGGCATCGCCCGCGACGCCCGGGTTACCAGCCCGGCGCTCGCCGCAGCGTTCGCCGCCGGTCTCGAGGGGCCGAACGTCGAGATCGTCGACTACGGGATGCTGCCGACCGACGCGATGTGGTTCGCCGTCCGGCATGACGCTCTGGACGGCGGGGCAGTGATCACCGCGTCCCACAATCCTCCCGGAGACAACGGCATCAAGCTCGTCGAGCGCGACGCGGCCCCCGTGTTCCAGGAGAACGGGTTGCCGGAAGTGCGCCGGCTGGTGGACGAGGTGCCCGATCCCCCGGAGAACCCGCCACCGACCCCGGCAACCGGTCCACCACGCGAGATCGCCTCCCACTACCGCGCATTTCTGGCGAGCGTCGTCGACTTCCGCTCCCTGCCGGCGCTCCGCGTGGTGCTCGACGCCGGCCACGGCATGGGAGGACTCATGGCGGCCGAGGTCTTCTCCCACGTTCCCGGCGAGTTTCTGGCGGTGGAGTTCCGGCCCGACGGCGCCTTTCCGAGCCGCGGCGCCAACCCGCTCGATCCCCGAAACCGGGAGCCCCTCGTGCGCCGCGTCCTCGAAGAGGGAGCCGACTTCGGCGTGCTCTGGGATGGGGATGCGGATCGGTGTGTCTTCGTCGACGAGCAGGGACTGCACATCCCCGGAGACTTCACGACGGCCTTGCTGGCTCCGGCCGAGATCGCGAAGGAACCCGGCACTCCGATCGTCTTCGACCTGCGCTCCTCACGGGCGGTGCCGGACGAAGTGACCCGCGCCGGGGGCCTGCCGCGTCCCGGCCGGGTTGGACACGCCTATCTGAAGCGGCGGATGCGGCAGGAGGACGCGAGATTCGGGGGCGAGCTCAGCGGTCACTTCTTCTTTCGGGCCGCCGGCTACGCGGACAACGCTCTGCTGCCCATTCTGCTGATGATCGAGAGGATCCGGGACGCGGGAAGGCCGCTCTCCGAACTGGCGGGCGATCTGCGCCGGCGCTACTTCACGGTGGACGAGGAGAGCCGCGTGGTTCCCGACCCGGCCGTCGCCTTCCGCATGGCGCGCGAGAGCTTTCCGGGCGGGAAGGTGAGCACGCTGGACGGACTCACGATCGATTTTCCGGATTGGCGTTTCACCCTCCGGCCGTCGAACACCGAGCCGGTGATGCGGTTGACCCTTGAGGCGTACCGCGAGGGTTTGGCCGAACCGCGCCGCGACGAACTCCTGGAGCTGCTGAACCGGCTGCGATGAAACTGCCGCGGCATCCGGAGCACCGGTCTCCAGACCGGCCGGGCGCGGCGCTCCGCGCCGCCCATGTCGCAACCCCACTCACCCCGACCGCGGAGCGGGACGGCCCGCCACCGGCCGTCCCCGCCGAGTAGAATCTGCGGCCCCCGGGCGGGCGTATCTCAGTTGGCAGAGTACGAGCTTCCCAAGCTCGGTGTCGCGGGTTCGAGCCCCGTCGCCCGCTCCATTCCGTTTCCTTGTTCCGTTCCCTCCCATGGCCATATTCCGTCGCACCAATGAAGATGAGGCATTCATGACCGAAGCGCCTCCCGCTCCCGAACGGGGCGCCCGCTCGACGTGGATCGGGCAGGACACCCTCGTAGAAGGCAAGATCACCACCCGGGAGGACATCTGTATCCAGGGTCGCCTCAAGGGCTCCGTGGAAAGCACCGCCGCAGTGCTGATTCCGGAGGGCGGCCAGGTCGAGGCCGACATCCTGGCGCGGAACGTGACCATTCACGGCCGGGTGACCGGCGACGTGGAGGCCGTCGAGAAAGCGGAGATCGGGGCGTCCGGAATCCTTACCGGAGGAATCCTCGCCGCCACCGTGGTCGTCCAGGCGGGAGCCACCTTCGAGGGAACCGTGCGGACCCGCAGCAAGCCCGAACCGAAGCCGGGGAAGAAGGCACCCAAGGACGCGACCGCTGCATGAGGATCGGGACGGTCCGGGAAATCAAGGACAGCGAGAACCGGGTCGGGCTGGTCCCAGGGGGCGTCGACACCCTGGTGGCTGCCGGGCACGAGGTCATGGTCGAGTCGGGAGCCGGAAACGGCAGCCTCATCTCCGATGACGAGTTTGCCGCCGCGGGGGCGCGAATCGCGGAGACCCGCGACGAGGTCTTCGAGACCTCCGATCTCCTGATCAAGGTCAAGGAGGTTCAGGCCGAGGAAGTGGAGCTGCTTCGCGAGGGGCAGATTCTCTACACCTATCTCCACCTGGCGCCGCTCCCCGACCTGACCGAGGGACTCCTGTCACGCGGAGTCACCGCCATCGCCTACGAGACCATCACTGCGCCGGACGGAAGCCTGCCGCTCCTCACCCCCATGAGCGAAGTGGCGGGCCGCATGGCGATTCAGGAAGGCGCGCACCACCTCCACCGTTCCTGCGGCGGCTCCGGAATCCTCCTGGGCGGCGTACCCGGGGTGCCCCGAGGGCGCGCGGTCATCGTCGGCGGAGGCGTCGTGGGACTGAACGCCGCGAAACTCGCGGTCGGGATCGGCGCCGAGGTCACCATCCTGGAAAAGAGCTCGGCCCGCATGCGTTACCTGGACGACATCTTCGGGAGCCGCGTCACGACCCTCAAATCAAGCGCGGTCACCCTGGCGGCCTCGCTCGCCGAGGCGGACCTGGTGGTCGGCGCGGTCCTCGTTCCCGGCGCCGCCGCGCCCCGCATCGTCACCCGCGAGATGGTTGCCGCGATGCGCGAAGGCGCGGTCATCGTGGACGTTGCCGTGGATCAGGGCGGGTGCTGCGAGACCACCCGGCCCACGACCCACTCGAAACCCACCTACGTGGTGGACGGGGTGGTCCACTACTGCGTCGCCAACATGCCGGGCGCCATGCCCCGGACGTCGACGTACGCGCTCACCAACGTAACGCTCGAGTATGCGCTCACGATCGCCAACTACGGCTTCGAGGAAGCCGTGCGGCGCGACAGTTGCCTGCGTCCCGGCGTGAACACCTATGCGGGCCGGCTTACCTGCGGGCCGGTCGCCGAATCGCAGGGCCGCGAGTACCAGCCACTCGAACAACTGATCGCGTGAGCCGCCGGAACGGGACGGCGATGGGGAAGATGAACCCCACCGCTTCCGCGTCGGGCGGAGAGTTGCGGCTATTCGCGGAGTGGATGGCTCCCGCGGACGGATGGACGAACATGCGGCGGGATCAGGCGCTCCTGGAGGAGGCCGCGGCGGGAGCCCCTCCGGCTCTGCGTCTCTATCGGTGGTCCCGTCCGACGCTGACCCTTGGACACCGGCAGACCGCCGGGGACACCACCGATCCGGAGGCGCTCGCCACCTCCGGAATCCCGTGGGTCCGGCGGCCCACCGGCGGGAGGGCGCTCCTCCACCTGCCGGACGAACTGACCTATGCCTTCGCCGCGCCCCGCGGCTGGGCTCCGGGGGTCCGCGCTGCGTATCTCCAGGTCATGGGCTCCATCTGGAGGGCGCTCTCCCGTTTCGTTCGGCTCGATCCGCCGCCGGCGGGCGCCCTGCCCCGGGACACCGCCTCACCCCGGCTGCCCTGCCACGCCGTGGCTACCGGCCACGAGATCACTGCCCGCGGTCACAAGCTGGTGGCGGGAGCCCAGCGCTGGCGCCGGGGCGCTTTCCTCCAGCACGGTTCGATCCCCTGGACAGTGGACCGCGCTCTCACGAACTCGCTGGCCGGTCTGCCGGCCGGCTCCCCCGTGGACGCGATCGGTCTCGCCGAACTCCCGCAGTTGGGTGCACCAGGCATGCCGCCCTCCGTGCCAGAAGTGGCCACCGCCCTGGGCGCCTCGTTCCGCCGGGACTCGATTCGCCGCGTGCTAGTGTGATGTGCCGGAGACGGTACGGCCCGGTTGTCCCGGTTGGGACCTCGTGACATGCACCACCTCCGGTACACCACACTCGTCTGATTCCAGCGTTTTCCGACCGATCTTCAGGAGCAATTGATGAACGATTCCTCACAAGGGGAACCACCCGAACCACTCGTCGACCCTCCCGGGGCGAATGGCGCCGGGGACGGGGATTCCACGGGTTTGCCAGAGACGGAGGAACGTTCCGGGATCGAGGAGTTGCAAGGCCGGATCGCCACCCTCCATCAGGAGCTTACCGACGCGAAGGATCTTGCCCGGCGGGCGCAGGCGGACCTCGCGAACGTGCGCCGGAGGGCACGGAACGAACGGGCCGAGTTCCGATCGCGCGCCACCGAGGAAGTCTGCTCCGCGCTGCTGCCGGTGCTGGACGACCTTCAGCGCGCCGCCCTCGAGGTGGAGAGAACGACCGAGCGCTGGGACGGTGACGGCGGCGAGGATCCGGCCGGGAACGTGGTCCGGGGGCTTCACGAGGGAATTCGCCTGGTGCTGCGCCGTTTCCAGGACACGCTGAAGCGTCAGGGACTCCTTGAGATCGAAGCGGACGGGGCTCCGTTCGATCCCCGCCTGCACGAGGCGGTACAGGAGATTCCGGCGGGACCGGGACAGCGCGAAGGCGACGTGGCCGAGGTACTGCGCCGGGGGTACCTCCTCGACGGCCGCGTGATCCGCCCGGCCACCGTGATCGTGGCGGGCGCGCCTCCCGAGCCGGCCGACATTCCCGAAGGAACGGAGGAGGACTCGGATGATCGGGGTGACGAAGGACCGGCCAAGGGTCCCGCGACGCCGGGATCCGCCGCCGAGCCACTGTCCGCCTGATCCACTCGATGCCCACCACCGCCCAGCGCGACTACTACGACGTCCTCGGCGTCGGCCGGGACGCGAGTTCGGACGAGATCAAGAAGGCCTACCGCAAGCTCGCGGTTCGCTATCACCCCGATCGCAATCCCGGCGACAAGTCCGCGGAGGACCAGTTCAAGGAGGCCTCCGAGGCCTACGGCGTCCTCGGCGATCCGGAAAAGCGGTCCCGCTACGACCGTTTCGGCCACGCGGGAGTCGGCAGCGCCGGACAGCCGATGAACAGCGAGATCTTTGCGGACTTCCAGGATCTCTTCCGCGGCAGCGTTTTCGACCTGTTCGGCGACATGTTCGGGGGTGGGGACCGGCACGGCCCGGCGCGTGGACGCGACATCCAGTACGAGCTGAGTATCGATTTCGGCGAGCCGAAGGAGGAGAACCGCAAGCGGATCCTCGTTTCCCGCGCGGAGCCCTGCGATTCCTGCCGGGGCAGCGGCGTCGAGGCCGGCAAACAGCCGATACTCTGCGGCCGGTGCGGTGGGCGCGGCCAGGAAACCTTTTCCCGCGGCTTCATGGTCATGAGCCGCACGTGTTCCGGCTGTGGCGGGACCGGGAAGATCGTTCGCGATCCCTGCCGGGAGTGCGCGGGCAACGGGACGACACCGCGTGAACGGGAGATCACGGTTCGACTCCCCCCGGGAATCGCCGACGGGAACCAGCTGCGCGTCCCGGGCGAGGGGGAACCCGGCGCTCGTGGGGGGCCATCCGGTGATCTCTACGTGCGGGTCCACGTCCGGCCTCAGCGCGGGCTGCGCCGGGAGGAAAGCGACGTCCTCAGCGAAGCCACCATCAGCTTTCCGCAGGCGGTGCTGGGCACCGAGATTCCGATTGCCACCATCTGGGGGGAGGAAACGTTGCGCATCCCTGCCGGCACCCAGCCGCACACGATCCTCCGCCTGCGCAACAGGGGGTTCCCCGCCCTCCGGAGCCGGGGGCGCGGCAGCCATCTGGTGCGTATCCTGGTCGAGGTGCCGCGGAAACTGAGCGATCGGTCGCGGGCCGCGGTCGAGGCCCTCTCCGAAGAGTTCGGCCCATCACCCGGGGCCTCGTCGTCGCCGGCCGGACGGCATCCCCGCGCCGGGGAGGCGGAGGTCCACGGGAACGCCGAAGCGAAGGGAGACGGCGCGGACAAATCCCGGTCGTCCTTCTTCGACCGCATCTTTTCCTGACGGGACCCTCAACGACGAACGCCCGGAAGTGGAGCCCGGCCGGGTCATCGGATCCGGCGGAAGGCGATCGCACGGGAAGAACCACCTATCCGCTCGACCTGCACGGCGTCATCTCCCGGGCGGGCTGGGAAGGCATCGTGGCAGGCGAGGACGACTTCCTCGGCGCCTCGGGGTCCGCGGCGGACAAAGAGGGGATCCGTCTCTGGTTCGGTTCGGAGGACGCCCGCATCCGAATCGCCGCGAAGTGCCGGCAACTGCTCGGTTCCCGGCCAAGCCGGGCCGGGGCCGAGGATGCCGTGGACCCAGGCGACGCGCTCCGCCTCGCGCCCCCGGAGCCTCCGCGCGACTGGACCACTCCCTATCGCGAGTTCTTTCGGGGAGTCCGAACCGGAGGATTCTTCATCCACCCGCCGCACGTTGTCCCCGAACCGCGGCTCCGGTCGCTCCTTCTCACTCCCGGGCCGGCTTTCGGCACTGGAGTGCACCCCACGACGCGGCTGGTCCTGGAGTCCCTGGAGGAACATCTCCGCTCCCGCCGTGTCAGGACCCGGGTTCTCGACATCGGGACCGGCTCGGGGATCCTGGCGGTCGGGGCGGCGCTGCTCGGCGCGGGACCCGTGGCGGCGCTCGACCTGGATCCCATGGCGGTCCGCGTGGCGGCCGAAACCGCCGCCGCGAACGGCGTAGCGGGCACAATCCGTTTGCGTGAGGGCGACTATCGGGACCCGGCGCTGGCGGCCGCGTTGCGCGCGCTCGCCCCGGCCGGCTTCGACGTGATCCTCGCCAATCTGTCAGCCGGCGCCCTGATGGACTTCTGGCACTTCGCGGGACCCCAGCTGCGGCCGGGGGGACGGATCCTCGTCTCCGGCTTTCTCCACCGGGAGGCGCCCCGCGTCCTTGGCGCGTTTCCGCGAGAAGAGCTCCGGACCGTGGAAATCCGGCTGGAGCTTCCCGAATCGCCTGAAACAGACACCTGGGCGGCCGCCGCCCTGCAGCGCCGGGCGCCGCTCGGGGGCCGGGATCGGGCGGAAGTTTCCGCGGGCTGACGATGGGCGCCGCTCGCCGGTTCTTCGCGCCACAGGCGGCGCGTTGCCGCAACCTGCGGCTTGACGCGGCGGAAACGCACCATCTGCTACGGGTGCTGCGTCTTGGTCCGGGTGCGGAGATCGAGGTTTTCGACGGCGCCGGCAACGCGTTTTCGGCCCGCGTCGTAGGGGTGGACGGCGACGCGCACTCCCTGGTGGAGCGCGGCATGGCCCTCCCCGGGCGGGAACCCGGGATTCGCCTCGCGGTCGGAGTGGCCATCCCCAAGGGAGACGGCCTGACCGCCATCGTTCGCCAGCTCGCCGAGATCGGCGCCGACACGATCGTGCCGCTGACCAGCGAGCGTTCGGAGGGACGCGCGACCGCCGTCCGCCTCACCCGGTGGCGCGCGGCGGCGCTGTCCGGGACGCGTCAGTCGGGACGCGCCGCCGTGCCCACGGTAGCCGCGCCGGTCCCGTTCGAGGTCTGGATCCGAGGGGAGCTGGCGACCGATCGCTGGATCGCCTCACCGCCGACGGCGCAGACGGTCCGGCCCGGCGCTCCCGCCCCCCAGCCGGTCACCGGGCGCGTCCTTGCCGTGGGGCCCGAAGGCGGGTTCTCCGCCAGGGAACTCGAGCACGCCCATCGCCACGGATTCCGCCGTCTCGACCTCGGTGAACGGATCCTGCGCACCGGCACCGCCGCGGTGGTGGCGGCCGCCCTTCTGCTCCGGCCGGCGGGGTAGCATCGAAACCGATGTTTCTGCTCGGACAGCGGATCGGGAACTACGAGATCCAGAAGAGCATCGGCCGGGGGACCTTCGGGGCCGTCTATCTGGTCCGGGACATGTTCCTGGAACAGCCCCGGGCCATCAAGGTTCCCCACGACCAATCCCCTGCCGGAAGGGAAGCGATCCTGCGGGAATCGCGCCTGCTGGCCACGCTCGAACATCCGAACATCGTGCGCCTGATCGCTTGCGACGAGCACGAGGAGACGCTGTTCCTGGTCATGGAATGGGTGAAGGGGACGTCACTCGCGCGGCGTCTGGACGGCGAAGCCCCGCTCTCGGCGGCCGCCTCCACGCGAATCGCCCGTCAGGTGCTCCGCGGCCTCGCCCATGCCCACGATCGCAAGCTGCTCCACGGCGACATCAGCGCCGACAACATCCTGCTCTCGGGGGAGGTCGCCAAGATCACGGACTTCGGGATGGCCCGGACGGTCCACGTCGCCGAACACGGGGCGCGCTGGATCGGCAATCCCTACTACCTGGCGCCCGAGCAGTTCCACGCGGAGGCGGTCTTTGCCTCCGACGTGTATGGAGTCGGCGTGGTGCTCTACCAGATGCTCACGGGCAGCCTTCCGTATCAGGATTCCGATCCGGAGCGGCAGCGGGCGCTCGTCGAGGCGGGCGGCAACGAGCATCCCCGGCGGCAGGTCCCGTCAGTCTCGACGGATCTCGACGCGGTGGTGGCGAAGGCGCTCGCGCCACGGGTCTCGAACCGCTACCCCAACGCCGAGAGCATGCTCAGCGACCTTCGCGAGCTGGCCTCGTTCGGCCCTCCGCCCGAAGAACGAAGGGTGGTCATGGATCGAATCCGGGAGGCGGAGCGGCCTTCGCGCACCTGCTGGAACTGTGGCCGGCGGCGTCATCCGGACGCAACGCACTGCGCACACTGCGGCGCTTAGGAGTCTGCGCCGCAGACTCCTCGGGAACGCCGGCCTCCAGGCCGGCACGCGCCGGCCGCAGGCGCTCTCTTGGAAAAGTCCCGCGTTACTCTCCCGCCCATGTCCCGAGCCGCGAACTCCTCCCCCCGTCGAGCCACGCCATGGGGCGCCGCCGTCGGTCTGCTGGCGCGGCGGGATCTCAGCGAGGGAGAGGTCCGGATGAAACTCCTGGCGCGCGAGTTCGGCGAACCCGAGGTCGAGGAGACCATCTCCCGGCTGCGCGAACGCCGCTACCTCGATGACCGCTCGCTGGCCGAGGCGGTCGCCCGGACCCAGGCTCGTACCAGACACCAGGGCCCGCTCAAGGTCCGGGCGCACCTGCGGCGGCGCCTGATTCCCGACGCGCTGGCGCTCGAAGCCATCCGGGCGGAGTTCCCCGAAGGCGCGGAGGCTCAGCGCGCGGTCATCGCGCTCCGGCGGCTTCAACCGGTTCCGGCCGCCTCGCGCGATGGCGGGCTGGATGGCGCGATATCGCCCGCGGAGCGACGGAAGGAGGCCGGCCGTCTGTTCCGGCGGCTGGTCGCGCGGGGCTACTCCGGCGAGGCCGCCCGCCATGCGGTGCTCTCGGCCGAACGACCGCTCGAACAAGAGCGCCACCCGGAACTCGGGACATGACCTCCCCGCCGGGCACCGGGGCCGAACTGCGGCGGGCCTTTCTCGATTTCTTCGCCGCGCGGGATCACCTGGTGGTCAAGAGTTCCCCGCTCGTTCCGCGGGACGACCCGACGCTGCTGTTTGCGAACGCCGGGATGAACCAGTTCAAGAACTACTTCCTGGGGCGCGAAACGCCGCCGAAACCCCGTGCGGTCAGCGTGCAGAAATGCGTCCGCGCCGGGGGCAAGCACAACGACCTCGAAAACGTGGGCTTGACCGCCCGTCATCACACCTTCTTCGAGATGCTGGGGAACTTCTCCTTCGGGGACTACTTCAAGGAGGAGGCCGTTGCCCTCGCCTGGGAGTTCCTGACCCGGGACCTGGGACTCGATCCGGGGCGGCTTTCCGCGTCGGTCTTCGCCGGTGACGAGACCACCCCCGCGGACGACGAGGCACGCGAAATCTGGAAGTCGTACCTGCCCGAGGACCGGATCGCCTCACTTCCGGCCGCCGAGAACTTCTGGTCGATGGGCGATACGGGACCGTGCGGCCCCTGTTCCGAGATCCACTACGACCAGGGTCCCGAGTACCGGGGGGACGACCGCTATCTCGAGATCTGGAACCTGGTGTTCATGCAGTTCGACCGCGACGAGGCGGGGGTTCTGAACCCGCTGCCCGCGCCTTCGGTGGACACCGGAATGGGACTGGAGCGCCTCGCCGCGGTGCTTTCGGGGGTGGACTCGAACTACGACACCGACCTCTTTGCCCCACTTGTCCGCGCCGTCCAGGACCGCGCCTCCGGCGAAGTGGACCCCGGGACGGTACGCACGGCGGCGCGGGTGATCGCGGACCACGCCCGCGCCACCGCGTTCCTGGTCGCGGACGGCGTCCTCCCGGCGAACGAGAGCCGGGGTTACGTGCTCCGCAAGATCATCCGCCGGGCCCTGCGCTTCGGGCGCAAGGCGGGAATGCCGGAACCGGTCCTGCCCGACATCACCGGGCTCGCCATCTCCGGGATGGAAGACGCGTGGCCGGAACTGGGCCTCTCCCGGGAACTGATCCTGCGGGTCACGGCGTTCGAGGAAGAGCGTTTCTCGGGGACGCTCTCGACCGCGATGAGCCAGCTCGACCGGGTGCTCGTCCGGGATTCCGTGCGCCAGGCCGCCGAGGTGCCTGGTGACGACGCCTTCCGCCTCTACGACACCTTCGGGCTTCCGCTCGATCTCGTGGACGAAGTCGCCCGGGAACACGGGATGTCGGTGGACCACGCGGCGTTCGAGGCCCGGATGCGCGAGCAGCGCGAACGCGCGCGCCACTCGTGGAAGGGCAAACCCGCGGCCGCTTCCACCGCCTACCGCGACCTCGCGGGCGCCGGGGCGACCCGTTTCGTGGGCTACGACGGCACCGAAGCGGACGGGTGCCGGGTGCTCGCGACGCTCACCGCCGGGGAAGGAGAGGCTCCGTTGCCCGTCCCAGCGCTGCCCGAAGGCGCGGCCGGAGAGCTGATTCTCGACCGGACGCCGTTCTATCCGGAGGGCGGCGGACAGATCGGGGACCGCGGGCTCCTCCGCGCGGCCGGCGGGGTGGCTGAAGTGGTGGACGCCCAGAACCGCGACGGCCTGGTGGTGCACTCGGTCCGCATGCGGGAGGGTTCCATCGGCGCCGGGGAACCGGTCGAGGCCTTCGTGGACGGGACCCGCCGCCGAGGCGCGGCGGAGCACCACACCATGACCCATCTGCTCCACGCGGCGCTCCGCGACACCCTCGGGCCGCATGTGAAACAGGCAGGCTCGCTCGTGGCCCCGGACCGGCTGCGGTTCGACTTCACCCACTTCGCGGGCCTCACCCCGACCGAAATCGAGACCATCGAAGGCCGGGTGAACGAGCAGATCCGGGCCGACCGGGAAGTGCTCGCGAGCGTGATGTCCCTCGACGCCGCCCTCTCCCGCGGCGCCCTCGCATTCTTCGGGGACAAGTACGGCACCGAGGTCCGCGTCATCGAGGTGCCCGAGTTCAGCATCGAACTCTGCGGCGGGACGCACCTGGGGGCGACCGGCCAGGCCGGGCTGTTCGTCATCATCTCCGAGGAGTCGGTGTCCGCCGGAGTCCGCCGGATCGAGGCGCTCACCGGCCGGCCCGCGGTCGAACACGTGGTCCGCGGACGACGTCTTCTCGCCGACATCGGCCGGGCGGCGAATACCCGAGCCGACGACGTGGCGCAGAAAGTGGAAAAGATGCGCTCCGACCTCAAGCGCATGGAACGCGAGGTGGAACGGCTCCAGGATCGTCTCGCGCTCGGCGGCGGCGCAGCGCCGGCCTCGGCAGCCGGCGCCCCCGCCGAGACCGAAACCATCGCGGGCATCCTCGTGTGGATGCCACCCCCCTTTGACGGGGTTTCCAAAAACGAGCACCGCCGGCTCATGGACGCGTTCCGCGACCGGCAGGACGGTCGTGCCTGGGTGGCGGTTTCGGCCGCTGTCCGGGACGGGCGCGCCGCCGTCATCCTGGGGGTCTCGCCCGAGGTCGCCGAGCGGCTGCCGGCCGACCGGCTCCTCCGGGAAGCGGCCGCCGCCATCGGAGGGCGCGCGGGCGGCCGCGCCGACCGCGCCGAGGGAGGCGGCCCCGATCCGGACGGCCTGCCGGCCCTGAACGACCACGTCCGGGCCGCCATCCGCAGCACGTTCGGGAACTGACCGCCGGGGGCCGCCGCTCCCCCCCGCGCCGGCCCGCCGAGGGTGGCGGGTGCCCCCCCCCGCGGGGTAGACCGGGCGTGCGCGAGGGCCAGCCCGGTTGAAAATAAAAA
>JAPPGX010000001.1:27282-28026 GCA_028877265.1 Acidobacteriota bacterium
CCCCTCCCCCCGCCGGTGCGTTAACCCCCGGCGGGGCGCCGCGGCGCCCCCGGGCCCCGGCCGTCAGTGGGTCCCGGTTCGCGCCCGCGTCTCGTTCGCCGGGGCTTCCTCGATGCCGAGCCGGTTTCTCATGAACCACACCGCCCCGTAGACGAGGGGGGTGTCGACGACGGCGACGAACCACTTGAAGACCACGCCGTTCGCGATAAGCACCGGCAGCCGCTCCATCGTGATCTCCTCGGCCCCCAGGAAGGCCAGAACGGCGTTCACCAGGATCGTGTCCACGAGTTGCGAGGTGAACGTGGAGGCATTGTTCCGGAGCCACAGATGGCGTCCCGCCGTTCGGCGTTTCCAGTAGTGGAAGAGCCGGATGTCGAGGTACTGCGCACCCAGGTAGGCGCACATGGACGCCGCCACCGCCACGCTCTGAATCCCGAAGACCAGATCGAAGGTCGGGTCGTCCACGGCGCTCCAGCTCGCCGCGGGCAGCCAATTGGAGAGCATCACCAGGCCCACCACGAACACGCTGGCGAAGAATCCGGCGGTCACCAGTTGGCTCACCCGCCGGCGGCCGTAGAACTCCGACAGCACGTCCGTGCAGATGAAGGTGACCGGATACGCCAGGATCCCCACCGAGAGTTCCATCTGCGGGTTCAGGCCGATCAGGCCGAGCGCGGGAATCTCCCACACGAAGAACTTCCGGAAGATCAGGTTGCAGGCGATGAGCGCCGCGATGAAGACCGC
>JAPPGX010000206.1 GCA_028877265.1 Acidobacteriota bacterium
CCCCCGGGCCCCCCGGCGCCCGGGGGGGGCGGGGCCGCCCCTCCCCCCCCCCCCCGCCCCCCGGGGCCGCGGGGCGCCCCCCCCCGCCGGGCGGGCGCCCCCCCCCCCCCCACGTCGTGACCCCCATCCATCCTGACGACGTGTACGGCTGGAACCACCGAAGCCGCGGTACGCCGCCCTCCGGTCAGCCGGGGGGAAGCAGCACCGCAACGTCGGCGTGAAGTGTCGCGAAACCGGAGTCGAGGGTGGCGACGCGGCCGCCCCGGCGGCGCGCCAGCTCGGCGAGCCATGCGTCCGTCACCTGTCGATGGCCCTGGAGGTTCCGGTGGGGCACGTCCAGATAGTCGAGCGCATCGTCCCACCACTCGTGAGCGGGATGCCCGGACACGGCGCGCAACGCCTCCCAGGACGCCGCCGCGGTCCCCTCCACGGAGACGCGCATATGCACCCGCAGGAGCGTGCCCTGGGTGACGGGGCAGGTAGCGAAGCGGTCCTCCCGAAGTTCGGAGAACCATCGGTGCACGCGTTCGTGATGAATGTGGTCTTCTAGAAGAAGCGCCAACAACACGTTGCCATCCGCCAGCCAAGTCACCTTGCGTCGTCCTCGTCTTCGATTTTCTGGACTGTCTCCGCCGTGATCACTTCTCTTGCACGGCAGACCAGGAGCCCGTTACGGCGCTTCATCCCGGAGGCGATTCCGCCCTGGCGGGACTCCGCGCCCGGCAGCGCCCGACGGACCAGCCGGTTGACGGCGGCGCTGATACTGCAGTCCTCTGCCTTGGCGAGCGACACGGCCACGGCGTAGAGCTCGGGCTCGAGGTTGATCGTCAGTCTCATGGACCCATTGTGGTGTAACGGTGCAATGGTGTCAATCACCGTCCCTGTCCGTCGGACGGCGTACTGAGGCTTGGTATCGCTGAGGGGGGGTTGGGGTATCGGGAATTCCTCCGTAGGGATGCGGACAGCGGAAGACACGATGTCTCCCTCTAGGTCCATAGACGCAATTCGCGCCCATTCCTTCTCACTTCGGCCGGAAATGTGGAAAAGTCGGAGCGAAGGTGCCGAATCGAGACCCGCGCGCCGCCACACAATTCCCCAATGAACACCGACAGAAAGACCCGCACGTGCCTCTGGTTCGAAAGCGGTGGCGAAGAAGCCGCCCGCTTCTACGTGACGCTGCTCCCGGACAGCCGGATCGAGTCCATGTACCGGAGGGAGCCCGATCAGCCCGCCCTGGTCGTGGACTTCACCCTCGGCGGCGCGCCGTACCAGATCCTGAACGGGGGTCCGGAGGTCGCCCAGTCGGCGGCGGTCTCCATTTCGGTCGTGACCGAGGACCAGGCGGAGACGGACCGGCTCTGGGACGCGCTCACCGCGGACGGCGGGCAAGAGGGCCGGTGTGCCTGGCTCACCGATCGCTGGGGGGTGTCATGGCAGATCGTGCCGCGCGTCCTGATCGAGACCCTGATGTCGGAAGACCGGGCCGCTTCGGAGCGGGCGTTCCAGGCGATGCTGACAATGAACAAGATCGACGTCGCCGGCGTCGAGGCCGCGTTCCGGGGGGACTGACGGAGGCGCCGCGGTTCCTAGGCGAACAGCTCGGTGAGAACGGCCCGGTAGGTTCGGCTCGCTGCGGCGCCGAAGCAGGCGAACACGACCTCTTCGAGGGCGATGCCGGTGGAGAGCCGATCCCGGGTCTCGGTCAGCGCGATGCGGGTCGCCGGCTCGAGCGGATAGCCGTAGACGCCCGTGCTGATCGCGGGAAATGCGATGGTCCGGAGTCCCTGATCCGCGGCGATGCCGAAGCAGCGGCGGTAGCAACTCGCCAGTAGCGCGGCCTCTCCCCCGTGGCCGCCGCGCCAGATCGGGCCGACGGTGTGGATCACGAAGCGGGCGGGAAGCTCGTAGCCTCGGGTCAGCTTGGCGTCGCCGGTGGCGCAGCCGCCGAGGGTGCGGCATTCCTCGAGGAGCCGGGGTCCGGCGGCGCGGTGGATGGCACCGTCCACGCCGCCCCCGCCGAGCAGAGTCTCGTTGGCGGCGTTGACGATGGCGTCCACTGCGAGCGTGGTGATGTCGCCTTCGAAGATGCGGACGCGGTCGTGCGGCGTGGCCATGGGGTTTGGACGATAACGGTGGCGGGCGCCCTCTTTGCCGGCAGCCGTACGCGCATCGCGGCCCTGTGGGCCGCGTGCCGGCTGAAGCCGGCGTTCCAAGCCGGCGGTGCTATGCGACCGAGTAGCCCTACCGGTTCATCCGCCCTCCGGGAAGATGCAGCGCAACAGGTCGATGTCGGAATAGAGCACCGCATCGGCTTCCGGCGCCAGCGCGCCCCGCAGCTCCCACGACATCGGGACACCCCGGGTGGTGCGGTTGTGTTCGTAGTCCTCGGTATGGATGTAGCCGAGCACGTGGAAGATTTCGTGGTGGGTCACACCGTCGACGAAGTGGCCGTACGGCGGCGGCGTCCGTTCGTCCTCGCACCCTCGACACGGCCAGTAGGTCAGAAAGGGCTGGAGGTAGCTGATCGAGGAGGAACAGTGTGCCCAGGCGTCGGTCTCGGGCGACGAGGGGAGCGTGTGGTCCGTGTAGAAGGCATGGATCTGCCCCGGTTCCCGCGGGAGCTCGCAGAGGCTGAGGTTCGGCCCTTCGTTCCAGCCCGGCCGCATCCCCGCGGGAACCGGGACGACGTCACCCATTTCGAGAATCCGGTACCCGAG
>JAPPGX010000179.1 GCA_028877265.1 Acidobacteriota bacterium
CCCCCCCCCCCCCCCCCCCCCCCCCCCCCCCCCCCCCCCCCCCCCCCACGGCGCAACCCCACCAATCCTCACGACGCGTACGCGGACCGCGCTACTGCTGCATGTTCACCCGGGAATCCCGGCTATTGCGACATGTAGCCGGCCAGCCGACCCCGCTACTGCTACATGTTCCTCCCCGAGGACCACCTACTGCTACATGTAACCGGCCAGCCGGCTCCGCTAGTGCTACATGTTCCTTCCCGAGAACCGCCCATTGCTACATGTAACCGGCTAGCCGGCTCCGCTAATGCTGCATGTCCTCCCCCAGGACCGGCTACTGCTACATGTAACTGGCCGGCCGGCTCCGCTACTGCTACATGTGCCTCCCGGGCATCGGCCAGAATCCCTTCAACCACTTGACGAAACCCGGACCCGCGCCGCCCAACCGCCGCCAGTTCACCGGCGCCCTCGCCGCCGGACTCCTCGGCGCCGCCTGCGGCCGGGAACGCGCTTCCCACGCGGCCTTTCTCGACGTCCGGATCCGGAACGCGCTGGTCGTGGACGGGACGGGCGCTCCCGCCTACCGCGGCGACCTCGGAATCCGTGACGGCCGCTTCGTCCCACCCGAGGGCGAAGCCCTGCGCGAACTCGACGCCACGGGCCTCGTCGCCGCGCCCGGCTTCGTGGACATCCACTCGCACGGGGACCTGGTGCTCGCGAGCGGCCGCCCCGACCGCGAAACGCTCATCGCCGGCCGCCTCGCCCAGGGCATCACCACCGAGGTCATCGGGAACTGCGGGCTCGGCGCGGCGCCGCTCTTCGGCGAGGCCCGGGAACTCGCTCCCGCCGTCCACGCCTGGATGACGCCCGAGGGGGCCGACTGGCGCTGGGAATCGCTCGCCGACTACTTCTCGGCGCTCGAGACGCGCGGCCTGCCGCTGAACGTGGCCGCGCTCGTTCCCCACGGCCTCCTGCGGCTCGGGGCGATGGGTCTGCGGCCCGGAGCGCCCGACGCCGGCGAACGGGCGGCGATGGCGGGCGCGCTGAAACGGAGCCTCGAAGCGGGCGCCTGCGGCCTCTCGTGCGGGCTCATCTACCCGCCGGGAATGTTCAGCGCGACGGAAGAACTGCTCGAACTGGCGCGTTCGCTCCGGGCCACGGACGGCGTGTTCACCGCCCACGTGCGGGGGTCGAGCGAAACGCTACTCCCGGCGGTGGAGGAGCTGATCGGGATCGGCCGGGACGCGGAGGTCCGGGTGCATCACAGCCACGCGGAAGCGGTTGGCCGGGACCACTGGACGAAGCTCGCCACCTTCCTCGAAATGGAGCGCGAAGCCCGCCGGGAAGGCGTGCGGGTCTCCGCGGACATGTTCCCCTACCCGGTGGCGGCGACCATGATGTACGCCATCTATCCGCCGTGGGCCCTGGAAGGCGGCCCGGGCGAACTGCTCGCCCGCCTGCGCGACCCGGAGACCCGGGCCCGGATCGGGAAGGACATCGAGGAGCGCACTCCCGAGTGGCCGCCCTGGGAACCGGAAGGCCGGCCGCACAACCTGGTCTCGGCGGTGGGTTGGGACCGGATCCGGGTGTCCAGCGTGAGGAGCGAGGCCGGTCGCGACGCGCTGGGGCGCTCGCTCGCCGAACTGGGTAACGCGCCTGGAACGGAGCCCTTCGAGGCGATCTCGGATCTCATGCTGGCCGAGGACGGAGCCGTCGGCCAGTTCGTGCTGGACATCAGCGGCGAGGACGGCCTTCGCGAACTCGCCGCCGATCCCGAGGTGGCCTTCATCACCGATGCGAATGACTACGGGACAGGCTCGCCCCATCCGGCGGCGTACGGCGCGTTCCCGCGGGTGCTGCGGCGCTACGTGCGGGAGGACGGGACGATCCCACTCGAAGAGGCAATTCGCCGGATGACCTCGCTGCCGGCCGGCATCGTCGGGCTCAAGGACCGGGGCCGGATCGCGAACAATCTGCCCGCGGATCTCGTTCTCTTCGACAGAGACGACGTGACGGACCACGCCACCCTGGAGCAGCCCCGCGCCCGGGCCACTGGCATCCGGGCCACCTTCGTGAACGGACGGCCCGTGATCCACGACGGCCGCTTTAGCGGCGCGCTTCCGGGCCGCGTGCTCCGCCGGTCGACGTAGGGACACCCATGCTGCGCATCCGCAATCCCTACCTGCGGAGCCTGATCGCCGGCGGCCTCGTGTTCGCGATCCTGGCGAGCGGCTGTTCCATCGTGCTGACCCAGGGGCCGCCCAAGCCCGGGGAGAGCGACTACGACGCGACCGGCGCCTACCCGGGCGGCGTCCCGTGCACCAGCAGCCGGATGTGGCCCCTGGTGGACCTGGGTCTCATGCTCTGGGTCCTCGCGCTGACGGTGAACTACGACAACCGGGACGACCAGATCGACGGCAGTCTGACGGCGGCGGCGGCCGCGATCTCGACGTGGATCGGCTACCGGAGGACGAAGGCGTGCCGGGATGCGCAGGCGATGGCCGGCGCCCTTCCAGCGGCCCCACCCTGATTCAGGTCGAGCATCTCGCGGCCCGGAGGGCCGCAGTGCCGGTCTGGAGACCGGCGTTCCAAGCCGTACCTGCCGCCTCCGCTCTGGAACTCCACGTCGAGGCCGGAGCCACCCTGTCCCATTGGGGTTGCGACATGCGCGGCGCGGAGCACCGCCATACATGTCTTGTAACCGATATATTGCTCTTTGGTTTGCAGA
>JAPPGX010000103.1 GCA_028877265.1 Acidobacteriota bacterium
CCGAGCGCCTGCCCGAGCGCCAGCCGGCTGTCCACGAACTGCGGCGCCCGCGCCACTGCCCCCTCGAGCGGCGGAACCGCGAGTTCGGGCTCCCCGGCGAGGAGCCAGATCGCCCCGACCTGGTGAAACGCCGGGACGTCCCACGGCCGGCCCACCAGGAACTCGTTCAGGAGCCGGGCCGCTTCGTCCCTTTCTCCGGCGGCGATCAGGGCCGCCGCCTCCTCGAAGACCGGCTCCGGCGCCTGTTCCTCCTGCCCGAAGGCCGCCACGGCCGAAAACGCCCACACCGCAGCCGCGAGCCGGAGAGTTCGGAGGGCGCCCGTCCGCATGAGACACAATCGGCGCCGACCGGATGCTCGAGCGAACTCGGCGGCGCCGCCGCCCGGATTATGCCGCCCGCGGTGTCTTCGCGGTGCTGCTGGTGGCGGGCGGCTGCGGCGAGCGGCCGGAGGTGGAACCGCGTTCGGGGAACCCCGCACGCCTCACGGAGACCACGACGGGGTCGCTTCCGCCCGAAGCGGAGGTCCTGCCGGTCGGCGGCGACATCCAGCGTCCGGAGAGGATCCGGTTCGAACCGCCCGCCTACCCCGAGTCGGCGCGCCAGCGGGGCGAGGAGGCGCTCGTCATCCTGGAGCTGACCGTGGACCGGGACGGCAGCGTGGCCGAAGCGCGCCCGCTCCGGGGACCCGAGGATCTCGGGGCCGCGGCGGCGGAGGCGGCGCGGCGCTGGGAGTACGAGCCGACGCTCGTCGACGGTGAACCCACCGCCGTGCGGTTTGCGGACACCATCCGCTTCGTGCTGCGCCCGGCCGGCGGCCACGGCATGCGCCTGCCGCCCGGTGCGGCGCCCGTGGGGCCGCGCGTCGGCGATTTCCCTGACTGGGAGGTCTCCGGGCACGCCTTCACCGCCTGCCCCTGCGACACCCCCTGCCCCTGCCGCTCGAACGGACCTCCCTCGCACCCTCCCTGTCACGCCACCACGGCGACCGAGATCACCGCGGGCCACTACGGCGGCCTCGATCTCGCCGGCTCGCGGTTCGTCACCCTCGGGCCGGAGACGTGGGTCGCGCTCTACCTCGACGAGGCGATGGGCGAGCCCCGACGGCGGGCGGTCCTCGGCATCTTCCGCAGCCTGGCGCCGGGCGCGCCCCAGCGCTACCGGGCCATCCGCCGGGTTCCTCTCTCGATCGACGAGTCCCGGGGCCCGGGCGAGATTCTCCGCCGCGTCCTCATCCCGGGAATCCTCGAGATGGAGACCACCCTGCCGCTCGCAGACGGCCGGCTCGCCGGCCGCATTCCGGGGATGGACGTCTGGTCCAACGAGATCGCCTACGGCCGGACGGGCGTTTACCGTTTCAACGATCCGGACATCCCCGCCGCCTGGGACCACAGCGGCCGCCAGTCGAACGCCAAGGAGTTCACCCTGGATTTGGGGATGTACCGGGAGGGCCGGATGCTCATCCAGCACGCCGACGGCTCGGGGGACTGGACCGACGCGCAGCAGGCGCTCTTTTCCTGCGCCCGTACCAGGGCGCCCTGACCGCGCGGCCGGCCGCCACGGGCGCTCCGCACGGTCTTCCGCCGGGTCTCGGGACGGCGGTACCGGTCTTGCCTCAACCGGGGTACGGCATGTGGTATAACGGCTTCTCGGTTTGGAAGACCGATGGAGGACATGGAGCCAACATGCCGTTGAAATGGGGGGGTTCCGCGTTTTGATGTCCCGCCGGAACCTCCCGTCCGCGGCTCCCGATCCCGTTCTCCGAATCCATCAACTTGGAGGCGTGGCGTCCCGATCCATCCGGCTCGCTCGCGCCTGCTTCGCTTGCGCTCCCCAATCCCCAACCACCAGGAGGGTCTCATGAGGAAGTCCTTGTCGCGAAGTCTCGGCTTCGCCTTACTCGCCGTCGCGCTTACGGCGGCCGTGGCAGCCGGCCAGACCCAGTCCGGGACCGTCGAGGGAAACATCGTCGACGGTACCGGCCAGGTCCTGCCCGGCGTGTCGGTAACCCTGACCGGGGAAGGCGGCACGGACGTCGCGGTCAGTTCCGGCACGGGCAGCTATCGCTTCTTCGCGGTCTCGCCGGGCATCTACACGCTGCGCTTCGAGCTCGGCGGCTTCCAGACCCGCATCTATGAGGAAGTCCGCGTGGACATCGCCCGCACGACCGCGCTCGACGTGTCGCTCGACCTCTCCACCATCGAGGAGACGGTGACTGTGGTGGGCGAGTCGCCGCTGCTCGACACGAAGAGCACGGTCATCGGCGCCACCTTCGACGAGAGCCTGCTCGAGGAAGTGCCGAGCGCCCGCGACGTCTGGTCCCTGGTCGAACACCAGGCGCCCGGCGTCACCACCAACCGGCTCGACGTGGGCGGCAGCGAAACCGGACTCCAGGCGGTCTTCTCCTCGCGCGGCACCTCCTGGGGCCAGAACAGCTACTACCTGAACGGCGTCAACGTGAGCTGTCCGGCGGCGCTGGGAGCGAGCGGCTACTACTACGACTACGACAGCTTCGAGGAGATCCAGGTCGAGACGGGGTCCCATCCGGCCTCGGTGAACGCGCCCGGGGTGTACCTCAACATGGTGACCAAGACCGGCGGCAACGAGTTCACCGGCGCGGTCGGCGCCTTCTACCAGAACGACTCCACCCAGTTCGACAATTTCACGAGCGAACTGGAGTCCTCGGGCGGCAGCCGGTCGGAGTTCGACTACCTGAGCGACTTCAACACCCAGATCGGAGGCCCGGTGGTCCGTGACCGCTCCACCTTCTACTTCTCGGCCCGGGACCAGCGGGTGCACCGGTACGTCTCCGGCGTCACGACCGTCACCGAGGACACCGATATGCAGCAGTTCGTCCTCAAGAGCGACACCGACATGAACCAGAGCAACAAGCTGAGCCTCGAGTGGCACGAGATGACCTACTGGAAGCCGCGGCGGGGCCTCGCCGAGAACCGTCCCCCGGAAGCCACCTGGATCGAGGACGACACCTTCCGGATCGTCCAGGCGATCTGGACCTCGACGCTCAGCGAGAACGCCCTGCTCGAGACCCGGTTCTCCCACCTGAACGTCTTCTTCCCGACCTACCACTCCGAGGAAGCCCAGGCCGCCGGACTGCAGGCCGGCCAGGACGTGGGTCTTGGCGTGTTCCTGAACGCGCGCGACTTCAACGTGGAGCGGAAGCGGAAGCGCTACACCTACAAGAGCGATCTCACCTACTTCGCGGAGGACATCGCGAGCGCCGACCACGAGGTCAAGGTCGGCTTCGAGTTCTCGCACAACCCGATCCGGAACGAGACCACTTCGATCGACGATGTCTTCATCCGTTTCAACAACGGCGTGTCGGACCAGGTGTGGCTGCGGAACACTCCCCGCCACGACGGGCAGACGCTCGACCAGACGTCGGCCTACATTGACGACATCATCACCGCCGGACGCCTCACCCTGAAACTGGGGCTGCGCTGGGACCGCTACCACGGCTGGCTGCCCGAGCAGAACAGCCCGGACGGGAGATGGTGTACAGCGGCGGCAGGCTGCCCGCGCGACTTCGCGGCGCGAACGGGCGTCCTCGATCTCTCCAGCTTCGCACCCCGCCTCGGCATCGTGGTAGGCCTCGAGGAAGGCGGCCAGAGCGCTTTCAAGGCGAGTTGGGGCCGCTACTACCATCAGTTCTCCACCGGATTCGCCAACTTCGTGAACCAGAACGGCAACCTTACGAACAGTTGGACCTGGAACGATCTGAACGGCGACCGGCAGTTCCAGGACGGCGAGCAGGGAACGCTCCTCTCGGACCAGTTCGGCGCCGCGGCCGCGGTGAACACGATCTCCCCCGACCTGAAACACGAGTACACCGACGAGCTCACCGCGAGTGTCGAGCGCGAGTTCGAAGGGGACATATGGCTGTCGGCCACCTACAGCCGGCGCAACAGCCGCGACAAGTCGGACGTGATCGACGTCGGCCGGCCGGACTCGGCGTACGACCAGATGCAGGTCCAGGACCCGGGGCCGGACGGCATGGCCGGCACCGGCGACGACGGCGGCATGCTCACGGTGTACAACCTCCGGGAGCTGACCCCGAGCCAGCGGCAGATCGCCACCGTGGACAAGTTCCACCAGGACTACCAGGGTGTGGAACTCATCGCCCAGAAGCGCTTCTCGGACAACTGGCAGGCGCTCGTGTCCTACACCTGGAACGACACCGACACCTGGACCCGCGGCGGCCAGTGGGAGAACACGAACCCCGGCATCTTCGGGAACCCCAACTCCCAGGTAAATGCCCAGGGCAAGTCGTTCTACGACCGGACCAACCAGTTGAAGGCCGTCGGCACCTGGCACGGCCCCGCCGGCTTCCGGGCCTCGGGGGTGATGCGCTACCAGACCGGCGCCCCGGTAGGGCGGACCATCTGGGTGGGCGGCCTGACCCAGGGCGGCGCCTCCATCCTGGCGGTGCCGGTCGGGACGGAACGGCTCGACAACGTCACGACCTTCGACATCGCGTTCTTCCGTGATTTCCATGTCGGCCGTTACCGCATCTCGCCGGAGATCAACCTCTTCAACATCACGAACCAGAACACGGTGACCGCGATCAACACGTCCAGTGGGGGCAACTACGGACGAGTATCGAACTACCTCTCACCGCGGATCGCCCGCTTCGCGCTCCGCGTCCACTTCTGAGCGAAGCCGTCCGCTGACAACGCTGGCTGCCGGTCCCTCCGGGGACCGGCAGCCGCCGGTGGTTCCTGCACGGTGAACCGGCGACGAGCCATCGCTGCGCTTGCGGCCGCGGCAGCCGCCTACCCGTTCCGGGTCAGCGGCAACCAGGGCGGCGTGCTCCCCTGGAGCGATCTGGAGCCCCTGCCGCCCCGTACCCGCGCCCGTTACACCGACCTCACCCGCATCACCGGAGAGGTCGTCCCGAACGGAGAGTTCTTCGTCCTCCACCACGGCGAGGTCCCGGATCTCGAGGCGCCGGCGTTCCGGCTGGCGATCGGCCGCCGGGGCGCTCCCCCGATCCACACGCTGGGACTCGACGAGCTGGCCGGCCTTCCGCGAAGGGAATCGGTGGCGGCCTTCGAGTGCTGCGGGAACGGCGGCGTCGGGATGCACGGCCTGGTGGGCGCCGCCCGCTGGGGAGGCGTGTCGCTCGCGCCCCTCGTCGAGGGACTCCTGGATGGGCACTCCCGCGAAATCGTCTTCTTCGGCGCCGATCACGCCGAAGAACGTCTCCGCGGGAACCGCTACCCCGGCCGGTTCGCGCGGAGCCTGCCGGTCGCCGACGCGCTCGCCCCGGAAGTGATGCTGGCGGACACCATGAACGGGGAGCCCCTTCCCCCGGAGCACGGCGGACCGCTGCGCCTGATCGTTCCCGGGTTCTACGGGGTCTCGCAGGTGAAGTGGGTGGAGCGGATCGAGGTCTGGCCGTCCCGGTTCGCCGGCTGGTTCCAGGCCAAGGACTACGTCACCGTGCGGGGAACCGAAACCCCCTCGGGAATCCTCCACACCGCGAGCGCCATCGGCCGGATGCGGCTCAAGTCCATCGTCACCCGAATCGAAGGAGCGGGCGGCGGGGACCTCGCGATCCACGGGCTCGCCTGGAACGACGGCGCCTCCGACGTCGCCGGGGTCGAAGTCAGCGTGGACGGCAACCCGTTCGAGCAAGCCGACCTTCTGCCAGCCGAGCACCGCTTCGGGTTCCGCCGCTTCCGCCTCGGCTGGCCCGCGCCGGCGCCGGGCGAACACCGGCTCGTTTCCCGGGCGCGCGATGCCCGCGGCGTGCAGCCGACGGAGGAGGAGGCGTCGCGTTACAAGGCCACTCCCTGGGAAAACAACGGCCAGGTGGTGCGGCGCATCCGCATCTGACCCGCGCGCGACGCCGATTGACGGGGTGCGTATCGCTCCGCTAGCGCGGAGCGACACCGGCCTGAAGACCGGCGCTCCCGGCGCGGGGCGCGGCGATGCCGAAGTCCCGGAGAGTGCTCTCCATGGTCGGCTTCTTGAGGCGGATGCGCTCGTCGTTCAGCAGGTAGGAGAAGAGATAGCCGCCGCCGAGCATCAGAATGCCGATCAGGAAGCAGTACATGACCGCGCGGTCAGGGTAGGTGTCCTTCAGATAGCCGACGTACATCGGGCCGGCGATTCCCGCCGCCGCCCAGGCGGTGAGCACGGCGCCGTAGACGGCCGACATTCTCCGCGCGCCGAACGTGTCCAGGATGAAGGGAGGCATGGTGGCGAAACCGCCGCCGAAACAGAGCAGCACGTAGCAGACGAGGACCGAGAACACCCACGGATTCGTTTCGGTCATGAGCACGCCGAAGACGACCATCTGCGTGGACAGGAGGATCCGGAAGACGTTCACGCGGCCGATCCGGTCCGAGAGCAATCCCCAGAACAGGCGGCCGACGCCGTTGAAGAGCGAACTCACCGCGATCAGGGTGGCCCCGTAGCCGGCCAGCACCGCCGGTTCCAGGGAGGGGTTGGCGAGACTCCAGACTTCCTGGAGCAACTCGGACTGGAAGCTGATGATGGAAATTCCCGCTGCGATATTGAAGAAGAAGACGATCCACAGGAGCAGAAACTGCCCCGTCTTCAGGTAGTCGCCGACGGACTCGGGCTCGGCGCTCCCCGGCGCGCCACCTGCCGCCGATCCGCCTGCCAGCGCGGGAACCGGCGGCGGATTGCTCATCAGCAGGCTCGCCGGAATCAGAATGACCGCGAAAACGGCGCCCAGCCCGAAGAACACGAGCGGCAGGTCGCCGGCCGTCTGCACCACCAGAACGGGGGCGAGCCCCTTGCTGAGCAGCAGCGCACCGACGCCGAAACCCATCACCACGATCCCGGTCGCGAGCCCCTTCTTGTCGGGAAACCACTTCGCCACGGTGGCGACCGGCGTCACGTAGCCCATTCCGATCCCGATCCCGCCGATCACGCCGTAACCAAGGCAGAAGAGCGGCACGTTGTTCATCTGCAGCGCGACCCCGGCGATCAGGTAGCCGAGGCAGAACAGCGTGCTGCCGGCCAGGGCCAGTTTCCGCGGGCCCACCCGGGGAAGGACCTGCCCCGCCCACGCCGCCGAGACCCCCAGCGAAAAGATGGCGATACTGAACGCCCAGGCCGTTTCCGTGAAGGTCCAGCCCAACTGACGCACGAGCAGCGTCTGGAAAAAGCTCCAGGCGTACACCGTTCCGAAACAGAGCTGCAGCACCGTACAGACCGTTACCGCCAGGAGGCGGGCAACGTGGGGTGGAAGCTGCACTACCGCGGTCCCTCAGCCGCCGGAGTCCGTTCCCTTCCCGACACTGCGCGCACCTGCGCTCACGCCGCCGAGCGCGCCGCTCCCGGGTCCGGAAGCGCCTGGGGATCCGAGGGCGGCCGGGTCCGGGACATGTAGAGAATCAAGCGCGCCAACTGTCCGACTTCGTCGTCGCGCTCGAGCAGCTTCTCGTTCGCGATCACGAGCGCTCGCTCCTCCGGAGGGCGCCGGGCAGTCTCCACCGCGTAGGCGAGGAGTGCGGCAAGCGGCCGCGCCACCAGGTTCACCAGCCAGATGGACGCCAGGACCCCGACCACGAGCAGGATGGAGATCAGGTACACCTGTTGCCCGATCGCCCGCTGGATCTTCAGCGCGACCAGGTCCAGGTCCATCCCGAGGTGGACCGTGCCCGCCACTCCGGCGAGGATGGGACTGCTGACCTCGAGGAAATCGCCCATCCCGGGCAGGCTGCGTTCCACGGGTTCCGTCCGGAAGGGGTCGCTCTCCAGGATCACCTCGGGGATCCCGGGCACGAAGGTGTGCGCGAGGAACTCGCCCGTTTCGTCGGTGATGTAGATGTATCGGATCCCCTGCACTTCGAGGAACTGGTCGATCAGCGACTGCAGCGTCGCGAGGTTCCGGTTGAGCAGGATGTCCACGCTCGCGTCGGCGATGGTCTTTGCGATGCTCTGGGAGTTGGCGGCGTACTCGGCCGAGAGTTCCGTATCCACCGTCCGGATGCAGAGCAGGGACGTCGAGAGGACGATGAGTCCGAACAGCGCGAAGATGCCGAACCGCATCCGTTGGAACAGCTTGTGAACTTTCATGTCAGGCGGGGAGAGCGTTCCAGTCGGTCAACGGAACGAAACGGCCGTCTTCCACGACGGTGTAGTAGACACGCTGGAGTCCCTGGCGGCGCTCGGGCCCGAAGGAGACCTGCTCGCCGATGCCCAGATCGAAGTCCCGGATCGAGAACACGGCTTCCTCCAGTCCGGCCCGGACCGGCGCGCCGTCGAAGCGCCGGAAGATCTCGCACATCAGCTTCGCGTTCACGAAACCTTCCAGGCTGACGAAGCTCTGGGGCAGCGGGCTGTAGGGGTCATCCAGGAACTGTTCCGGGATCTGCGGGTTGTGGCGCGCCATGAGTTCGCGGTATTCCCGGACCGCCGGCACGGACTCGTCCTCGTAGCTGGGCACCACCTGCGAGTTGACGAGCCACCGGGTGTAGGTCTCGGGGTCGTCGCGCCCTTCGCTCAGCAGGTTCACCAGGTTCTCGCTGCCCACGAAGGAGAGATTCGCGATGGGAACCCGGAGCCCCAGGTCAATGGCGTCCCGGGCGAACGCGGCGCAGGCCGCGTACGCCCCCACGCAGATCACGGCATCGGGCGCCGCCTTCTGGAGGATTTCGACCTGGGCGCGCATGGTGCCGGTAAAGCGGGAGCCCCGCTGATAGGTCGCCTCGCCGGCGATCGTTTCCCCGTGGTTCTCGAGTGCGGCGCGGACTCCGGCCCAGCCGCTGCGGCCATAGGCATCCGCCTGGTAGAAGACCGCGATGCGGCGCCGTCCGGTGGCGAGGAAGTTCTCGACCAGACCGGCCGTTTCCTGGCGGTAGGAAGCGCGCAGGTTGAAAGCGAAGTCGCCGTAGGGAGGCTCCCGCTGCGGTTGCGCTCCGGTAAACGGAAAGAACATGTAGATCTGCTCCTCCTGGAACTTCTTCAGCATCGGGAGAACGCGGGTTACGGTGGGTGTCCCGACGTAGCCGAACAGCAGGAACACCTGGTCCTCGAGCATCAGTTTCAGCGTGTTCTGGACACAGGGATCGGGTTGGTAGCCATCGTCGTACAACTTCAGCGTGATCCGGCGTCCGTTGATTCCGCCGGAGTCGTTGATCTGGCGGAAGTAGGCCATCGCGCCCCGGTAGAGCTCGTTGCCCAGTCCCCGCGAGGGACCCGTGAACGCGGCCGACGTGCCGAGAACGATCCCGTCGCCTGCCGCGCCGCGGTTCGGAGCCTGGCGGCCGGGAGCCGCCGCGCTGCCCGCGCCCGACGAGACGCCTTCTCCCGCTGCCAGGGCGGCATTCGCCAATCGGGCCCACGGGGCCAGGAGTGCTGCCGCGCAACTGGAGTGCATCAGGCTTCTCCGGCTCCAGAGTTGCCCCCTGCCTGCCCCCCGCTCCGCACCTGACCTCAAATGCATGGCAGTGTCCATCGGTCCCCCCTTCGCGCCTTCTCGCAAGCGCATCGCTCTGTTGAAACTGATGGCAGCGCTGGCGGCTGCCGATTCTCGATAATACCGTGTCACCAGCGGCAAACCCGGATCGGGGCACCACGCCGGCGGCCCGGAGCGGGCTTGCCGGACAGACCGCGAATGACACAATGAAGGCGCCGGAGGGAGCAGCCCGATGCGCGATCAGAATGACCTGACTCCAAACCGCCGCCGGTTCCTGCGGTATCTGGCGGGGAGCCCGCTGCTGCTTGGCGCCGGATGCTGGGAACCCCGCGCCTCGGCCCAGGGCCAGAAGCCGGGTACTGCCCGGGAGAGCGCGGAACTCTTCGGCTACAACCGCTTCCCGCGGACGCCGATCGGCTCACCCGAAGAAGCGGCGGACATCTTCGACTTCCGGGTGCTGGCGGAGCGCAACCTGCCGCCCGCCCACTACGGCTACATGGCGACCGGAGTGGACGGAGAGGGCACGCTGGCGGAGAACCGCCGCGCGCTGGACAACGTCGGGATCAGGGCGCGCCGGCTGGTGGACGTTTCGGACCCCGACATGTCGGTGGAACTCTTCGGCCGGCGGTGGACGTCTCCCATCTGCATTGCCCCCTGCGGCAGCCAGAAGGCGTTTCATCCCGAAGGCGAAGTCGCCGTCGCCCGCGCCGCGCGGACGATGGACCACCTGCAACTGCTTTCCACGGTGACGACATCCCCCGTGGAAGAAGTCAACGAGGCGCGAGGCGAACCGGTCTGGTACCAGCTCTATCCGACCACCAACTTCGAGGTTACGAAACGGCTCGTCGCGCGAGCGGAGGCCGCCGGCTGCCCGGCAGTGGCGCTCACGGTGGACCTCCCCACCGGAAGCAACCGGATCAGCACGCCGCTCACCGCCCGCCTCGACGACCGGGAATGCGAGGTCTGCCACGTTCCCGGCCTCGCGGGCTACGTCTCCAGGAAGAGCATGTTCGACGGGATCGAGGTGGCGAACATCACCGGGCGCAGCCGTTTCGCCGGGCTCAACAACCCCGGCCTCACCTGGGACGTGGTGAAGCGGCTCAAGGACATGACCTCCATGAAGGTGCTCCTGAAGGGCATCGTCACCGCCGAGGATGCCGAACTCTGCGTCGAGCACGGCGTGGACGGGATCGTGGTCTCGAATCACGGCGGGCGCGCCGAGGAAAGCGGGATCGCCACCATCGACAGTCTCCCCGAGGTGGTCAGCGTCATCGACGGACGGATTCCGATCATCATGGACAGCGGTATCCGCCGCGGGGTGGACATCTTCAAGGCGCTGGCGCTCGGCGCCGACGCCGTCCTGATCGGCCGCGCCTACCTCTGGGGACTGGCCGCCTTCGGGGAAGCCGGCGTGGAAATGGTCCTTCGGATTCTGCGCGACGAACTGAGAGTCGCGATGCAGCTCGCCGGGACACCGAGTCTCGCGGACATCGGTCCAAGTTCGGTGCTGCGCCGCTGATCCTCCGGATCGTCGCGGGCGTCCTGTTGGGCGCCACCGCCGCCGGGGCGCCGGCCGGCGCGCAGCCGCGCTTTGCCGACGTGACCTCGGCTTCCGGCGTCGAGTTCGTCCACCGCACCGGCAGGGACGACGCCGGCCGCCCGGCCTATTTCATGCCCGAGATCATGGGGTCGGGAGTCGCCCTCTTCGATCGCGACGCCGACGGTGACCTCGACCTCTATCTCGTCCGGGGCAACGGCGCGGATCGGCTCTTCGAGAACCGGGGACCCGGCATCCGGTTCGTCGAGATCGCCGCAATTCCGGGCGGCGGCGCCTACGGCATGGGCGTAGCGGCCGGGGACGCCGACGGTGACGGCGATCTCGACCTCTTCCGCACCGGATACGGACCCGACGCCCTGCTGCTGAACACCGGAGATTCGGGCCTGGTGGCGGCGGAGGGCTCCGGATGGGACGATTCCTGGTCGGCCTCGGCGGCCTTTTGCGACTACGACTCTGACGGCCGCCTGGACCTCTTCGTGACCCGCTACATGGACTACGACCCGAGCTTTTCCTGTTTCGCGGCGACCGGGGAGCAGGACTACTGCAACCCGACCGACGTGCCCGGGTTGCCCGATCTGCTCTATCGGAACACCGGGGACGGGAGATTCGCGGAGGTGGGCCGGGAATCCGGCATCGCCACCCTGCCGGCCCGGGGCCTCGGGGTCGTCTGCCACGACTTCACAGGGGACGGGAGGCCGGACTTCTACGTGGCGAACGACACCGAGGCGAATCATCTCTGGGTGAACCAGGGCGGCGGGGCGTTCACCGAAGAGGCGTTGCTGCTCGGCGCCGCCCTCAGCGGCTTTGGCCGTCCCGAGGCAGGGATGGGGATCGAGATCGGCGACCTGAGCGGCGACGGCGTCCTCGACATCCTGCTCACCCACTTCGCCGACGAGACGAACACCGTCTATCTCGCCGAACCGGGGATCGGCTTCGTGGACGGCTCCATCGATTTCGGGCTCGGAACGCTGGGCCTCTCGACGACCGGATTCGGCGTGGCCCTCGGCGACTTCGATCTCGACGGTTTCCTCGACGCCGTGATTGCCAACGGGCGGGTGGCGCGTCCGCCCGGCGAATCCCCGCGTGCTCCGTTCTTCGCGCAGTACGAGGAGACCGCTCTGGTGCTCCGCGGCGGCCGCGACCGGTTCGAGGACGCCGGCGCCGCGTCGCCCGAGCTGAGCCGGAAGGCCGCCGTCGGCCGGGGGCTGGCCGCCGGGGACATCGACGGCGACGGGGACCCGGATCTCGTGCTCACCGCCGCCGAAGGTCCGGCCCGGATCTTCGAGAACGTCTCGAACCACAGCGGGAACTGGCTGCTCGTGGCCGCCCAGGCGCCGGGCGGCGCGCCGGATCACGGCGCCACCGTCACGCTCCGCACTTCGGCCGGAACCCGGGTCGCCCGCGCCAACCCCGGCGTCTCCTACCTGAGTTCCGGCGATCCGCGCGCCCACTTCGGGCTCCCCGCGGGCGCCGCGATCGAGAGTCTCGCGGTCCGCTGGTCCGACGGCTCGGAGGAGGCGTTTCCGGCGCCCGCAGTGAACCGGGTCGTGGTCGTGGTCCGCGGCGCCGGAACGATCCATGACTGAGGCGCGGGCCTTCCGGTCCACGAGGGCGCGGAACCTCCTGGGGCTCCTCGCGGTGCTGGCGGGCGCCTGTGGAGGGCCGGAGATTCCGGAAGTCGCAACCGACGGCATGGAACCCGCGGTCCGCGAGGCAATCCACGGCGCTCGGGACGCCCTCGCCGGCGACCGGAGCAACGCGGCTGCCTGGGGGCGCTTCGGCATGGTGCTCCATGCCCATCGGCTCGGCGCTCCCGCGGGCCTTGCCTATGGCGAGGCCGCCCGTCTCGATGAGGACGACCACCGCTGGCCGCACCTCCAGGCCCGCCTGCTGGAAACCGCCGAACCCGCGCGGGCGCTGGGCCTCGCCGACGAGGCCCTCCGCCGGGATCCCCGTTTTTCTCCGGCGCTCGCGCTCCGGGCCCGGGTGCTCGAGGCTCTGGGCGACGGCGACGCGGCCGAAGCCGCCTGGGAGGCGCTCCAGGATGCGGCTCCGGGATCCGTTGAAGCGCCGCTCGCCCTCGGGCTCCGTCGTCTCCAGCGGGGAGAGCTGGCGGGCGCTCTGACGGCGTTCGAGCGGGTCGTGGAGCGCCTGCCGTCCTCGGCGGCGGGCTGGTCCTTCCTCGCGCAGGTCTCGAGGCGCCTCGGCGACCCGGAGGGCGCTGCACACGCAACCGCCCGGGCCCGCATCGCCGCCCGATCGGCTTCGCTCGGCGCCACCGCCGACCCGGATCCGCTGCTGATCGCCGTCGAGAATCTCCGCGCCGACAGCCGCGGAAGGGAAGCACGGGCCCGCCGGGCAGCGGCCTCGGGAGACCACGACGGCGCGGAGGCGATCTACCGGCGCCTGGTGGACGAACGGCCCGGCAGCGCGGACCTCCACTACAACCACGGCAATGCGCTGGCCCGGCTGGGCCGTACCGACGAGGCGGAAGCGGCCTATCGCACGGCTCTCGCACGCGACCCCGATTCGAGCGCGGCGATGGCGAACCTCGCGAACCTCCTCGCCCGCAGCGGTAGGGATCGGGAAGCCGATGGCCTCTACCGCCGCTCCATCGCCGCCGACCCGAGCCATCTCCCCACCCTGCTCGGCGCCTCGAGCCTGCACTTCCAGCGCGGCGATCTCCGGCAGGCGGAGCGCTATCTCCGGGACGCCCTCGCGAGTGCCCCCGACCATCCCGGCGCCCTCCAGGGTCTGGGTCAACTGCTCGCCACCGCGGGGCGGCTGGGGGAAGCGGCGGAGACCCTGTCCCGGGCGCTCGCCGCCGCCCGGGAAGCAGGCGCCGCCTCCGGCCAGCTCGCCGGCATCCACTTCCTCCTCGCGGACGTGGAGCGGCAGCGCGGGCGTACCGCCGAGGCGCGGACGCACCTGACCCAGGCGGAAGCGCTCGGGATGAACGTCCCTCCCGCCTTCCGGGCCCTCCTGGAGCCCGAGCGCTAGCCGGCCCGCGCCCGCGGCAACCCCCCCACTCTCTCGGCACCGTCGAAGTTGCCGGCCCCGCGGGGCCCCGTTACAGTGATTCCCGGGCCCAACGGGTACCCAGCGCAAGTGAGGACGTTATGAACCAGCTTCCCAGGCGACGTTTCCTGCAGGCGGGATCCGTCGGACTCGGCGCCGGACTGCTCACGCCGGCAGCCGCTGCCGGCGGATCCGGCGCCACCCCCACACCCGCCACGGACTCCACCCGGATCCGGATGACGGGAGACGGACTCGGGCTGACGCCCGGCGAGCAGGGACGCCTGCTCGCGCGGATGGCGGAAGAGGGCCGCATCGAGCGGGATTCCTATTCGAACGGCGGCGTTGTGCAGGTGCTCGAGGAGCAGTTCGCGGGGATCCTCGGCAAGGAACGCGCGGTCTTCATGCCGACCGGAACCTTGGCGAACCACCTGGCGGTGCGCAGTCTGGCCGGTCCCGGCGGCGGCCGGGCGATCGTTCAGGCCGAGGCTCACCTGTACAACGACTCGGGAGACTGCGTGCAGACACTGAGCGCAATCCCGCTGATTCCACTGGCGCCGGGCCGCCCGACCTTCACGCTCGAGCAGGTGAAAGAGATCTTGGAACGGACCCGCGGCGGGCGCGTTTCGCGGCCGGTCTCGGTGATCTCGATCGAGACGCCGGTGAGGCGGCGGTCCGGCGAGACCTTCGATCAGGGGGAACTGACCCGCATTGCCGCCTACGCCCGGAGCGAGGGCATCCGGCTGCACCTCGACGGAGCGCGGATGTTCCTCGAGAGCGCCTATACGGGGAGGGACGTGGCCGAACTGGCCCGCCCGTTCGACACCGTGTACGTGTCGCTCTACAAGTACTTCAACGCGGCCTCGGGAGCCATCCTCGCCGGCCCCGCCGCGCTACTCGACGGCATGTTCCACACGCGGCGGATGTTCGGCAGCGGACTCCCCGCCGCCTGGCCCTTCGCCGCGGTCGCCCTCAACTTCCTTCCGGGCTTCATCGAGCGGTTCACGAGCGCGGTGGGGACCTCCGAGTCGTTCATCACCGAGGTGGAGCGGCACGGCGCTTTCTCGGTCGAGCGGATGGCGGGCGGCACCAACCTGTTCCGGCTGCGGGTGGACAGCCCCGACGCCGAGGCCTTCCGGCAGCGGCTTCGCGAGCAGCAGGTGGATCTGGGAAGTGTCCGCGCGGACGGGCGATTCATGATCGGCGTCAACGAAACGTGGAACCGCGCCACGCCGGACGACCTCGCCCGGCGTTTCCGCTCCGCGCTGGCCTGACGGGTCGCGTCCGGGCCGCGGGCGGACCTCCTACGGGGAGCGCGGCCCGAGGTGCTCCCCGAAGAAGCGTCCGACCCGGGTCCAGGCGTCGCGCAGGACGTGTTCCCGGTGGAAGTAGTGGAACTCCCCGGGATAGGTGACGAGTTCGAAATCCTTGCCGGCGCGGAGGAGGCCGTCGGCCAGGTTGATGGATTCGAAGTAGGACACGTTCACATCCGAGGTCCCGTGCAGCATGAGCAGCGGGCGTTCCACGCGATCGACCCGTTCGGCGGGCGCCGCGAGGTCATAGACGGCCGGGTTCTCCGCGGGATCGCCCATCCGGCCCAACACCCAGGGGCCGCCGGGATCGCGGAACCAGAGGCCGAAGTCTCCGACGCCGGCGACGTTCACCCCCGCCGCGAACAGAGTGGGGTCCAGCGTGAGCGCCTGCATCGTCATGAAACCCCCGTAACTGAGCCCCCAGACGCCGATGCGGTCCGGGTCCACGAACTCGAGCGTCTGCAGGTACTCCGCGCCCGCGGCGACGTCCTGGTAGTCCCCTCCCCCGACGTCGCGGTAGGACTCCTGCCGGAAGTTCCGGCCGTAGCCGATGCTTCCCCGATAGTCGGGCATGAGCACCACGTAGCCCTCCGCGGCGAGGAGCTGGTGGAAGGAGTGATACACCCCGTAGTCGCGGCGGACATGCCACCCGTCGTAGTTCTGGGCGATCCCGTCCCCGTGCACCCAGACAATCGCGGGATGCTTCATGGTGCGGTCAAGGTCCTCGGCCACGAACAGGTAGCCGGGCACTTCTCCCCCGTCACGCGCCGGATAACGGAGGAACTCCCCTTCGGTGAAGAACGCCGGGTCGAGGGACTCGGGCAGCGAATCCGTGAGCCGCTCGGGCTCGCCCGCTCCGCTGGTCTCCGCCGCGAAGAGGTCGGGGACGGCACGCGGGCCGGTGTGCTGGAACACGATGCGTGAACCGTCGGGAGAGAACCCGCCATGTTCCGAACTCAGCCGGAACCCGGTGGCGACGGACGGCTGGGTGTTCGTGCCCCGCCTCGAGGTGATCCGCGTCGGCTCGGCGTCCGGCAGCTCCGCGGTGTCCACCACGAAGAGGTGACGCTGTCCGGGATGGTCCGGATTCGCGTCCCAGCCGAGCATTCCTCCGTCGGGGGACCAGGCGAAGCGCCGCGCCTCTTCCTCGGGCCCGGTGAGGGCGTGCGCGGAACCGTCGGCCAACGAAACCACCACCAGTTGGTCCCAGCCGGAGGCGTCGTCCACGAGCGCCACCCACTCCCCGCCGGGAGAGGGACGCGGCTCGCCGCCGAGGTAGTTGAGGCTCCACCACTTCTCGTCTTCCGTGACATGCAGCGGACGGAGCGAGCCGTCGCGAAGGTCGGCGAGAACCACCGAACGCGTTCGGACATCGGGCGCGACCTCCTGGTAAATCAACCGCGCCGTATCCACCCAGCGGGGGCTCGATATGGCGCCGGATCCCGCCGCGATGCGCCGCGATACGCCGTTCCGGACCACCGGCGCCACCCAGAGGTCGGGCGCTGTGCCTCGAAACCGGCGATAGAGCAGCGACTCTCCGGAAATCTCGTGGGTCTCGTCCAGCGTTTCCCGGTTCGAGACCGTGTACGCGACGAAACGACCGTCCGGGGACCAGGCGGGCTCGCCCTCCGCGCGGTCGTCCGTGCGGGTCAGCTGCATCTCGGCGCCATCGGCAAGGTCGCGGACGAACAGGTCCCCACCCCGCAGGAACGCGATCCGGCGGCCATCGGGGGAAGGCTGGAAGCCGGACTCGCCGCCGGGTTCGTCGTGGAACACGGCGCGCAGCGTCCCCGCCAGATCCGGATCCATCTGGTAGAGCCGCCCGTTGCGCGTGAAATGAAGCAGGTTTCCGTCTCCGCCCCAGAACAGCCCGCCGATCACTTCGTAGGAGTCCCCCCACCGCGTCAACTGGCGCGGGGGCTCGCCGGAGCCGGGATCCACCGCGTAGAGGTCCATCTGCTGGTTCAGGTCCCAGACGAAGAACACCTCGTCGCCGTCGGGACTCCAGACGGGCGCCGTCGGGTGCCGGATGTCCAGGACGTCCTCCAGCGTCATCCGCGGCGCTTCCTCGGCCTCCTCGCACCCCGCGACAAAGACGGCGGCCGCGAAGAGCACAGTGATCGACCGTCCGCGAACCGGGCGTGCCGATCCGGCGGCTTGCTGATTTCGTTTCATGGCGCGCGCCTTACCTCTCACCACACCACCCCCAAATCATGGGGTGCGTCCCGGATGGTATCCGGGACGGCGAGCCGGAGCGGGTGACCAGCCGCAGGGAGGCGCTCCGGGGGCGGCGGTCCCTCACAGTGTCTCCCCGACGCGGCTCCGGTGACTGCCGTGAAAGGTGTCCCGTTCTGGCTCCGTGAGGAAGGAAGGAGACGGATGGAGGTGGGCCCGGAAACCCGGACCCTAGGAGCCGCGCACGGGACGAGCGCACCCGAAACGCCGATTGCGGGAAACCGGCAGGGCACCGGCAGATTAGCGCGCCCCGTTCGGCTGTCAAGGACCCGTTCCGCCGCGAAATCCGAAGCGGCGCTCGGCCTCCGCATTTGACCCCGAAGACGCGAGAATAGAGGCGCCGGACCGCGATCTCGACGCGCCGCCCATGCCTGACAAGCGATCCAAGACGATCACCGCGTACGAGCAAAAACGGGATTTCGGACGGACGCCCGAACCCCCCGCGGGAGGCGCCGCGGACGCGGGGGCGTCCGGGGGCCGGCGCTTCGTGGTCCACCGCCACGAGGCGCGCCGTCTCCACTACGACCTGAGGCTCGAAATGCACGGAGTCCTCCGTTCCTGGGCGGTCCCAAGGGGCTTTTCCTATGACCCCGAAGTGAAGAAGCTCGCGGTCCGGACCGAGGACCACCCGCTGGCCTACACGCACTTCGAAGGGGTGATTCCCGAGGGCGAGTACGGCGGCGGCACCATGGGCATCTGGGACCGGGGCACCTACCAGGTCACGGAAGGGGGTGAAGACCAGGGCGCCGCGGGCGTGGAAGCCGGGAAACTCGTGATCCGGCTCTCCGGGCGCAAGCTGCGCGGGGCCTGGCACATGGTGAAGACGAAGCGCGGCCCGGACGAATGGCTCCTGTTCAAGGGGCGAGACCGCTACGTGCGCGGCGACGCGGAACGGCAACCCTTCTTCGACCTGAAAGGCGCCACGCCCTGGACCGGGGAGCCCGGTCCGGTTCCGGTGCTTCCGGAAGGCGAGCGCGAACCCTTCACCGACCGGGACTGGATCTTCGAACCGCAACTCCAGGGCATCCCCGTCTTCCTCGAACGCGCCGGGGCGGAGCTTCTGCTGACGCGAGCGGATGACGGAACCGCGCTCGATCTGCCGGAGGTGGCGGGCGAAGCCGAAGCGGTTCGCGCGGAGCAGTTCCTGGCGGTTGGAACGCTGGTGAGCACGGACGAGGCGGAAAGGCCCTCACCCGATCGCCTCGCGGCGCGGCTCGACGGGAACCCGTCGATACCCGTCTCGCTCTACCTGACCGACCTGCTCCGCTACGAGGAATGGGATATTCGCAACGTCCCCCTGCTCGAACGGAAAGAACTGCTCTCCACCCTGTTGCCGTCCGGCAAGACGCTCCTCTTCGGGGACCACGTCGCGGTCCGGGGAGAGGAGTTCCACGCAGCCTGCGAGGCGGCCGGACTGCCGGGGACCATGGCGCGGCGCAGCGGCGCCGCCTATCCGGCCCCCGGGGCTGCCCCAGGCACGCCGGCCGCTTCTCCGGACTGCCTGCGCATCCCCTCACGCGGTACGCGAACGCCGGACCCCTCCGAGCACCTGCTCGCGGGCCTCTCGCGCCAGCGGGCGGCGCGGGAATCCGTGCGGCCGCTCCACTTCACGAACCTCGACAAGGTGTTCTGGCCCGATCACGGATACACCAAGGGAGACCTGATCCGCTACTACGACCGGGTCGCCGAACACCTTCTCCCGTATCTACACGAGCGGCCGTCGCACCTGCTCCGCTATCCCGACGGCGTGGGGGGCAAGGCCTTCTATCAGAAGGACCTGCCAGACCACACGCCGGACTGGATCGTCAGCGAAGCAATCCCCTCCGGGCACCGGGGCGAAACGATCCGCTACCTCATCGTCAACGACGCGGCGGCACTCCTCTACGCCGCCAATCTGGGAAGCATCGACATCCATCCCTGGCTTTCACGCCGCACCCGGCGGGAAACACCCGATTGGGCTGTCTTCGACCTCGATCCCGGCGGCGGACCGTTCAGCGACGTGGTGCGCCTCGCCCGGGCTTTCGGCAAGGTGCTCCGCGGGATCGGCCTCCGTCCCTATCTGAAGACGTCGGGCGCCACCGGCCTCCATATCTACGTTCCCCTGGAACCGGTGTATCCCTACGACGTGGTCCGGCAGTTCGCGGAGGCTGTCTCCACGCATGTCGCCGGCGAACACCGGGACATCGCTACCGTCGAACGAACCACCTCCCGGCGGCGGGGACGCGTCTATCTCGACTTCCTGCAGAACCGGCGCGGACAGACGGTGGTTCCTCCGTACGCCGTCCGTCCGGTGCCCGCGGCGTCGGTCTCGACACCCCTCGACTGGGATGAACTCGACGGGGATCTTCATCCCGGGCGCTTCACCATCGCCAGCCTGCCCGACCGGCTCGGACGGCTCGGCGACCTGTTCGCCGGGACCCTGCATGATCGTCAGCCGCTCCTCCCGGCGATCCGGAGATTCCAGGAGCGCTACCTGGCGAAATCAGATTGAAGCGGTCCGCACGTCCACCATCGCGCCCAGTGAGCGCAGTTTCGCCGGCAGATCCGAATAGCCCCGCTGCACCGTCTCGAGCGGGGTGATGCGGCTCTCGCCGGAAGCGGCGAGCGCCGCCGCGATAAGCGCCATTCCCGAGCGGATGTCGCGGGCGTCGAGGTCCCTGCCCCGAAGCCGGCTGGGGCCCGTGACGATGACGCGGTGCGGATCGCAGAGGAACATGTCCGCTCCCATCCCGATCAGTTGTTCGAGGGAGAACAGGCGGAGTTCGTACATCCAGTCGTGGACGAGCGTCGCGCCATCGGCGGCCGTCGCCAGCACCGTCGTGAGACTCACCATGTCGCTTGGGAAGCCCGGCCACGGGGCGGTGGTGATCCGCCGGGCCGAGCGCAGCCGCGAGGGCTCGACCAGGAGGCGATCCTCTCCTTGCCGGAGCGCCACGCCGAGGCGCCGCAGGACCGCGGTGATCGGCTCCAGGTCCACGGCCCGCGCTCCCTGAATCTCCACCGTTCCCCCGGTCAGGGCGGCCACCGCTGCCCAACTCCCGGCTTCCACGAAATCTCCCGAGAGGGTCCAGGAGGCCCCTCTCCGGCGCTTGCTCCCGGCCACCCGCAGGGTCGGCGTGCCCGCTCCCTCGACGTGGACTCCCATCTTCTGAAGGAATCCGCACAGTTCCACCACGTGCGGCTCGCAGGCCGCGTGGCGAATCTCCGAGACCCCGTCCGCGCCCGCCGCGGCCAGCAGAGCCGTTTCGGTCCCCGTTACCGACGCCTCCTCGAGATAGAACGAGGCGCCCCGCAGGCCGTCCGGGGCCTCGAGCTGACGGCCCCGCCCCTCAACCTCCCGGACACCCAGGGCGCGGAGCGCTGCCAGGTGCACATCGAAGCCCCGCCGTCCCGCGAAGTCTCCTCCCGGCTCCCCCATCTGCACCCGACCCCGGCGCGCCAGGATGGGCGCCGCGAGCAGCACCGAGCCGCGCAGCCGCCCCACCCCAGCGGGGTCGGGCTCCTCGCTCCGGAGGTCCGCCGCGCGGACCCGCACCCGCTCCGTCCCGACCCCCTCGACTTCGGCTCCGAGGCCCTCGAGCACGCCGCACATGGTGGCGGCGTCCCGAATGTCGGGCATGTTGTTGAGCTCACACCACTCGTCAGTGAGGAGGCAGGCGGCGAGGAGCGGCAGCGCCGCGTTCTTGTTCCCCTCGACCCGCACCCGGCCCTCCAGCCGGGCGCCGCCCTCGACAATCAGGGTGGTCGGCGGCGGCGCCTCCCGACTCACGACGGGAAATCTCCCAGAAGGATCATCTCGGGCGCCAGTTCCACGCCGAAGGCCGCCGCCACGGCTGCCTGGCACCTGCCGAGCAGCTCATGCACGTCGGCCGCCGTAGCGCCCGGTGCGGCGGTCAGGAAGTTCGCGTGGATCTCGGATACGCGGGCGCCGCCGACCCGGGCCCCCTTCATGCCGGCCCGGTCGAGGAGGGCTCCGGCGGCGCAGGGGACGTCGGGTGGCAGGGAAGCCTCCTCCGGATCCGGGTTTCGGAAAGCGCAGCCCGCGCTCGGGGCGGCGAGCGGCTGCGTCCGTTTCCTGAACGCGAGGGACGCCCGGGCCCGGCGGCGCAGGACGGCCGGATCTTCCGGCTGAACCCCGAAGTCGGCCGAAAGCAGGACACGCCCCCGCCCCGCGAGGGCGCGGCCTCCGGGCCCGAACGCCACGGCCTCCGCGCGGACGCTCTCAACCCTTGCCGCATCGTCGGCGAACCGCAGGCCCGTCACCACCTCGCCCACCTCCCGGCCGCCGAAATGAGCGTTCCCGTGGATCGCACCCCCCACGGTGCCCGGGGTGCCCGCCCAGGCCTCAAGCCCGGCGAACCCGCGCTGGATGCACCAGCGAACGAGCCCGTTCACGGTCACGCCGGCGAAAGCCCGGACCGTGCGGCGGTCCACCTGCCGGGCGCCGCCCCCCTTCACCCGGATCACCGCGCCGCGTATCCCTTGATCGGACACCAGCACGTTGGACCCTCCCCCGAGCAGCGTGACCGGCAACCCGCTCCTCCGCGCCGCGGCGAGGGCGCCGAGCAGTTCCTCTTCGCCGCTGGCCTCGATGAACCAGTCGGCCGGCCCTCCGAGCCCAAGCGTCGTCAGCGGGGCGAGAGGGTGGTTCGCCCGAAAGCGCTTTCCGTCGGGCAGCGGACCCGGTCCCGAGCCCATCAAGGGATCGCCGCCCGGTGGTACGGCGGCCCGGGACTCAGCGAGGATCGCCGAGCCCCGCGAGGCGGTCCCGAACCCCCTGCTGGCCGGGATTGAGCTCCAGCGAGCGCTCGAACATCTCCCGCGCCCGTTCCCCGTCGCCAACCTGCTCGTGACAGTCCCCCAGCGCGTTCAGGAGCGACGGGTCCGCCGGCCGCAGGGTGAGGGCATGCTCGAGCCGCGGCAGCGCCTCGTCGCACTCCCCCCGAATGTAGTAGGCGAAGCCCACTCCCTCGGTCACCTCGATCTCGTTCGGGTAGTCCGCCTCGATCGGAAGCAGCAGATCGAGCGCCTCGTTCGCTTTCCCGGTGAAGAGCAGGGCGCTCGACAGCTTCCAGCGCGCCATCGGCAGGTCCGGATTGGCGGTCGCCTCCCGGAACGCGACGGTGGCTTCCGGAATCCGTCCGTGGGCCATGAACTGATCACCGAGCGCCAGCGCGAGCAACCCGGGGAAATGGGTCGCGAAGGAACGGCGGACGATGAATCCGGGCCGATCCACCGCCGCCCGCGGCGACACCACGAGCGGAGCGTCGCGGGTTGCGATCACCTCGCCCGCCCCGTCCAGCAGGTCCGCCGTCACCCGATACCTCCCGGCGCCGAGGTCCGCCAGCGGGAAATCCTCGATGGTGGGCGCACCGACGCTTCCGGCCCGCACGGTCCGCTCCACGAGCGGGGTGACCGAACCGGGCTCGTCCTCGCCGAGGCCCGCATCGGGCAGGATGCGAATGCGTGTTCGATGCTCGCCGCCCGCATTCACGGGCTGGGCGGCGACGCTCAGCGTGTCGCGGGAGGCGAAGATGCCCCCGACGGACGGTTCCAGCACGGTCGAGCCGAACTGAAAGGTGCCGAAGCGCAGACCCGAGAGTTCGGGCTCGAGTTCCGTCCGGTAGGCCAGCACGAGATCGGCCAGACCCACGGAGCCGGGACCGGTCGCGGGAACCCGAACCTCGGCGCTCGCCACCGTGTACTGCTGCGTGGCGCGATTCCGGACGATCACGCTCACCTCGTACTCCCCGGGAATCACCGGCAGGTTGTCGCGATAGGCGAACGGGCTGCGGCCGGCATCGCGCTGCTGGCTCTCGGTGAGCCGGATCTCCGGTTCATTCCGCTGCATGGCCACGAGTCGACCCTCGAGCGTGCGCAGCTCGAGATCGATGTCGAGCGTCGTCTGGTACACGTTCTCGCGCTCGTCGAACTCCAGGGCAAAGTCCTCGGGAGCCAGTTTCACGCTGTAGTGGACAAAGGGGGTGTTGCGCGGTCCCAGGAGCACGCGGAAGTCCGCCTCGCTCTTCACGAACCGGAACGAGTACTCCGCGGTGACCCGGTCTCCGTAGCGGAGATACCCCTCGATTTCCTCAAGATCCACGAGCCGGTACGGAGACTCCTCGATGTCGATGAAGTTCTTGTCCACGCTCATGGACGGGCGAACGGTGTCGAGCCGGGGGGCGATCGTGTTCGTCGCGGAGAGAAAGTTTGCGTTCGCGTCGGTCAGATCCACCACCAGGCTGGCGCGGGCCAGGTCCATGGAGACGACCTCCAGGATGTCCACCGCGTGGTGCTGCCGGTTGCGGAGCAGTTCGCCCCGCCGGACGAGCCGGTCCGGGCCGTCCGACATGGGGTGGTAGAGCTCGTATTCGCCGATGTCCTCCTTCTTGAAGAAGAGCAGGTTGAAGCGGGGCGGCAAGCCCAGCTTCGTGTCGCCCTGGTAGATCCAGAGGTCGGCGCTCACGACCTCGTTCAGGCCGTCGAACCCCAGGCGCTGCCGCGGCTCGCCGAGGATGATCCAGTAGCGGCCCCGGTCCGTCTGCCAGCCCGGCCGGGGAGCGTCCCGCCCCAGAAACCGGTTGGCGTAGTCCAGCCGCTCGTAGTGTTCGGTCCTGAACTCGTTCTCCTTCGTTGCCGGAACGGGATCCCGCCGCTGCCAGAACGCCTCGATGAAATGCTCGCGCTCTTCGAATCCCTCCACCCCGAGGAACACCTCCCGCTCGGCCTCGGTGATGATGTAGACGACCTCTTCCTCGAGCCACACCCGGTGCTCTTCGGGCAGGCGGTCCACCCGCTCGTCAGCTCCGGCGATGGAACCGGCGAGCAGCGCGAGTCCGGCGGCGGCCAGCGTAAACGGCAGGCGGTGACAGCGGGTCTTCATGAGCAGCGGCGGCGGTTCCGGAACGCGCGTGAGAACGGACCGGATCCCCTCACGAGTGAGCCTACCGCGCCGTCCAAGCGCCTCGCAACGAGCCGGCGCGGCCCCGTCGCTAGAATCGCCGCCGGAGGGCACATCCCATGACCTGTTTCCCCAAGCATCGACTGGTTCCCGTACTCGCCGCCGCTCTGGCGGTCGCCGCGATCGCGCTCGCGCACAACCCGCGCGGCAAGGCCGAAGCGACCTTCGGCGACAAGGCGGTGACCGTCGAGTACGGCCGGCCGAGCCTGAACGGGCGGGACATGCTCGCGCAGGCGACTCCCGGCATGGTGTGGCGGCTCGGTTCGGAGAACGCCACCACCATCACCACCCAGGGTGACCTGATGATCGGCTCCAACATGGCCGGCGCCGGCGCCTACAGCCTGTTCGCGAAGAAGACCGACGACGGCTGGGACCTGCTGGTCAACAGCGAGACCGGACAGTCCGGTCTCGCGCACGATCCGGAGAAGGACCTGTTCAGCCACCCGTTGAAGGTCGAAAAGGCCGACGACGCGGCCGAGATGTTCACCATCACGCTCATGGCTGACGGGATGAACGGCACGCTCAAGATGCAGTGGGGGACCACAGCGCTCGTGACCGACCTGATGGTCCACTGAACTTCGCCAGGGGTTGCGGCGTATCTCACCCACCGGATACGCTCCCGGTGAGCAAATTGATGATAGGCAAGGTACTGGCGAACGCGCCGGCCGTCACTCCGCAGACGCTCGCGAAACCCGAGCACCCACAAGATCAGGGAGAACCCCGATGAAGACCACGCGTCGCAGTTTCCTCAGTCTGGCGCCGGCCGGAGCCGGCAGCGCCGCATCGCTCCACGCGATCAGCGCCCGGGGCCGGGAGGCCTGGGAAGCCGAGAACGGTTTCCGGGGCGGGCCGGTCTTCGTCCCTCCTCCCGAGGACGACGAAATCCGGATCAGCAGCAACGAGAACCCGTTGGGCCCGGGCCCGTCCGCGGTGGCGGCGCTCCGGAGCGCCTACACCTCCATCATGCGTTACCCGATGAACGCGCAGATCAGCGGGACCGACCTCCGAACGAAGATCGGGGGGATGTACGGGGGCAAGGCCGGAAACGTGGTCCTCTCGGCCGGGTCCGGGGAGATCCTGCGGACCGCCGTCCGCACCTACACCGGCCCCGACCGGCCGCTGATCACCGCGGAATGCTCCTACGAGAGCCCGGTACGGGCCGCCCGCTATTTCGGCGCCCAGGTCAAGGCCCTCCCCCTGACCGGCGGTCTCGGACTCGACCTCGACAAGATGGCGGGAGCGGCGATCGGGGCCGGGCTCGTCTTCCTCTGCAACCCGAACAACCCGACCGGCACCGTCCATTCCCTCGCCGACGTGACGGACTTCGTGAACTTCGTCAAGAAGGAGTCGCCCTACACCGCGATCCTGCTCGACGAGGCCTACTACGACTACGCCTCCCATCCCGGCTTCGACACCGGCGCCGGACTCGCAATGGAACACCGCGACGTGTTCGTGGCGCGGACCTTCTCGAAGGCCTTCGGGATGGCCGGGCTCCGGATCGGCTACGGCTTCGGGCAGGCGGACACGATCGCAAAGCTTGCGCCGCTCCAGCTTACGTTCGGCACCTCCGTGCTCTCGATCGCCGCCGCGATGGGGTCGCTCGAGGATCCGGACTACATCAAGAAGGAAATCCAGCGGAACGAAGCGGCCCGCAAGCTCACCCACGACTTCTTCTCGGGCCACGGCCTCGATCCGGTCCCCAGCAACACGAACTTCATCTTCGTGAACATCGGTCGGCCGGCGAAGGAGTTCCGCGAGGCCTGCGCCGAGCGGGGCATCATGGTGGGGCGGGACTTCCCTCCCTACGAGAACACCCACGCCCGCATCTCGATCGGCACCCTCGAGGAAATGCAGCGCGCCACCGCGGTCTTCGCGGAAGTGCTCGGCCTCGCCACCGCCGACAACCAGCAGCAGTAATCCCGAAGGATCGCAGCTCCCATCTCGCTACAAGGACCCCCCGCTACGAGGAGGTAGCCACCCCATGCTCTCCCGCCGCAGTTTCCTGAGTCATGCCTCGGCCGGCGCCGCCGGCCTTTACGCTGCGACCCTGGTCCGCTCGCGTCTCCGCGAGCAGTTCGCTTTCGCCGCCGAGATGGGGATTGCCCCCGAAGAGGCGATCAACCTGGCCAACAACGAGAACTCGCTGGGCCCGGGCGAGTTCGTCATGGACGCCCTCGACGCGGTCATCGGCCCCGAAGGGGTGATCGCCGGCCGGTATCCGTTCCGGTTCAGCGGCCCGGTGCGGGAGGCGATCGCCGACAAGTGGGGCGTCAAACCGCAGAACGTCCTCGTCGGCGCGGGCTCCACCCAGATCCTGGTGGACTGCACCCATCAGTACGCGAGCCAGGAGAAAGCCCTTGTCGGGTCCCTGCCGACCTACGAGGAGTGCTTCGGCTACGCGGCGCTCATGGGCTACCGGACCAAGGCGGTGCCGCTGACCGCCGACTTCAAGATGGATCTCGACCAGACGCTCCACGCCTGCAAGGGGAGCGGCATGCTCTTCTACTGCAACCCGAACAACCCGGTGGCGACGCTCGTGGACCCGGCCCAGAGCAAGGATTTCCTGATGCGGGCGCTCGATGTGGAGAAGAACCTCCGGATCCTGGTGGACGAGGCCTACATCGACTACGTGACGACCCCGGGTCACGAAACCATGATCCCGACGGCCATCGAAAACCCGCGGCTGATCGTGGCGCGCACCTTCTCGAAGGCCTACGGAATGGCCGGGCTTCGCGTCGGCTACGCGATCGCCCACGAGGACACCATCGCGGAACTGGACGAGTTCCACCTGGGCAACTCGGTGAGCACCCCGGCGCTGGTCGCCGCGAACGCCGCTCTCGAGCGCGACAAGGCGGACCCCGACTACCTCCCGAACGAGAAGAAGCGGAACGCCGAGGCGCGGGACTTCATCATCAAGTTCTTCGCCGACCGCGGCCTGAGCGCCACCGACGCGCAGACGAACTTCATCTTCGTGGACACCGGAATGCCGATCGAGCAGTTCCAGGCGGCCTGTGCCGCCGAAGGCGTCCGCGTCGGACGGCCGTTCCCGCCGCTGTGGACCCGCTGCCGCATCTCCATCGGCACGATGGACGAGATGCAGCGCGGCGCTGCGAAGATGGCGACGGTCCTCGACGCCGCCCAGAAGATGGCGGCGTAGACCCCGTCAAGCGGTCCGAGAGCGGGGGCACATCGCCGCACCGCGTTCGATCACGGGGCGAATGGACGACAGACCCCCGCTCCCGAACCGCCCGGCGCTTCGCGCCGCAAACCGCAACTCCCTCGTGCGCTAGCCCGTATATCTCATAGTCAAGCGTGAAGGGGGGGGATTTGTACTTTCCAA
>JAPPGX010000134.1 GCA_028877265.1 Acidobacteriota bacterium
GGCCATCCTCAACCGCTAGAGCCGACCCTCATACACCCACGACCGAACGCTTACGTCCGGCGCCCCCCGAGAAGCTCGTCCGCGGCCCGTCCACGTACGCCCCTTGTCCCACCATGCCGCCGGGGTCGGGAGCGCGGGTGAAGCCACCCTCGCCGGCCGAATACACCACGGTCAGGCGGTCGCGCTTCCCGGGCGGAAGATAGAAGTGGGTGTCCGCCATCCCGAGCGGCTCGAAGATGCGGGTCCGGAGGAATTCGTCGAGCGGCATTCCGGAGGCGACCTCGACCACCGCGCCCAGGATGTCGGTGGCGTAGCCGTAGACCCAGGCTTCGCCGGGGTGGGTTTCGAAGGGCAGGGAAGCCATGCGGCGCACGGTTTCCCGGATCGGCTCCTCGCGGTGGGCGAAGTACCAGCCGGTGATGTCCGCTTTCACCCATTCGGCGGCCGCGGTCCCCCCGCCGTAGGTGATCCCCGCGGTGTGGGTGAGCAGGTGGCGGATGGTGACCGGCTGCCGCGCGGGCACCACGTCGTAGGTCCCGTCGGGGTTCGGGCTCGCGACGGTGGTCTCGAGGTATTCCGGGAGATGGCGGCCGACCGGGTCCGAGATCAGGAGCCGCCCCTCCTCCTGCAGCATCATGATGGCCACGCTCACGACCGCCTTGGTCTGGGAGGCGATCCGGAAGATGTCGCCGGTCTCGAGCGAATCGTCCGCCTCCCGGTCCCGGTAGCCGAAGGCCTTGAGGTACAGGATTTCCTCGCGCCCGGCGACGAGCGCCACCGCGCCGGGCAGCGCGCCGGACTCGACGTAGTCCTCCAATGCGGCGTCCAACCGGGCCAGCCGGTCCGGGTTCAGGCTGGACGATGGGCTTTCGGGCGGGGTGACGGCGCACGAGCCGGCGAGGACGGCAACGAGGGCGATCGCGGCCGAAACGAGCCGGTTGGTGGGGTGGTCTCCATTGACTTTCATGGCGTTCTCCCGGGCCGGCGGCCCATCGGAGTCCCGGCGCCGGACCCGCCGGATCGGGTGGCCGAGCAGCCCCTTCAGGGAGGATACCGGCCGGCTTCCGCCAAGTGACCCCGGCCGGATCACGCCGCCCGAATCGGGCTGCATCGCGCGATCCACCGCTCCCGGTCCGCGCGGGGGCTTCGTGCTAACTTGGGGAACCACCTTGTCCCGGCATGGGCTGGCGGCATCCCGGCCGCCGACGGAACCGACACCGCTCACGTTCGCGGCGATGGCAAACGGACGTTCCCGGTTGAGGGGCCCGCGGCGCGGTCCGTTTGCCGGGCTGCTGTTCGCCGGGCTCCTGGGAGCGGGATGCACCTCCGTTCCGGGGCGGAACGTTCCTCGTCCCTCCGACCCGAGTTCCCCGGAGGCCGCCTGCCGCGTCGGCTACACGACCAGCACCTACCTGTTCCGGCAGATGCTGGACGCATGTGGCGAAGGGCGCGCGAACATCGTCGCGATCGGCGATTCCTGGTTCGCCTTTACCGACGGCAACCTGTTGTTTCCGCTCCGGGTGGCCATGCAGCGTTCACGCGCCCGGCCGGCCAGCACTCTCCTGAACCTGGCCCAGCCGGGAAACGACGCCAACACCGCGGTGTCCGGCGTGATCAAGCGGGACTTCGCGGACGTCCTGCGCTACCGGGACTATGCGATCCGCTTCATCCTGCTCTCCGGGGGCGGCAACGACGTCCTGGGTCGAAACGACATCGACCGGCTCCTGCGGGAAACCGTTCCCCCGGCGGACCCGTCTGCCCCCGAGACCTATTTCGACCAGCCGACCCTGGAACGGAAGCTCGAGGGCATCCGGATCGCCTACGAGGAGATCCTCGACATGCGGGAGACCTGGGCGCCGGAGGCGATCGTGGTCACCCACACGTATGCGCGCGTCAAGCCGAGCGGTCGGCCGGCCAGCGTGGAGGTCGCGTCCTTCGACGTGGAGGTGGACGGTCCGTGGATCGCGCCGTTCCTCCAGGAGAAGGGGATCGTGGACGAGCGGGTCCAGCAGGCGGTGATGGACTACCTGCTGGGCCGGGTCAACGAGACCATCCGGAACACCCTGTCGTCCCACCGCGGCGGGCGCGCCCCCATCGTCATCGTGGACACCCGCAACACCGTTCCGCCGCTCGAGCCCGGCAATCCGGAGCACTGGCAGGATGAGATCCACCCCTCGCCGACGGGTTTCGACATGCTCGGACACCAGGTGATCCGGTGCATGCAGCTCGTCTCCCCGGGTTTCCTGAGGGACATCAGGCCAGAATACGGAGATTCCCGGTTGTGCCTGGAGATCAGGCCGGACGTCCCGCGGCATCCTCGCTGATCATTGAACGGTCTCGACCGGCCGGTCCCAACGGGAAGCGCTGCGGTATCGTCCGAGGCCGTCATGTCCGGCTGGTCGCGAAGGCGGTTCCTGGAGCGCGGATCGGCGGCGGCCGCGATCGCTGCCGTCTGGGGTTGCGCGCCGGAAGAGCGGACCGGGGCGGTGACCTCACTGGGCGCGACCCAGCCCTCAGCCAGCCCGGCGCTGCTTTCCGGCCCGCGTCGCAATCTCGCAGAGCCGGGCCCGATGGTCCCGCCCTGCCCGGCGATCCTGCTCACCGTGAACGGACGGCCCGGCGATCCGGACGAGATCTCGGTGCTATGGACGTTCGTCGTGAACGGCGACCCGCCCCAGATCG
>JAPPGX010000030.1 GCA_028877265.1 Acidobacteriota bacterium
TGGACGGTGGTCATTCTCGATCTCCTCTCCGTGGTCAGTGAGTTGTTTGAGCACTTCTCAACTAACCTCGGCGAGGCCGGTCTGGCCACCGTCCTCTCTTATGGCCCTCTGTCAGGTGATTACCGTACCAGAACATCCGGATATTCCGGAAGCTCTGACCGAGGCCGACACGGAAGCGGGCGCCTTGATGCAGGGGCAGGACTGTCTGATCGCGGCGCTTGGCGGCTATATCGGCGACCGGCGCGCGGTCCCGTGGCCGGCGCCGGCACGTGGAAGGGTCACTATCGCTCTCCCCGCGCTGGTCGCTGCGAAAATCGCTCTTTACGACGCGATGTGCGCCGAGCAGGTCGGGAACACCGCGCTGGCTGGACGGCTCGACCGTTCGGAGGGTGCGGTTCGGCGGCTGGTTGACCTGGATCACCGTTCCCACATCGGGCAGATCGAAACGGCTTCGTGACCTCATGTTGGCGCAAGCACAGACGTGACACGGAGCGCCCGTTTCCTACAACACCCTCTCGCCGCTGTCCGCCGGGACCCCCGACCCCCAGCTCCCGCCCTTACTCCCACTCCCCCTCCGCATCCTTCCGGAGCGAGTCGGCGAGTCCGTGATCCCCCTCCCCGCGCCGCGCGGACCGTTCGGCGAGGTCGACGCGCCGCCCGAGGTCCGCGAGCCCGCCTGCACGCGCGGCCATGTAGACCGCGGCCGCGAACGCGCCGAGCGCGAGGCCGCCGTGCACGGCAATCGCGGCACCGTGCTCCGCGAGGATCGCCCACCGGAACGGAGCCAGGTAGTCGAGCCGCTCACCTCCGAGAAGAACCGCCGCGCCCGTGACGGCGGCGGTGAGCCCCGCGCTGATCCTCCAGGGCTGCACCCGTCGGCCTAGAGTTCCGTCCCGCCCGAACGGAGGCTCGCCAACACACGCGTCGCCCGCGGTCCGCTCGCATGGACCCGGAATCCCGCCTGGACCTTGGGCCCGAGATGCTGCGCACCGTAGTGGTCCGAGGCGACCTCGACGTTGACGCGCCCGCTCCGCCCGGCGGCGTCGACATACTCGACCTGCGCGTCGGGAAGGAGGACCCGCCCCGCGGGGTCGACCGGGAGGCCGAGTTCGGTGGCGGCGCGGTGCCGCTCGGCCTCGGCTGCCCGCCGGCCGAGCCTGTGGCGCGCGGCCTCGCTCCGTCCGAAGACGGTGCCGCTGAGCTCGCGCTCGAGCCGGACGCGCCGGACCCGGGCGCCGCCCCGGGCAAGCTGCTCATGTTCCCGCCGGGCCGCCCGGTAGACGGCCGAGTCGTGGGCGAACTGCTCGCGCCGGATCTTGAGGGTGTAGGTGAACCGCTGCCCGGGATCGATCCCCAGCCCTTCGGCGAGATCGCGGAGAACGGACGCGCCCTTCGCGGTGGAGGTGAAGAGGGCGTAGGGGGTTCCTCCCGCGTCCTTGCCTGCGAATTCGCGCGCGAGCCCCTCGCGGATCCAGGTGTTGACCGCGCGCCTCGCCGCGCGGTGCCTGCCGCCGAAGTGCGCCTCGGCAAGCTCCACGAAGGGGACGAGGCAGTAGATCCCGACGTCGGCGAGCGCCCGCTCGGAGCGCTCCCGGAAGGTGAGCGGCCTCGCCCTCGCCAAGACGCGCGGCTCCCGTTCGCGGACCTCCTTCTCGTGTGCGGGGTCCGGACGGCGCCTCTCCGGCCCGGTCCTCCGCGGGTCTCCGCCGACCATGCGGTCACGCATCGTCCCCTCTCCTCCGGTTCCTCGTCATCGGCCCCTGGCGAAGCTCCGTTCGGGGATCGGAAGCGGCCGCTCGGGCCGGAGAACGGGGGGACTCAAGGGTGTGTGGATCCGGGCCTCGGCCGGCGCCTCCCGCGCGGCGTCGCGCTCCCGGCTCCGCTCGAGCACGTAGTCGGAGATCCGATGCGCGTCGGCCGCTGCGCGCCGGATCTCCCTCGGGTTCTCCTTGAGCGCCGCGACCCACGCCTCGACGTAGGCCGCCCCCCGGCTCGGATCGTGACCCACGCCGACGCGCTCGCCCGTCATCATCGCGCTGATCTCCGCACGGAGCTCCTCCTTGGCGTAGGCGGGCGATCCGAACCCTTCCGTCATCCCGACGATGAGGCATGCGCGGTTCATCCGCTCCGGATGCCCCGTGCTGTGGCCCAGCTCGTGGAGCGCCGTCTGGTAGAAGTGGTTGGCCGAGGGGAACTGCCCCCGCTCGGGGAGGGTGATCTCGTCCTTCTCGAGCGAGTAGAAGGCGCGGTCGCCCGCCACGTGCCGGATCGGAACCCCCTGGTCTCCGAGCACCCGCTCGGCGTGCTGGTGGACCTTCCAGAGCGGCTCGGCGGGCGACGCGGTCCGGGCCGGGAGCCCGTCGGCCTGCTCGGCGTTGAACACCGTGTACTGCCGCACCACGGGGGTGGCGAGCCGCTCGCGGCGGTAGACCCGCTTCCCCTCGGCGTCGGTAACAGGACGGCCGCGGCCGTCCTTCACCGCCACCTTCCGGTGGTCCCGGTAGGAGAGGATCCGGGTGCCGCGCTCCCCCCTCCGGACCTGCCCGCCCCGCAGCTGGATCTGGCGGTAGGTCCCCCAGCGCACATCGCTGTAGCCCTTCGCCTCGGCCACCGCGGCGAGGTGCAGGCTGTTCCCCCCTGCGTAGGGGCGGCCGGTGTCCACATTCGAGGGGA
>JAPPGX010000029.1 GCA_028877265.1 Acidobacteriota bacterium
GGTTCACCGCCGACCCCAGCAGCACCCCCAGGATCCGGTCCCCGTCCCGCTCCGCGTCCGAGAGCCGCTTCAGAACCACCACCCCGCAGCCCTCACCCCGCACGTAGCCGTTCGCCGCCGCGTCGAAGGTCTTGCAGCGTCCGTCCGGCGACAGCATGCTCGCGTTCTCGAAGAGCTTCGTCACACCCGGGATCACGATCGCGTTCACGCCGCCGGCAAGCGCGAGATCCACTTCGCCGCGCAAGAGCGCCGAGGCCGACTGGTGGATCGTCACCAGTGACGACGAACACGCGGTGTCCACCGCGATCGCCGGGCCCCGGAGCCCGAGCACGAACGCGACCCGGCCGCTGGCGGTGGCCGCCCCGGTGCCGGTGGACAGGTAGAGGCTCTCGGAGGGAGCGTCCCCCCTGGGCGAGACCAGTCGCCCGTAATCGGCGTTCATGATGCCGGCCCAGATGCCGGTCCGGCTGCCTCGCAGCCCTCCCGGATCGAGCCCGGCATCCTCGAGCGCCTCCCAACTCACCTCCAGCAGCAGCCGGTGCTGCGGGTCCATGAGCTCCGCCTCCACCGGCGCGATCCGGAAGAACTCCGCATCGAACCGGTCCAGGCCGCTCAGATAGGCCCCGAACGGGCCGGGGCCGCCGTTCCGCTCGCCGGGAACCAGCGCCTCCGGCCGTCCCTGAGTCACGGCCTGCCCACCCGCCGCGAGTTGCGCCCAGAACGACTCGGCATCCGGGCCGCCCGGGAACCGGCACGCCATCCCCACGATCGCCACCCGATCCTCCGCTCCCCGAGCGACGAACTGCGGGACCGTGGCGGCCTCCGCACGAAGCTCGCCGAGCTGCTCGAGCAGATGTCTCCCGAGCCGGGCCGGCGTGGGGTGGTCGAACACCACGGTGTTCGGCGCGACGTACGCCCCGGCAAGCGCCTGGTTCAGCCGGTTCCGAAGTTGCACCGCCAGCACCGAATCCACCCCCAATTCGAAAAAGCCGGTCTCCGCGGATGGCGGCGCGACGAGCTGCAGAGCGGCGCGGACCTCCTCCCGGACGAACTCCACCGCGAGGCGCTCCCGCTCCGCTGGATGAGCCGCCCGCAGGCTCGCCACGAAGTCGCCGGCGGCGACCGGCTCGTCCCCCGCGCCCCCCACGAGCTCGGAGAAGAAGGGCGTCGCGCCGGGAGCGCGCGCCTCGAAGGCCGACCAGTCCACCGGCGCCACCACCGCAGTCCCGACATCCTCCCCGACCAGGTGGTCGAGCGCCTCGATCCCCTGCGCCGGCGTCATCCAGTCCACTCCCGACCCGGAGAGCCGATCCTCCAGCCGGTCGCGCGCCGCTTCCGCCATTCCCACCCCGGCCCACAGGCCCCAGGCGACGGCCTGCCCCGGGAGGCCGCGTTCGCGGCGGTGCCGGGCCAACTGGTCGAGGAACGCGTTCGCCGCCGCGTAGTTCGCCTGACCCGGATTCCCGAAGACCCCCGCCACACTCGAACACAGCACGAACAGGTCCAGATCCAGTTCGAGAGTCGCCCGGTGCAGATGCCAGGCCCCGAGCGCCTTCGGCAACAGGGCCCGACGAAAACGCTCCCGGTCCATATGCGCGGCCGCCCCGTCAGCGAGCGCGCCTACGCTGTGGATCACACCGCCCAGCGGGGGCAGACCCGCCTCCGGGCCGATGCCCGCCACCAGGCGGGAAACCGCTGCCTCGTCGGCAACGTCGGCGAGCGCCACCCGGATCTCGACCCCTTGCCCGCGCAACCGCGCGATCTCCGCCTCGACCGCCGCCGCCGGATCCCGCCGGCCGTTCAACACCACCGCACCCGCGCCGCGCTCCGCGAGCCAGCCCGCAACCGTCAGGCCGATCCCCCCCGTGCCGCCCGTCACCAGGTAGCTCCGGTCCGGGCGTACCCGGCCGCCGGCATCCGAACCGGATCGAAGCGGCAGCCGGGAAAGCCGCGGTGCGAGCCGGCGGCCCCCTCGCCAGGCGAGCTGCGTTTCCTCGTCCGGGGAGGCCAGTTCATCCACGAGCCGCACCGCCCACCCGGCCTCCTCCGGGTCGAGGTCCAGAAGGCGGACCCCGAGCTGCGGGAGCTCCTGCGCCACCGTGCGCCCGAGCCCCCACAGCGCCGCGCCGGAGAGCTCCCCGCCTCCCGCCAACTGACCGCCGCGCGTCACGATCCAGAGGCCCGCCTCCGGCGACGCTCCCGCGTCATTGAGGCCCTGCACCACCGCGAGGGCACGCTCCGTCACCCGCTCGAGATCACGCCGGAACTCCGGCGTCGCCGCTTCCGGCCCGTGTCCTTCAACGCCGTCGAGGCACACCACTCCGCGCAGCGTTTCCTCACCGGCGAGCCCCTCCAAAAGCGAACGCCACTCCTCCCCGGCGGAAACCGGCGCGCCGCCCGCCGGATCCCGAAGCTCCACCACCCGCTCGCCCCGCTCCCGCAGCGACCCCGCAACCGCCTCCGCTTCCGCCCCCCCGGCGAGCACCCAGAGCCCGGGCGCGGGGTCCTCCGCGGAGGACCCGTCGCCCCGAGCCACCTCCCGCCAGCGGACGTCGTACAGCAGTTCTCGGACTCCCGAGGAACCGAGCAGCAGTGACGCCCGCCGCGCCCGCTGCAGTTCCAGACCGGCGACGCCGCCGAGCGCCTTCCCGTCCATCCCGTAGAGGAA
>JAPPGX010000110.1 GCA_028877265.1 Acidobacteriota bacterium
GGTTCGCCGGCAGGGCGCCCGCGGGCCGGGTGGCGAGGGATTTCCAGTCAGGCATGGGCATCGCCTCCCGCCTGCGCGTGCGTGTGGACGCGCGGGCCGGAGAGCGCCGCGGCGGCGTGCCGGACGAGACGAGTCAGCGTCCGCTGCGTGGCGTGAAGGAGGTGGACGGGGAGAAGGGGAGAGAGGCGAAGGGTGGCGGTCTCCCCTCCGGCCGGGGGGCCGGGGACTTCCGCGAGGAGCCCGAGGCAGAGCAACGCGAGGACCAGTGCCGGAGCGGCGGGGGAGCGGCCGGCGGTCACGGCAGCGGGTCCGGGGGCGTGAAGCGCCAGCGGACGCGTTCCTTGCCGAGCTGGAGCCAGCCTTCGCCGACGATGCGGTGCACGATGTAGAGGCCGCTGTCGGTGACTTGATAGGGGACAACCGAGGGTTCGCCGTCCTTGCGTTCGTAGAGCGCGGGCAACTCCTGGGCGCGGCTGCGGAGGTAGGTGAACTGGCCGTCGTGCCACATCGCCTCCACGAGGAACGGCCACTCGCGGGCCTTCCTGTCGAGGGTGTAGGGGAACTCGATCCGGAGCGGGTAGCGGGCGCGGAAGGCGTCGATCTCTTCCGCGGCCGCGTCGCGCGCGGCGGTGACCTGTTCCTCGGCGGTTGCCCGGGTCGCCTGGACTTCGGCGCGGGCCTGGTTGGCCATCGTCTGGTAGGACTGGATGCGGGAGCGCGCGACGAAGGCGGGCTGGTGCGCGCCCCGGCGGCCGGGTGCGGAGACGCCGTCGGTCCCGTCACCGGCGGCGGGATCGTGGAAGCGCACCACGAGGTGCGGGTCGAGGTCCTCGGACTCGGCGACGAGGAAGCTGTAGATGCGGCCGGACTCGCAGACGAGGGCGATGTTGGTCTCCACGTCGGCGGAGACCGGCTTCAGGAAGGCGACGTTGGCGCTGCCCGTGAGGTGCCAGTACTCGGCGTCGCCGACGACGTAGTCGAGGATGGTTTCGCGGGCGGGGAGCGTGATGACGGTGGTGTGGCGGACGCGGGCCTGGAGCCGCCAGACGGTGTCCTCCGGGGTGTCGTCCAGCCGGAGGATGTGGGCGTCCTGGGCGGCGGCGGGCGCCGCCACGGGACACGCCAGGAAGAGGACAAGCGCGGCGACGAGGCGCAGCGGGAGAATCGGGAAAGAGGGGACCATGGGTTCAGCTCCGTTGTTCGGCGAGGTGGGCGAGGCCGCGCCGGAGGCCGTGGGCCTCGATGGCCTCGGCCCGGCGCGCGGCGTCCACCGGGGAGGACGTGTAGAGCCAGTAGCTCTCGGGATCGACGTTCAGCCGCACCACGCCGGCCGACTGGGCGCGGCGCAGATACAGCTCCTGCTTCGGGACGAGCTGGCGGATCGTCGCCATCTCCGTCGGGTTCAGCTGGAAGATGTCGGCGACCGCCGCCGGGAGGTCGGGGTTGGCGAGGAAGAGCTTGGTCGGGATGGACTCGAGGAGACCCTGCGCGGCCGTGGAGGCCGTCACGTCCACCGCGGACTGCGTGGCCAGGACGAGCGCCGCGTTGCGCTTCCGCCAGGTCTTCGCGGCTTCGGCCAGGTAGGCGAGGACGGAGGGGTCGTTGAGGTAGCGCCAGGCCTCGTCGACCACCATGAGCTTCACGCGGGCGGCCTCGGCCGGGTTGTCGAGCGCGAGGCGCATCCGCTCCAGGAGGTAGAAGAGCGCGGCTTCGCAGAGGTCCTCGTGCTCCGCCGCGCCGGCGAGGTCGATCACCTGCCAGTCGGCGAGCTGGATCTCCGCGGCGTCGGGGTTGTCGAAGGTTGCGGCCCAGGCGCCGTCGCCGTGCCAGCGGCTCATCGCGGGCCACATCCGCTTCGGGAGCGACCTGACGAAGGCGGAGAGCGAGCGGGCGTCCGGCTCGAAGGCGTAGAGGTCCTCGATCCGGGCGCGGATCTCGGAGGGGTCGGCGCCGGAGGGTTCGTGGCCCCCGATCCGCAGCAGGCGGGTCACCCAGCCGGTGAGGAACTGGTAGGTGCGCTCGCCGGGCGGCAGGGTGAACGGCTTGAGGGCGAGCGCGCCGTCCGCGCGGTCGGGGGCGAGCTGGAGGTAGCCCCCGCCGAGGAACTGGGTGAGCCAGCGGTAGGAGCCGCCGAGGTCCATGACCAGCACGCGGGGGGCGTACTGGAGGCTCTGGACCAGCAGGTAGTTGAGGAGGAAGCTCTTGCCCGCGCCGGTGGCGCCCAGGATGAGCGTGTGGCCCACGTCGCCGGCGAAGAGGTCGTAGAAGAAGGGGGTCCGCCACCGGGTTTCAAAGGTGGCGAGGACGGGCCTGCCGAGGTGGCGGCTGACGGGTTCGCCCTTCGGCGGGCCGAAGAGCGGCGCGAGGCAGGCGGCGACCCCGGCGCTGGCGAACACGCTCCGGATCTGTCGCCGGCGCGGCATGGCCGGCATCCGGGCGAACCAGGTGGGGAGCTGTCCGTAGCCTTCGCGGATCACCTTGGCGTCGCAGCCGGCGAAGATGCGCCGGAGTTCCGCGTCCAGGCGTTCGGTCTGGGTGAGTTCGCCGTGGAGGGCGACGGTGAGCGCGAGGTCGCCGTAGGCGATGCCGTCGGCTTCGAGTTCCACGAGCGCGGAGCCGAGACGGGAGGACTCGGCCTCGGCGGCCGTGTCCACCATCGCGTTGG
>JAPPGX010000182.1 GCA_028877265.1 Acidobacteriota bacterium
CATGCCTGCGCCGGGAGACCCCGAAATAGACGCATGCCTGCGCCGGGAGACCCCGAAATAGACGCATGCCCCCGGCAGGCAGCGAAATGAACGCGTGCCGGCCGGTCCGGGCGCTCAGTTCTCGATCCCCGGGCCCGGCCGGACCCGGGTCTCGGGCGGCGTCGGCTGGACCGCCCCGTTCCGGACCACCCAGTAGCCGTCCCGGAAGACCTCCGCGATGTTGGCGAGGGCGCCGAGGTCGGTGAGCGGATCCCCTTCCACGATCAGGATATCGGCCAGCTTGCCGACCTCGAGCGTCCCGAGCTTGTCGTCCATGCCGAGGATCCGGGCGCTGTCGCGGGTGGCGGAGACCAGCGCCTCGGTGGGGGTGAAGCCGCTCTCCACGTACGACTCCAGCTCCCAGATGTAGGCGTAGGGGAGGTCGCGGTAGTTCTCGAGGATCAGGTCGGTCCCCACCCCGATCAGGATTCCCGCGTCCTTGAGTTCGCGCAGCATGGCCCGGCTGATCTCGCCGTCGAGCTCGAAACGCCGGGACGTCGAGCTGTGGTAGCTGCCCCGCTCGTTGAAGATGTAGTCGTAGGTGATGATCGTGGGCACCGATGCCGTGCCGCTCCGGGCCATCATCTGGATCACCTCGTCGGTGCGCGGCAGCGGGTGTTCGATGGTGTCGGCGCCCGCCTCGACGGCCCAGCCGGTGTAGAAGGTCTCCGAGTCCACCGTGACCTTGAGTCCGAGCGCGTGGGCTTCGTCCACCGCAGCGGCGATCTCCTCGCGGCTGTAATGGCTCGCGATCTTGATCAGGTCGGCGCCCCTCTTGAACTGCTCGCGAACGGCGTCCCGGAACTCGTCGGGTCCCGAGGCCTCGACGATCCCGCCGTAGAGCGGGTGGTGGATGGAGTACCCCTCGGCCCCGTGGCCGCCGGTGCCGGTGATGAGCGAACCGGACGCGAAGACCCGCGGCCCCGGCAACCGGTTCTGGTTCACCCAGTCCTTGACGATGAAGGGCACCGTTCCGGCCGACCCGGTGTCCCGGATGGAGGTGATGCCCGCGCCGATGAAGACGTGCAGGCGCTCCATCGCGCGGAGCGTCTGATGGGCCGGATCGATGGCGAGCACCTGCGGGACGCCCGGCTCGGTATAGGTGAGATGGGTGTGGAGGTCGATCAGTCCCGGCATGACGGTGTGGCCGGAGACATCGAGCACCTGGGAGCCGTCCGGCCACCCCCGCTCACCCTCGCCGAGGATGGCGGCGATCCGGTTTCGTTCGATGACGACGGTGCCGATCGAGGGCTCGGCGCCCGTCCCGTCGAAGATGAAACCGCCGTAGAGGACCCTCGTCCCCTCGGGTCCGCGCGGGCCCGGCGGAGCGGGCACCCGGCGCGGATCGTCGGAGGTCTGGACTTCGTTCAGGAACTGCCGCCGGTCCACCACCTGGCGCTGGGTCTCGGGGGGCTGGGCCAGGGCGAGCGGGACCGCGAGGGCGAAGAAAAGCGTGGTGGCGATGAGCACACGGGTACGGGACATGGGGAACTCCTTGCCGGCTTGAGGGCCGGCGCGGATATTTTGCCGGGTTGGGGATCGCCGTCACCCGGAGACGGGCGAGGGATGTTGCGCCGCGCTGCGCGCGGCGGTGCCGGTCTGAAGACCGGCGGTCCCGGAGGTCCTACAACGCGGCCAGGACGATGTCAGTGATTTCGGTCGTCCCCGCGGTGCCACCCAGGTCGCGGGGGAGGACGTCCCCCCGCAGGCAGGCGGTGACCGCCGCCTCGATGGCCGCGGCCTCGTCCTTCAGCCCGAAGGAGAGCTCGAGCATCATCGCGGCGGAGGAGATGGCCGCGAGCGGGTTCGCGATCCCCTGCCCCGCGATGTCGGGCGCCGAGCCGTGCACGGGCTCGTAGAGCCCGCCGCCCGCGCCCACGCTCGCCGAAGGCAGCAGGCCGAGCGATCCCGCTAGCACCGAAGCCTCGTCGCTCAGGATGTCGCCGAACATGTTCCCGGTCAGGATCACGTCGAACGGGCGCGGGTCCCGGACGATCTCCATCGCCGCCCGGTCCACGTACATGTGGTCGAGCCGGACATCGGGATAGTTCGAAGCGAGACCCGCAACCACCTCGCGCCAGAGCTGCGACGACTCGAGCACGTTCGCCTTGTCCACCGAGAGGAGCAGTCCCCGGCGCCGGCCGGCGGCTTCGAAGGCCACCCGCGCGATGCGCTCGATCTCCCGCACGTCGTACCGCAAGGTGTTGATGCCGACCCGCCGGCCGTCCTCCTCCCGGATGCCGCGCGGCTCCCCGTAGTAGATGCCGCCGGTCAGCTCGCGCACGATGAGGAGATCCGCTCCCTCGATGGCCGCGGGCCGGAAGGGGGAGCTGTCGAGCACCCGGATCACTTTGATCGGGCGCAGGTTCGCGTAGGCGCCGAGCATCCGGCGAAGCTCCAGCAGCGCGCGTTCGGGACGCTCGGCGGCGGGGAGCACGTCGTGGCGCGGATCCCCGACCGCGCCCAACAGGATCGCTTGCGCGCCGGCACAGGCGGCCCGGGTCTCGTCGGGGAACCCCGTCCCCGTCCGATCCCAGGCGACGCCCGCGAAGTCCCGGCGCTCCACGTGCAGGCGGTGGCCGAAGCGCTCCGCCACCCGCTCCAGGACGCGCTCCGCCGCGTCCACCACGTCAGGGCCGATCCCGTCGCCGGGAAGACAAACGATGGGCAGATCCATGGTGGCCGGGGATGGTAAACGGCTCCGGCAGCCATAGACTCACCCCGAAATGCCCACGGCCTCGAAGTTGACGTTCTGGGGATCCCTCCGCCGCTATCTGCTGCGCGGTTTCCTGGTGTGGATTCCGCTCGCGGCGGTGTTCCTGGTGGGCCGGCTGATCTATTCGATCATCCAGTCCTGGTTCTTCCCCTCCCTCCCCTGGGAGCCGCGGCTCACCGCGCTCGGCGTGGTGATCGGGGTGCTGTTCCTGACCGGCTGGGGGGTCACCAAGTTCGGCGTCGCCCGGGTGGTGCTGCGGGCGGTGGTGGAGAAACCGCTCCAGCGGATCCCGGTGGCGCGCTGGGTCTATTCCGGGGTGCGCCAGTTGCTGGAGGCGCTCTTCAGCTCCGGCGACGCCTTCGGGAAGGTCGTGCTGATCGAATACCCCCGGCGCGGGGTCTACAGCATCGCCTTCCAGATGGCGGGGGAACTCGGGGAGGTGCAGCACCGGGTGCGGAAGCGCATCGCGGAGCGAAACGGAGCGGACGCGGCGTCCGTACCCGGCGAGTCCGCACCGGGCCAGCGGGAGGTCATGGCGGTCTTCGTGCCCACCACCCCGAACCCGACCTCGGGCTTCGTCATCACCCTCCCCAAGGAGGACGTCATCGAACTCTCGATGAGCCGGCAGCAGGCCCTCCAGATGATCATCTCGCTCGGGGTCGTGGTCCCCGAGTGGCAAAAGGAGCAGTTGGACGGGGAACCTCCTCCCCCTCCGGTCTGAGGCGCCGCCCGGCTGCGCGGCGGCCGTTCTTAGCGGCCTGTGGTGAAACCCACGTGAGCGCCGAGACGGGTGAGGCGCCCGGCTGACAAGGCGCGTGAGGGAGGAATACCGGGTGTATTCCGACCGAAACGCAACGCAGAGCGCCTCGCAGAGGCGCGGTTCAGACGGGATGCATCGCCCGTCGAACGCCGCGTGGGTTTTGCCACAGGCCGCTAGACGACGCCCTGGTCCATCATGGCGTCGGCGACCTTGAAGAACCCGGCGATGTTGGCGCCCACCACGTAGTTGCCGACCGCGTCGAACCGCTCCGACGCCTTGATGCAGGCGTCGTGGACCTCGAACATGATGTCGGCCAGCCGGTGGTCCACCACCTCCCGCTTCCACTGGATCATCCCGATGTTCTGGGCCATCTCGAGCCCGGAGACCGCGACGCCGCCGGCGTTCGCGGCCTTCCCTGGTCCGTAGAGGATCCCGGCGGCCACGAACTGGTCCACCGCATCCGGCACCGAGGGCATGTTGGCGCCCTCGGAGACCACGAAACAGCCGTTCGCGAGCAGGTTCGCGGCGTCCCGGGCGCTGACCTCGTTCTCGGTGGCGCTCGGGAAGGCGCACTCGGCGGGGATCGCCCAGAGCGGGTTGTGGTCGGCGCCCGGATCGGATTCGTGGTAGCTGACGCCCGGGAACTCCTCGGCGTATTCCCGGATCCGGCCGCGGCGCACGTTCTTCAGCTCCATGACCCAGGCGAGCTTCTCGGCGTCGATTCCGGCGGGATCGTGGACGAAGCCCGACGAATCGGAGAGCGTCACGGCCTTGGCCTCGAGATCGTTCAGCTTCTCCACGGTGAACTGGGCCACGTTGCCACTCCCCGAGACGAGACAGGTCTTCCCCTTGAGTCCGTCGTTCCGGGTGTTGAGCATCTCCTGGGCGAAATAGACCGCCCCGTAGCCGGTGGCCTCGGGCCGGATCAGTGAGCCGCCCCACCCGGGGCTCTTGCCGGTCAGCGTCCCGGTGAACTCGTTGGCGAGGCGTTTGTACTGCCCGAAGAGGAAGCCGATCTCCCGGCCGCCGACCCCGATGTCCCCGGCCGGGACATCGGTGTAGGGACCGATGTGGCGCTGCAGCTCGGTCATGAACGACTGGCAGAAGCGCATCACCTCGGCGTCGCTCTTGCCTTTCGGATCGAAGTCCGAGCCGCCCTTGCCGCCGCCGAGCGGCAGCGTGGTCAGCGAGTTCTTGAACACCTGCTCGAAGGCGAGGAACTTGAGGATGGAGGCGTTGACCGAGGGATGGAAGCGGAGTCCGCCCTTGTAGGGCCCGATCGCGCTGTTCATCTCGATCCGGAAGCCCCGGTTCACCTGGACCTCTCCGGCGTCGTCGATCCAGGGGACCCGGAACTGGACCAGGCGCTCGGGTTCGACCATGCGGTCGAGCACCCGCGCCGCGCGGTACTCGGGGTGGCGGTCGATGACGACGGCCACCGACTCGATCACTTCCCGGACGGCCTGGTTGAATTCGGGCTCGTTCGGGTTCCGCGCCGCGACCTGGTTCAGGACAGAATCGATATAGCTCATGGCCCCTCCGAGCAATTTGGGCGCGCATTGTAGGGCGGCAGCGCCGGGATTGCTCGTGCTATTCACAAATCACCTGCACCGGGAGCACGTAGGGACGGTTCCCCCGGTGACAAACTAGGAACTCATGCCGCTCCACGGCGCCCTGTCACCGGCCTTCGCGGACCTCGTCGGCTTCCAGATCCACGACGTCCTCTTCGTGCTGAGTCACTACGACTCGTTCATCCTCGCCGAGGACGGCCAGCTCGACGACCGGGTCCTGTCCGGGTTTCTCGACCTGAACCTCCGGACCCTCCCCGGCGTGATCCAGGTGGAGTCCGGCGACGAGGCGCTCGAACGCATCGCCCGGATGCCCGACCGCTTCCAACTCGTGATCGCGTCGCCGGACCTCGGGGACATGGACATCGGGACGTTCGCGCACCGCCTCCGCCACGCGGGGTGCGAGACCCCCGTCACGCTCTTCGGTTACGACACCCGCACCGTGCGCGAGTACCTGACGCGGCACCACGGCCAGGACCTCGAAAAGCCCTTCGTCTGGCAGGGAGACGTCGACATCTTCCTCGCGATCGTGAAGCAGATCGAGGACCGCCGGAACGCCCCACAGGACACCGGCCGGCTCGGCGTGCCCGCGATCCTGCTCATCGAGGACAGCATCCGCTACTACTCCTCCTTCCTGCCGGTGGTGTACCAGGCGGTCTTCGAGCAGACCCGGAAACTGATCCCGGAAGGGCTGAGTCTCACCGAGAAGTTCGATCGCATCCGGCGGCGGCCCAAGATCCTGCTCTGCGACCGCTACGAGGAGGCCTGGGACTACTTCACCGCCTATCGGGACCAGATCCTCGGGGTGATCTCGGACGTGGAGTTCCCCCGGGGCGGCCGGCCCGATCCGCAGGCGGGCGAGCGGTTCGTCGCCGCGATGCGCCAGGTGCGGCCGGACATTCCGGCGATCCTCCACTCCCGCCGTCCGGAGAACGAGGCGCTCGCCCGCAGCGTGGGCGCCGACTTCCTCCTGAAGGGTTCCCGGGACCTGCTGCGCCGGATCCGGAACCTGATGCGGGACCGGTTCCATTTCGGCGACTTCGTCTTCCGGATGCCGGACGGGACCGAGGTCGCGCGCGCCGAGGACCTCGATTCCTTCGAACGGGCGCTCCCCGACGTCGCGCACGAGGCGATCCTCGAGTCCGCGCGGCGGAACGAAATCTCGCACTGGCTGATGGCGCGGGGGGAACTGGAACTTGCGCGCCGGCTGCGCGACGTGCGGATCTCCGACTACGGGCCCGGCGACCACATCGGCCGCGACGTGGCCAAGCGCCTCGCGAAGCGCCGCCAGGAGCGGAGCCGCTCGGTGGTGGCGGACTTCCCGCGGGAAGGGTTCGATCCCGACGCAAGCTTCCTTCGCATCGGCAGCGGGTCGGTGGGCGGGAAGGCGCGCGGCCTGGCGTTCACCAACTCGGTGCTCGCCCGCTCGGGAATCCAGGAGCGCTATCCGAACGCCGTCGTGGCGGTGCCGCAGGCAGTCGTCCTCGCCACCGGCATCTTCGACCAATTCATGGAGGAGAACGACCTTCTCCCGTTCGCCCTCGAGGTTTCGAGCGAGGCGGAGCTTCGGAAGCGGTTCGACCAGTCACGGTTCCCCGAGGAGGCGTGGTGGGACCTGCGGCGGTTTCAGGAAAAGGTGCGGTATCCGCTGGCGGTCCGCTCCTCGAGCCTGCTCGAAGACTCGCCCTACCAGCCCTTCTCGGGCGTGTACGAGACCGTTCTGGTCGCGAATCAGGAGGAGACCGCGCGGGAACGTCTCGACGCGCTGGCCCGGGGGATCAAGCAGGTCTATGCCTCGCTCTTCCTCCCCCGGGTCCGCAGCTTCCTCGACAGCACTCCCTACCGCCAGGAAGAGGAAAAAATGGCGGTGATCCTCCAGCGGGTCGTGGGGCTGCCCCATGGGCGTCGCTTCTATCCGGACATCGCCGGCACCGCCCAGTCCCAGAACTTCTATCCGACCGCCCCGCTGCGTGCCGAGGACGGAATCGCCACGGTCGGGCTCGGACTCGGGGAGGCGATCACGAGCGGGGGCCCGGCGGTCCGATTCTCGCCCCGCCATCCCCAGCACCGCCTCGGTCACCAAAGCGGCCAGGACGCCTGGCGCAACTCGCAGAGCGAGTTCCTCGCCGTGGATCTCCAAGCCGGGTCTTCGGACGGCGGCGGCCTCCCGCCGCTGCTGACGAGCTCGCTCGCCGACGCCGAGGCGGACGGGGTGCTGGGACTCCTCGCCTCCACCTGGTCCAAGGATTCGGGCGCCCTCTACGACGGCATCTCGCGGCCGGGGAGCCGGCTGCTCACCCTCGCGCCGCTGCTCAAGATGCCCGACGTCTTCCCGCTCGCGGACATCCTCACCGAGCTCCTCGAGCTGGGGGAGGAGGCGTGCCGCGCTCCGGTGGAACTCGAGTTCGCCGCCAATCTCTCGGTTCCCCGCGGCAGTCCGCGCGAGTTCGGATTCGTGCAGCTACGCCGTCTGCAGCAGACGCGGGAACCGCCCCGGGCGGAGGAGGTCGCGGTGGCGAGCGGGGCGGGCGTGCTCTGCCGCAGTGCCCAGGTTCTCGGCCACGGCCAGATCGAGGGGCTCCGCGACCTCGTGGTGGTCCACCGGGACACCTATGACCGGCTGAAGAGCCGGGAGGTGGCCCGCGACGTGGCACGGCTCAACAGCCGCCTCCAGCAGCAGAAGCATCCCTACGTACTCATCGGCGTGGGGCGCTGGGGTTCTCGCGACCGCTTCCTCGGGATTCCGGTGAACTGGGAACAGGTGAGCGGCGCCCAGGTCATCGTGGAGGCCGGGTTCCGGGACCTGATCGTCACGCCCTCACAGGGGACCCACTTCTTCGACAATCTGGTTTCGCACGGGATCGGCTACTTCACCGTGAATCCCGAACGGGGCGACGGCATCCTCGACTGGGACTGGCTGGCCACGCAACCCTCGGTCTGGGAGAGCGGCCCCGTCCGCCACCTCCGTTTCGAAGAGCCGCTCCGGGTCCGCATGCAGGGCAGCCGCGGCGACGGCTGGATCCTGAAACCGGCGAATGCGCGGGCGGACGGCTGAGCCTCAGGGGAAGATCAGGTAGATCGCGGCGATCGTCGCCAGCGCGAGCCCGCCCTTCCAGTACACCCCGGGCAGCGGCGTGAGGTCCACGCCGGTGACCGGAGCGGGGGGTTCGGTGACCTCCGTCCGCGGCCGGCGCCAGGCGGCGAGCGCGAGTCCGGCGACCAGGATCACGAAGGTGATCCCCATGTGGTGCAGGAAGGCGGTCTCGGGCCAGACGAGGCGCAGGGCCGCGTAGATCGGGATCCCCGCCAGCAGGCCGGCGCGGGCGGCGAACGCCGGCACGCGTTTGGAGACCACCCCGGCAAAGAACACCGCCACGATCCCCGGCGTCACGAAGCCCCACACGGTCTGGATGTAACGGAACACCCCCGGGAACCCGCCGATCAGAGGCGCCCAGAGGCACGCCGCGATCACGAACACGGTCGAGGCGACCCGCGCCACCCGGACCGATGAGGCGCCGTCGTCCTCGTCCGGCTTCCGGCCACGGCCGAAGAGCCGGCCGTGCACGTCGAGCGCGTACATCGTGGAGGCCGAGTTCAGCATCGAGTTGAACGAACTCATGATCGCCCCGGCGAGCGCGGCGAGCAGCACCCCGCGGAGCGCCGGCGGCAGCAGTTCCCGGACCAGCACCGGGTAGGCCTGGTCGGGGTGGACGATCTGGTCCCCGTAGAGCTGGACGGCGAGGATGCCCGGGAAGCAGATCAGGAACGGCACCAGGATCTTGAGCCAGGCGCCGAAGATGGTGCCCCGCTGTCCCTCGGCCAGGCTCCGGGCCGCCAGCGTGCGCTGGATGATGAACTGGTTCACCCCCCAGTAGAAGAACTGCGCGATCCAGAGACCGCCCACGAAGACGGCCGTCCACGGAACGTCGGGGTGGTCGGCGGGGAGGACCGTGTGCAGCCGGTCCTGGTTCTCCGCCAGGAACCGCGCCGCTCCCGCGAGCACGCCGTCGTCCCCGCCGAGCGCCGAGAAGCCGAGCCACAGCACCATCCCCCCGCCGGCGAGGATCGCGATCCCCTGGATGAAGTCGGACCAGACGACCGCGCGCAGGCCGCCGTAGATGGTGTAGACGCTGGCCAGCAGGCCGATGCCCCACACCCCGAGCAGCGTGGCGGCGAGCTCCGCGGCGTCCGGAGAGAGTCCGAAGAAACCGGCGAGGAGCTCCGGCAGCAGGAAGATGGCGTTCAGGGCTACCGCGCCGGCGTAGAGCACCGTCGCCATCGCCACGAAGACCGTCGCGGCGGTCAGGAGCGCGGCGAGGATGGTCCGGGCGCCCCGGTCGTAGCGCCGCTCGAGGAACTCCGGCATCGTGAAGACGCCGCTCTTCAGATAGCGGGGCAGCAGGAACCAGCCGATGATGATGAGCGCCACGGCGGCGGTCCATTCGTAGCTGGCGATGGCGAGGCCGATGTCGGTCGCCGCCGACCCGGACATCCCCACGAAGTGCTCGGTGGAGATGTTGGTCGCCACCAGCGACATCCCGATGGCCCACCCGCCGAGGTTCCGGCCGGCGAGGAAGTACCCCTCCGCCGTGCGGCGTCCGCGCGAAGCCCGCAGCGAGACGAAGATGACCGCCCCGAGGAACAGGACGAAGGTGACGAGGTCGGTGGTGGAGAGCGGCACGCGGCCCGGGGATTGTGTGTCAGGCAGGCTGCTGGCGGGGAGCGCCGGCCGGTTCTCGCGGTGGCGGCCTTCAGACCGGCACCGCTGCGCGCCGCGCAGCGCGACGCATCCCGCCGCGCAGACTGATGGCCTACCCGCCGAGCGCCCCGCTGATCAGCCGCGACCCCCCCACGAACGTCCCGAAGATGCTCCCGATGGTGGGCAGGATCAGCGCCAGCGCGATCTTGAGCGCCCGGTTCCGGAACCAGCGCCGGGGGACCAGCGCGTCCGCCTTCAGTTCCCGCAGTTCGAACACCCGCGGCGGCCGCACCCACGCCTGCACGAACGCGGTGACGTAGCCGGTCCCCACCACCGGCGTCAGGCTGGTGAACGGCGCGCTCAGGAACGCCGCCAGGATGGTGAGCGGATGCGCGAGCGCCAGCGCCGCGCCGATCGCCGCCGGGATCGAGTTCACCGCGACCCAGAAGAGCGCCCCCTCGGAGGCGGCGTCGGCCCCGCGCACCGCCCAGGTCCAGGCGAGCGCGCCCAGGATGACCGCCGGAATGGCGAACCCGATGATCCGGCCCATCCGGCCCGGAGGCGGGATCTCGGCCAGCGGCTCGGTGGACACCGCTTCCTCCGCCAGGAGCGTCCGCTCGACGCCGTCGAGGTGCCCCGCGCCGACCACGACTACCAGCCGCCCTCCCGGGACCGCCTTCACCGCCTCCCCGATCCAGGTGTCCCGCTCGTCGATGACGACCTCCTTCAGGGTCGGGAACGCCTCGCCCAGCTCGCTCACCAGCCGCGAGACCACGTCCCCCGAAAGCAGTTCCTCGATGTCCTCTTTCGTGGGTTCGTCGGCGCTCCCCGACTCGAGCCCGGTGGCGAGCAGCTTCACCCGCTGCCAGAAACTGGCCCGCCGCCAGACCCTGAGCAGCGTGGTCCGGACCTGCCGGTCCACGAGATGGACTTCGGCGTCCACCTCTTCGGCGGTGCGCGCCGCCTCCTTCAGTTCGGCGCCCGGCTCCACTCCGAGCCGGAGCCCCATCCGCGCCTGCCAGGCCCCGAGGGCCACGCTCGCGAGCAGCGGCAGCAGCTTGCGCTCGCGGACCACCTGCCTGAGATCGAGGCGCTCGATGGCCGCCGGATCCATGAGCGCCTCGTAGCGGGCCTCGTCCAGTTCGATGCACACTCCGTCGGGCCGCTCGCGCTCGATCGTCTCCCGCACGAGCCGGAGCGAGTCCGGGGAAATGTGGGCGGTCCCGACCAGAACCACCTCGCGTTCCTCCGGCCAGTCCGGCCGGCGGAGGCGGCGTACGAGCGGAGCGGCGGCTTCGGTGGTCATTTCGGCGTGATGCGTCCTTCGGCGTCGATGAGCCGGACCCGGCTCGGGAGCGAGTCACTCCACTTCCACAGGACGAGGTTGCGGTCGTCGGGGCCCGCACCGCGGAAGAAGCCCCTGACCAGCATTCCGGCGTAGCCTTGGGCAATCAGGCGGTCGGCGACCGCCCAGCAGGCGGGGATTCTGCCTCGGTCCCGATCACGTCTCCAGTCGGGCGGATCCAGGTGCTCGGACTGAACCCCCTCCCGGGTCATCGCTTCCGGCTGCGCGGCGTCAAAGATCGGGCTGCAATCGACTTCGTAGGCGCAGAGCAGCACCCGCTGGATCGGAAACCCGGCTCGGCTGACTTCCCGGACCGCACCCGCCAGCGACAAGGACGTGTAGAAGGCCGGAACTCCTCTTCGGTTGAACCTTCCGCCGTAGAGCGCCGCTCCTTGCCCGGACAACGGATCCGTGAGAGCCCTCTCGGGCAGTTGGGCCCGGTACACCACGCCTCGGAATCGCATCGAACGAACCGTCAGCGTGCCGAGATATCAGGCGTATCCGCCGTCCATCATCTCGCTGAGGTAGTTGTGGACCCATTCAGCGTGGCCTTCCCGAACAAGTTCCACGGGAGTCATCCCACCGAATCCGGGCAGCGGCTCCGAGCGGTACCAGGCGTACGCGTACAGCGTCGAACCGCTGTAGTCCGATACCCGGCGGAGGATCTCCAGCATCTGGCGGAGCCGGAGCTGCGTTTTCGCCGCCCCCACCCGTGTCTTCCGCGACAGGGCCTCACGCGGCAGGCCCAGAGTGTCGGCGATCTCCGCCTGTGTGGTGCGAAGCGCCCGCGCGATGAGGCTGGGGGAAAAGAGGTCGTCCTGAACGAACTCCTGAATCTGCATGGTTCCCACTTGGATTCACGCACCATAGCGTGATTCAGAGTGCAGCAATCCCTACCCGCTATTGCGGGCTCCGGGACGCCGCGATCAGGTTGCCGAGCAGCCGGAACGCTCCCGGAACTCCCTCCGGGAGCTGCCGGTGCAGCGCGTAGGCGAAGTAGGTGTAGCGCCCCTCCCCCACCTCGGCGGTGAGCGCCCCGCCCCGCTGCGGGTCCTGGCCGGTGTCCTGCGTCTCGAAGAGCGCCGTGTACGCCTCGCCCCACTCGCTCCAGAACTTGGAGCCGCGCTGCTCGACCCAGCCTTCGAAATCGGCGGGGCCGATCCGGTGCGGCCAGGTCATGAGGGGATGGTCCGGCGCCAGCACGGTCAGCGGGCTGTCCTCCTCGGAGACCTCCTCCGACCGCCGGGGGAGGACGCCCGGATAGGGCGCGTGCTGGTTCGGGATCAGCTCGTTGGTGTTGTAGAGCACGACCAGGTGACCGCCGTCCCGCGCGTAGTCGAGGAGCCGCCGGTTGGCGCGGAGGAGGTCAGGCCGCACCGCGTAGGCCCGGGTTCCGGTCACCACCGCGTCGTACGCGCCAAGGTCCGAGTTCAGGAGGGCGGTCTCGTCCAGCAGCGTCACTTCGGCCCCCAGGGCTTCGATGCCGGCGGGGACCTCGTCACCGGCGCCCACCACGTAACCGACCCGGAGTCCCTCCGGCATCGCCAGTTCGACGCCGGCAACCCGGAGCGAGGCGGGGCGCACCAGGTAGCGCAGCGGCAGGTCCCGGTGCGCGATGCGCTGGTAGCCGATTGCAGCGGCCGGTGCACCGGAGCCTCCGTCCACATTCGCCTTGATTTCGTAGGCCCCAGCGGCCACCCCGTCCGCGTGGACCGTGAAGCGGACGCCCGCCTCCTCCCCGGCCCGGTCAAAGGCGACCGTGCTCCCGGCGGGTTCCGCCCGGAAGCCGTCCGGCAGTTCCAGGCCGACCCGGAACTCGCCGGCCTGATTCCCGGTGACCGTGAGACTGGCCTCGAACGCTGCGGTGTCCGCTCCCGAGGGGAAAGCCGCGAAGCCCGGATCGAAGGCGACCGAGACCGGCGGCAGGATCTCCAGTTCGCGCCGCTCGTAGCCGTAGGGGAGATTGGGTTCGAAACGCTCCACCGGGGCGGCGAGCGCGACCGTGACGGTCTCGCCACCGGCACCCGCGGGAATCTCCAGATCGAGGGTCGCCGTCATCCCGGGCGGCGGGGCGCCGAGCGTCCAGTCGCCGTTCGCGCGATAGCGGCTCTCGCCGAGACCGGAGCGTTCGACGTGCGGCTGGAGCACCGGAGCGTCCGGAGCCAGGGTCACGACGAATCGATGGGTTCCGCCCGCCGCGTCCACCGGCTCGACTTCGCCGGGAACGTCGAGGGCCACGCTGGCCACCCGCGCCGGGGCGAGCGCGGCGGCGCTCACCCGGACCTCGAAACGCTGGCCGGGCACGACCGGGCTGAAGGCCGGGGGCGGCGCGAAGGGCGATCCGCCGCTCTCCGCGGCCGGTTCGCTCGCCAGGGCCTCGAAAGAGACCCCCGCGGCGGCTCGGATGGCCGCGACGAGTTGCTCTTCTTTCCGCTCCAGTTCGTGCCGAACGTCGAAGAACCCGGATGGCGACCGCTCGGAGAGCAATTCCCGGGCTTCGGCGAGCGCCTCGCCGAGCCGCGGCAGACTCGCTTCGGGGGCGCTCCAGTCGAATTCGGCGGCAACCGCCCCGAAGTGCGCATCGAGACGCTCGAGCACCGCCATGAGTCGCGCCGGCACCACCGAGGCGAAACGGGCGGAGAGCGAGGCCCGTTCCGGGCTGAGCACGGCAAGGAGGTCGTTCTCCGCGTCCGGATCGCCTTCGGCGCGCATCAACCGCGTGGGGCCGCGGCCGGCGACGGGCCGGACCACGCCGCGGGTCTGCGAGCGCTGGTAGGAGAGCCCGATCGCGTTCAGCTCGGCGAACGAATGGGAAAGCCATGGGCGGGAGCCCGCGACGTCGATCTCGAGCGCTCCCGGCTCCTCGCGCGCCCGCTGGAAGAAGGCGAGCGGCAGGTGCGGCCGCCGTCCCTCGCGGGCGGGAAACGCCCCCATGTCCGGAGCGCCGTCGAAGCCGCGCGCCGCGATGCGGCCGGCGAACTGGTGCTGCCCGTGACCGTCTCGCGGGTCCCCGGTGAACCGCGCGAGGACGACCATCGGCCGCTCCCGCCGGATCACCTCCACGACATCGGCCGCCGCCGCCTCCTCGTCCCAGGAGCGGAGCGCCTCGTCCAGGTTCTTCGAGTAGCCGTAGTCGGCGAGCGGGGTGTAGTAGATCCGGTCGAGCCCGTACCAGTTCCCGGCGACTTCCAGCTCGGCGGCCCGGATCAGGCCCAGGCCGTCGAAGAGCTCCGGCCCGATGGCATTGGCGCCCGCCTCGCCCCGGGTGAGGCTGAGGAGCGCGGTCCGGACGCCGTGGCCCCGGCTCAGCAGCGCGAGCAGCGCGCCGTTCTCGTCATCCGGATGCGCGGTGACGTGCAGGACCGAGCCGGTCGTCTGGAGCTTCTGGATCCAGTGCCAGGCCTCGGCCGCCCTGCCCTGTCCCGGCCCGGTCGGCTGCGCGACGGCCACGCCTGCGATGGCGATCGACAAAGAGGCAGCTCCGAAGCTGCGGGGCCAACGAAACCGCCACATGGCCCGGAAGTGTAGGGAATCCCCCGCGCCGCAGCAGAGGGGTGATCGGCTCCGGGGCTCCGGGACTCGAGACCGGCTCCCTGATGTCGATGCGAAGAGAACCGTCAGTCCATTTCGTAAAACACGATTTCGTTGAGCTTCTGACGCTACCACTGCTCCGTAATGTGCTCCCGCAGCCTTGCCGGGGGTTATTGTTGTAAAAACGCTGTCGTAAGAGTATTTTTACGCTAATGATTGCTCGTCGAGCCCATCAGGCCGTCCTTCGCGCCCTGGAGCGTCAGCCTGCCGTGGCCATTCTCGGTCCCCGCCAGTGCGGCAAGACCACGCTGGCCCGCCGAATTGCGGACGAGACGGATTCGGTCTATCTCGACCTCACCGATCCGCTGGACGTCGCGCGCCTCGCAGAACCCCGCAGCTTCCTCGCGCGCCACGAAGGCCGCCTGGTGGTGCTGGACGAGATTCATCGGACCCCGGAACTCTTCCTCGCGCTTCGGGGCCTGATCGACGAGGGGCGCCGCCGGGGACTCGTCCGGCGACGTTTCCTCATCCTGGGCTCCGCCTCGATGCGCCTGCTCCGCCAATCCGCGGAGACCCTCACCGGGCGCATCGCGATGGTTCCCCTGGCGCCATTCGATCCGCTGGAGGTCAAACACCTGGAGGACCTGGATCGGCTCTGGCTCCGGGGCGGGTTCCCGACCAGCTTCCTGGCGCCCGACGACCAGGCGAGCTTCGAAGTGCGGCAGGACATGATCGCGACGATCCTCGGCCGTGACATCCCGGAGTTTTCGCCCCGCCCGCTCCCGATGGAGACCCTCCGGCGGTTCCTCACCATGCTCGCGCACCAGCAGGGGAGCCCGGTGAACCGGGCAGCGCTCGCGTCGGGACTTGGACTGCGCGAGTCCACCGTCGGCAGATACCTCGACCTCCTCGTGGACCTGTTGCTCGTTCGCCGGATCGAGCCGTGGGTTTCCAACACCGGAAAGCGACTGCGGAAAGCGCCCCGGGTCGTCATTCGCGACAGTGGGCTGGTCCACGCCCTGTTGAACATCCGCACGCTCGACGAGCTGCTCGGACACCCGGTCGCCGGCCCCAGTTGGGAAGGCTTCGTGATCGAGAACATCCTCCGGGCGGCGCCGCCCTTCGCGGCCGCCGGGGCCTACCGCACGCACCGGGGCGCCGAGTGCGACCTGGTGATTGAGCTTCCCGGCGAGCGGCCGTGGGCGATCGAGGTCAAGCGGGGACAGGTTCCGAAACTCGAGAGGGGCTTTTGGGACGCCTGCGCGGACATCCGCCCGTCGCGGCGGTTCGCCGCCTATCCGGGCAGCGACCGATTCGGGTTGAAGAACGATGTCGAGGCGATCGGGGTGCCGGACCTGATGCGCGAGGTGGTCGCCGGGAGCGTTGCGGGCGACGACTCTCACTGAGGGAACCGCGGAGCGGCCGCACACGGGTCGCCGCGCGGAGCGCGGCCATGCCGGTCTGGAGACCGGCGTTCCAAGCCGGTGCGCGATCGGGGTGAGCCGATCTACGCGCTCGGCGGGCCTTCGGCCCGCTGTGCCGGTCTGAAGACCGGCGCTCCCAGGCTCAGCGCTGGGCGGCCTCCCAGGCGCGGACCCGCTCGCGGGCGGAATCGAACAGCAGCTCGTAGTTCCCGAGCCGGACCTTTTCGCTCGAGTCCGGATCGAGGCCGTCGAGGAGCGGACGCCAGGCCTCCAGCGCGCCGAGATAAGCGTCCGCACCCGTCGCGACCACCGAATCCGAGCCGAGGATGAAGCGGTCCGGCCAGCGGTCCACGAGGGATATCCACGCAGCCAGCGTTTCCGGCGGCGCCACGATCTGCTCGGCCACCACGTCCCAGGACAGGTCGAGGTAAAGGTGGCTCAGCCCTTCGTCGCGGAGGAGCTCCTCCAGCAGCTCTACGTAACCGGGCGTCGGTTCCACGAAGCGGCCCAGGCCGGCGTGCGCCCAGAGGATCGTCGTTCCGGGATGGCGCCGGACGACCTCGATGAAAGGGTCGAAATGCGTCGGGCGGGCCCCCTCGTGGGGCAGGATGACGTCCACGTCGTTGTGCACGAGGGCCAGCAGCCCCACTTCGCCCGCGAACTCCAGGATGCGGTCGAGCGCCGGGTTGCGGAGGCTCGCCACGTGGCCCACGGTCTTCGGGGACACCACCTCTTTGTGGATGGAGAACTCCCCGATCCCCGAGAACACCCCCGGGTAGAGCCGGAGCACCCGGCGGATGTGGTCGGTCGCGTACATGTCGGTGGGGTTGAAGCCGGTGATCATGGGATCGAACCGGTCCTGCTGCTCCGGCGACAGGGCCAGCACCGCCTCCGCCACCATCGCGTCCACGAACGGGTAGTAGTAGAGGGCGGCGTCCGAGCGCAGGTAGTAGTCGGGGGCGCGGTCGCCCGACTCGAACCAGTCCCACTTCTGCTGGAGGGGGATGCCCATCAGCGCCGCGCGCCCCACCCGGTCGCCCATCAACTCGAGGAACGCGGAAAGCTCCGTCTCCTGCTGGATGTAGTCGGTGGGGTGGTAGTGCCCGTCGTGGAACGCCGGCACCTGCGTTGCGGCGGGAGCCGCGACAACGAGGAACACCAAGAGGAGGGGCCCGATGCCCCAACAACGCCATTCAAAACCGAGCATCGAACGCAGCCTAACAGCAGACGGATCGGGAACGGATAGCCTCTCCCGTCATGCCCTCCGGCGCGCCCCGCCTGCTGATCGCCGGAGAGACGTTCGAGGATCTCATCTTCGCGGAGCTGCCCCGCCTGCCCCGGCCCGGCGAAGAAATCCGGACCGACCAGTTCCGGCGCACGTTCGGCGGCGGCGCGCTCATTTCGGCGGCGTGGGCGCGGGCCGAGGGCCTCGAGGTGGACCTCCTTTCGGCGCTTCCGCCACGGGTAGGCCGGGTCCTCGCGACCGAGGGCATCGGCTACCGCAATCTCCGCCGGCCCCGCGAACCCCACGCGGTCACGGCCTGTATGTCGTTCGGGCCGGAGCGCAGCTTCGCGACGTTCAACGGGATGAACCGGGAGCTCGAGCAGCGCATCTACGTCGCCCTCCGGCGGGCGGGGTCCACCTCGCCCTTCGGCGCCGTGCTGATGGCGATGCCGCCCCGCGTCTGCCCGGCCTGGTCCGAACTGCAGACGGCCATGCGTCAGGTGGGTGAAACGGCCGAGATCTTCTGGGATTTCGGGTACGACGAGGACCTCCCGCGGCGCGACGGTTTCGCCGAACTCCTCGAACAGGCCGCCGGCGTGTTCCTGAACGGCCAGGAAGCGAACCTCTATGACGGCCCGAACGGGTTTCTCCAGCGGGCCGCCGATGCCGGAACGCTGGTGATCGTGAAGCGGGGGGCGGACGGCGCCGAAGTCTTCGGACGCCCGGAAACACGGGTCGCCGCACCGATCCCCCTCCGCGGGATCCGCGACACCACGGGGGCGGGCGACGCCTTCGCCGCCGGCTTCCTCGCGCGGAGGCTCCGGGGCGGGTCGCTCGAGGAACAGCTCGCGGCCGGCAACGTCTGCGGGGCCCGCTCCGTCCAGCACCTCGGCGGGCTGCCGCGCCGGCCCTGGCGCCCTTGAAGGTCGCTCTTCTCGGCGGGGGTGGCCTGCGCGCGCCCCTGCTCGCCGGGGCGCTCGCCGAAAGCGGCCTCGGGGTCGAGGAACTCGCGCTCTACGACAAGGGCCCGGCGCGCCTCGCGGCCATCGCACCGGTCGTGGAGGCGAGCGCGCCCGGCATCCGGGTGAGCGTCAGCCGGACCCCGGACGCTGCCGTCCGCGAGAGCCGGTTCGTCTTCGCGGCGATCCGCGCCGGCGGGCAGGAAGCGCGCGCCCACGACGAACGCGTGTGCACCGAGGCGGGCGTGCTCGGACAGGAGACGGTGGGAGCGGCCGGCGCCGCCCTCGCCATGCGGAACATCCCGGCGATGCTCCGCCTCGCACGCGTCGTGGAACGGGAGTCGCCGGACGCCACCCTGATCAACTACACGAATCCCGCCGGGATGGTCACCGAGGCGCTCCTGAACGAGACCTCACTGGAGGTGGTGGGCATCTGCGACACCCCCGCCGAACTCGCGGATCGGGTCGTCGCACTCCTCTACCTCGATCCCGACGCCGTCTCGGTGGGCTGGTCCGGCATCAACCATCTCGGCTGGCTCACGGCACTCCACGAGGCCGATCCCACCGGCGTCTTCCCTCCGGAAAACCGCCTCGAGAACCTGTTCGGCGATCGGGACCGCCTCCTGCGGGTCCACCGCGACGGGCTCTTCGAGACCTCCGAGATGGCGGGCGCCATCCCCTCAGAGTACGTGTTCCTCCACCTCCATCCGGACCGCGCGATGGAGCGCACCCGCGCTTCCGGGACCACCCGCGGAGCGTCCATTCTCGATCTGGAGGCAACGCTCTTCGCGGCGCTCGCCGCGGCCCGAAACCCGGAGGAGGCGCGCGCCGGCTACCGGGAGTTCACCCACGCCCGGGACGCGTCCTACTTCCAGATCGAGGCCCGCGGAGACGCCTCCCGGCCCGATGGCGCCCCGGCCGCCGACGGCCCGAGCGGCTACGACCGCATCGGCCTCCAGGCGATGGGGGCGCTCCTCGGGGACGAGCCGGAGACCATGGTGGTGAACACCCGGAACCGCTCGCCGGCCGGAGGCCCCGCCGTCCCGGAACTGCCGGCGGACGACGTCGTGGAAGTTGCGGCGCTCGTCGGGAAGGACGGAGTCGCGCCGATTCCTCAGCCGCCGCTCCCGGTTCCCGCCGGCGATCTGCTCCGGCGGGCGAAGGCCGCTGAACGCGAGCTCGTGCGGGCCGCGCTCGCCGGGAATCCGGGCATTGCCGCCGAGGGGCTCCGCGAGCACCCGGCCGGCGGCCCCAAAGCGGCGCAGGTCTTCGACAGACTCCGGACAGTCGCGGAGGAAGTGTGAGGGCGATTTCGCTACGATGCGGGTAGCCGTTTCGGGCGCTTGATTCCAGGCCGGAAAGCCTCGGAACGGCGGGGATTCATCATGTTCCGAATGACCAGGTTCCCGGCGCTGCTCGCCGGACTGCTCCTCTTCCTCCTCGCCGCACCGCTCGCCGCCCAACCGCCGCCCGATCCCGGAGATCCGTTCGGCGAAGACCCCTTCGGGAACCGTTTCGGGGAGCCGGACGCGGACGTGGACGCCCTGGTGCGAACCGCCTTCTTCTCGAGGAACAGCGCCCAACGGACCCGCGCGCTCCGCTTCCTGGTGGAACGCGACCAGAAGGACGTGATCCCGGCGTTCATCGCCGTGATGCGGCTGTTGCCCGATGAAGACGGACGGCTGCTGGACGCCCTCCAGCGCCTCGCCCGGGCGAACATCCCCCGGGACTGGAAGGCCTGGACGGAATGGCAGGAGGACCACACCGAGATCCGTCCCTACCGCGGGTTCGTCTCCTTCAAGGCGGACATCCTCGCGGGGATCGATCCCAACTTCCGCGACTTCCTCTACCGGGGGGTGCGGCACCGGATCCGGATCGAGGAGATCGTCTGGGGCGGCGTCACGAAGGACGGCATCCCGGCGCTCGTGAACGCCGAGCAGATCCCAGCCGCCGAGGCGACCTATCTCACCGACCGCGAGCTGGTCTTCGGGGTGAGCATCAACGGCGACTCGCGCGCCTATCCGCTCCGCATCCTCGACTGGCACGAGATGTTCAACGACGTGGTCGGCGGCGTCCCGGTGTCGCTCGCCTACTGCACGCTCTGCGGGTCGGGCATCCTGTTCGACACCCGGGTCCCCGGGCGCCGGAAGCCCTTCGTGTTCGGCTCTTCGGGGCTGCTCTACCGGTCCAACAAGCTGATGTACGACACGGAGACCGAGTCACTCTGGAACCAGTTCACGGGCGAGCCGGTGGTCGGCGAACTCACCGAGTCCGACATCGTGCTGAAGGTCCTGCCGGTGGTGATCACGAGCTGGAAGGACTGGCTCGCGGCTCACCCGGACACCACCGTGCTCTCCCTCGACACCGGCTTCGACCGCGACTACCGACCCGGACGGCCCTACGGGCAGTACTTCGCGAGCCCCGAGCTCATGTTCCCGGTGGTGGTCCGGGACCGCCGCCTCGACCCCAAGGACCGCATCTTCGTGCTGCGCGACGGGAAAGCGGAGATGGCCTGGGCCCTGTCCCTCTTCGAGGGCGGCGCCGCCCTTCACGACCGGGTGGGCGGGCGTGACGTGGTGCTGATCGGCGACGCCGAGTTCGAGACGGTGCGCGCCTACGACTCGGGGGGACGCACGTTCAACGTGGTGGCCGACGATCCGGCCCACGTCGAGAGCGGCGGAGCGCTCTGGAGCGTGAGCGAAGACGCGCTGACCGGCCCGGACGGCGAGACGCTCCTACGGCTACCCGGGCACGTGGCCTACTGGTTCGCGTACCAGAGCTACCACCCCGGCAAGTCGGTGCGGACGGAGTAGGGAACTACTTGCCGGGCTGGGAGACGAGGCGCAGGTAGGGCTTCGGCGCCCGCCAGCCGTCCGGGTACTTCTCCCGGGCCGCCTCGTCCGAGACCGCCGGCACGATGATCACGTCGTCGCCGTCCTGCCAGTTCACCGGGGTAGCCACCTGGTGCGACGCCGTCAACTGCATCGAGTCGAGCACCCGGAGCACCTCGTCGAAGTTCCGGCCGGTGGTCATCGGGTAGGTGAGGATCAGCTTGACCCGCTTGTCGGGTCCGACCACGAACACCGACCGCACGGTCATGTTGTCCATCGCGGTGCGGCCCTTCCCGCCGAGCGCGTTCGGATGGATCATGTCGTAGAGCTTCGCGACCGCGAGGTCGTCGTCGCCGATCATCGGGTAGCCGACGGCGTGGCCCTGGGTCTCCTCGATGTCGGCCTTCCAGCGCTGGTGATCCTCGACCGGATCCACGCTCAGGCCCATGATCTTGCAGTTGCGTTTCTGGAACTCGTCCTTCAGCCCTGCCATATAGCCCAGTTCGGTAGTGCACACCGGGGTGAAGTCCTTCGGGTGCGAGAAGAGGATCGCCCAGCCATCGCCGATCCAATCGTGGAAGTTGATCGTGCCTTCGGTCGTCGTGGCCGTGAAGTCGGGGGCGATGTCGCCGATGCGGATTGCCATGGGGTACCTCCTGAGGCTCAAGGAGCGCCGGGCGCTTCCGGGCGCGCCGGAACGATAGCCCCACGGCGCCTGCGGTTCGTGACACGCTACCCGGAATGAGCAGACCCGGAACCGGCGACGGACTCCAGCGCCGGATGGGGCTCCTCGGGGCGACCTCCACGAACATCATCGGGATGGTCGGGATCGGCCCCTTCCTGACCATCCCGCTCATGGTCTACGCGATGGGCGGGCCCCACATCATCTGGGCGTGGCTCGTGGGCGCGCTGCTGTCGCTCGCCGACGGCCTCGTCTACGCCCAGCTCGGGGCGGCGCTCCCGGGCAGCGGCGGACCCTACATCTACCTGCGGGAGGCGTTCCGGCCGTTCGGACTCGGGCGGTTGATGGCCTTCCTGTTCCTGTTCCACATCCTGCTGGTGGCGCCCCTCTCGCTCGCCGGCGGGGCCGTGGGATTCGCCGACTACCTCGGGTTCTACCTCCCCGACCTGACGGGGCTCCCGCACCACCTCGCCGCCGCCGGCGTCTGCCTGCTGGTGCTGTTCCTGCTCTACCGGAACATCGATTCCGTCGAGCGCCTCTCGAAGGCGATGCTCGCGCTCGTCCTCGCCACCACCGGCTGGGTGATCGTGGCCGGCCTCATCGAGAGTCCGGGACTCCCGTCGTTCATGCCGCCCCAAGGCTTCGACGCCGGCTTCTGGCCGGCGCTCGGCGCGGCGTCGGTGATCGCGATGTACAGCTTCGGCGGCTACAACCAGGTCTGCAACATCGCGGGGGAGGTGAAGGACCCGGAGCACAACGTGCCGCGTTCCATCCTGCTCTCGATCGTGGTGGTCGCGGCGATCTACATCGCGATGACCACGGTGATGCTCGAGCTCATCCCCTGGCAGGAGGCGGAGGCGAGCCGCACCCTCGCCTCCATCTTCATCGCCCGCACGGTGGAGGACCCGGGACTCGCGCAACTCGCGGGGTCCGTGATCACCGCGCTGATCCTCTTCGTGGCGGTAGCCTCGGTCTTCGCCTTCGCGCTCGGCTATTCGCGGATGCCGTACGCCGCGGCGCGCGACGGACAGTTCTTCGCCATCTTCGGGAAGGTCCATCCCACCCGCGGCTTCCCCCACGTCTCGCTCGTCTGGCTGATCGCGGTTTCCATCCCCTTCTGCTTCTTCAGCCTGGGGGAACTCATCAACTGGCTCATGCAGGTCCAGATCCTGCTGCGCTTCGCCTGGCAGTGCGTCGCGGTGCTGCTGATCGCCCGCTACCGGCCGGACATTCCCCAGCCCTTCCGGATGTGGCTCTACCCCATCCCGGCGCTGCTGTCGCTCGCGCTCTGGATCGCGCTGTTCTTCACCGGGCCGCCCACCGGGGTCTGGTTCTCGCTGGGGTTCCTGGGCCTCGGTCTGATCGCCTACCGGGTCTTCCGGAGCCGGCAGGACCGCGCTCCGGCCTCGGACTGACCCGCGCCGGGACTTCGGTATCCTCCGCGTCCGACCGGCCCGAGAAGGCGTGGGTCTTGGACGGGGTCGCCGGGCCGGGAGGTGGAACGATGCGGGGCCGCGTCTCCATGTGGGTTTTGGGTGGATGGATGCTGGTCGGCGCGACTCCGGCGGGGGCTCAGCAGGAACCCCGCGAAGACCAGCCGGAAGAAGAGGCACAGGCGGCCGAACGCTCCGGGCTGGAGGTCCTGCCGCACTTCACCGAAGAAGTCACCGTCACCGCCAGAAAGCGTGAAGAGGACCTCCAGGCCGTTCCCTTCTCGCTGGTCGCGCCCACCGAGCAGGCCCTCCGCAACCGAAGCGCCACCACGCTCGAGGACGTCTCGGTGAATGTCGGGGGTTTCTCGGTCCAGAACCTCGGACCCGGCCAGAGCCAGATCGCCGTGCGCGGGGTGTCGGCGGGTCAGATCGTACGGGACCAGCCGGGCGTCAAGGAGCAGGTGGGGGTCTATCTGGACGAGTCCGTCATCTCGCTCTCCCTGTTCACTCCCGACCTCGACCTCTTCGACATGAACCGCGTCGAAGTCCTGCGGGGCCCGCAGGGCACCCTGTTCGGATCCGGCTCGCTGTCGGGAACGGTGCGCTACATCACGAACCAGCCGCAACTGGGCGTCACCGGCGGGGCCGCCGAATTCGGCTTCCGGTTCCTCGAGGGCGGGAGTTCCGGAAACGACGGCAAGGTGGCCGTCAACGCTCCCTTCGGGGAGGCCGCCGCGATGCGGATCACCGCCTACAGCACCCGGATCGCGGGCTTCATGGACGCGCTGGGACCGGACGGCAACGTGCGGGAGAACGTGAACCGTGGCCGTCGCACCGGGGCTCGCATCGCCGTACGGATCGAGCCGAACGAGCGGGTTTCGATCACCCCCCGGTTCCTGACCCAGGACCTTGCCATGGAAGGCTGGAACCGGCGGGACCTCTACAACATCCTCGCCAACCCGTTCACCACCACCCGTTCCCCGGTCACCTTGAACGAGCGCCAGCACTTCATCCAGATCGAGGAACCCTTCACAGACCGCTTCCTGCTCGGGGACCTGACGATCGAAGTTGACTTCGGCCGGATGCTGCTCACCTCCATCACCTCACTGACAACGCGCGACGTGGAGGTGGTGCGGGATGCGACGGCGCTCGGCGGCAGCGTTTCCTTCAGCCCTTTCGGGGCTCTCGAGGCGGGCTACACCCTCGACTTTCCTCTCGTCGACGCGACATCGGCCTCCGGCCTGACGCAGGAACTGCGACTGGCGGGAGCGTTCGAGCGCCTGACCTGGCTGGCCGGGTCGTTCTACGGCGCCTCGGAGCGTCAATATGGACAAAGCGCGCACGCGAAGGACTACGTCGCCGTCAACGGCGCGGCGGTCACCGACTTCCTGCGAACGGTCACGGGAAATCCGGATCTCGTCTGGACCGGCGCCCGGTCGCTGCCCGGCGATCGCGAAACGGAGGAACTTTTCTTCTCCGACCTCGACTACGACTTCCATCAACGCGCCCTGTTCGGGGAAGCCTCGTTCTCCATCACGGATCGGTTCCACCTGACCGGGGGCGTTCGTTGGTACGACTTCGAGGAATCGCGGACCCAGGAGTTCGACGGACTGTTTTCCGATCCCGCCGACAGCCACGGCACCACCTCGGCGGCCGGCCTCGCGCCGCGATTCATCGCCAGCTACGACGTCAACCCGGAAACGCGTCTGAATGCGCTGGTTTCGAAGGGATTCCGGTTGGGAGGCATCAACGACCCGCTGGTCGGTCCGGCCTGCTCCCCGGCGGACCTCGCGACCTTCGGCGGGCGGGAGACCTGGGAGGACGAAGAGCTCTGGAACTACGAGGCGGGAGTGAAATCCACGTTCCTGAACGGCCGGGCCTCGCTGAACGCGTCGGCGTTCTCGATGGACATCCACAACCTGCAGGCGACGGTCACGGCGGGAACCTGCTCCTCGCGGATCATCTTCAACGTGCCGGACGCACGCAGTCAGGGCGTGGAGATGGAATTGGCGGCCCAGCCAACCCCCTTCTTCGACTTCGCCGTGTCGGGCAGCCTGGTGGACGCCAGGCTGGAGTCCACGGTGACCTCGACCGACGTGGACGGGGCGGTCACGGTGGTGTCGGGCATCGAGCCGGACCGCCGGCTCCCGACCACCCCGAGGTTCCAGGCAGCGGCAGCCGCGACCTGGCGGCGGCCATTCGCGAACCGCTGGGTGGGCTACCTGAGCGGCACCTTCCAGCACGTCGGTTCCCGCTTCACCCAGGTCGGCGATCAGGCCGCGGGCTTCGGGTCCGTGAACCTGCTGGCGCTGTCACCGGCCCTGCGGCCCGGAACGTTCATCGGCGGGCCCCTGACCCAGGGCTCGTTCGCTTTCGATCCGGAGCTCCCCGCCTACAACCTGCTGAACCTGCGGATCGGGCTGCTGACCGGCCGCTGGGACGTGGCGCTCTTCGTGGACAACGCGACCAACGAACGGGCCCGGCTGGCGCTCGACCAGGAACGGGGGACCCTGGCCCGCGTCGGCTACCTCACGAACCCGCCGCGCAGCTTCGGCATCAGCGCCCGCGTCGACTTCTGACTCCGCCGGTGGTCCCTCCGGCGAAAAGACCCGTTCGGTCTCTACCGTGGCACGAGTCGGCCGTCCCGGTAGAACTCCTCCCGTACGCGACCGTCTCTCGTCCGGATCGTCCAGCGGCCCTCCCGCTTGCCCTCCACGTAGTTCCCACGGGCCGTCCCCGATCCGGGGAAGCGGTGGACGAACGGTCCGTGTCGCTTGCCGGCCAGCATCGGGCCTTCTTCGATGCTCCCGCTCGCGTACGTGAAGACCCACGGGCCCTCCGCCACGCCGTCCACGTAGGAGCCTTCGGCCCGGTCCCCGTCAGCCTCCCGGGCAACCCAGTGACCGTGCCTTCTGCCTTCCACGAACGGTCCTTCCTCGACCCCGCCCGCCCCATCGCGAAGGACCCAGGCACCGTGTCGCTGGCCAGCCGCCAACGGTCCTTCCTCCCGGCCACCGTCGGGGAAAGTCAGGATCCACGGGCCCTCCTGCACGCCGCGGACGAAGGGGCCCTCGTCGACCTGTCCATCGGCGCCGCGCACGACCCACGGGCCATGGCGATCGCCGGACTCGAAGGCGCCCTCCTCGATCCGCCCGTCCGGCCAGCGCAGCACCCAGTGCCCCTCCCTTTCGCCGTCCACGTAAGCCCCTTCCTCCTCGTATCCGTCCGGGAACCGGTGGATCCAGGGGCCGCGACGCTCCCCGTGCGCGAGCGTTCCCTCTTCCTCCCGCCCATCGGGCCACCGGAAGATCCAACGGCCATGGCGATCGCCATTCACGTAGGCCCCTGCTTCGACCCGTCCGTCCGCAAGGCGGATCACCCAGTGGCCGTGGCGTTCCCCGTCCCGGAACCGCCCCGTGGCCTCGGCCTCCTGTGCCGTCGGGAACGCCTCCACCCGCGCCGGTCGCCCACATACCACGAGAGTTGCCGCCAACGCGGCGGCGCCGCACGTTCTCGTGATCCGCATCGGGAATGGCCCGAACCGCAGGGTAGCAGCGTTCACGGCGGGCGGCAGGACCGCCCGCGTTGGCCGGTTTGTCCCGCATGAACGTCATCCCGGGCGACGGTGGGCGCCCCGCCGCGTTGGGCTACCATCCCGCGCCAATCATGGGTAATGGACGCGGCGCCTCCCTCCGGGCGCGGGCCGGCTTGCTGGCGGCGATTGTCGTTCCGCTGGTCCTGCTGGCCAGCGTCCCGGCGACCGCCTGGCATGAAGAGCACCCGGACGAACGCGAGTGTGCCGTCTGCCACTCCGGACACCAGTCCGCCGATGTTTCGAGTCCGGTGGAGCTGGTCGCGTCCCGTGGCGGGGGACCTGCGGAACCCGAGGATGAAGTCCCGAAGGTCCCGTCCAGGCGCTCCCTCCGCCGCCCCGCCCGCGCTCCTCCCGCGTAGTTCCGCGAAACCGCCGTGCTCGTCCGTCGCAGAGCGACGGACGTCGGGCCGGCACGCGCCAGCGGTCGCCTGACCGCGCGCGTCCCCTCGCGGCTGCCCCGTTCCCCGACGCCGTTCGGGAAGCCCTCAGAACGGGATTCGCTGCGGCACGCACGGCTACCGCCGGAACTGTCTTGCCGAGGGCAGGAAATCGGGAGGAAACCATGTACCGATTCAAATTCCTTTGTTTCCTGGCGGCCGGCCTGCTGGCCGCCTTCACAACTGCGCCGGCGGCGGCGCAGGAGAC
>JAPPGX010000090.1 GCA_028877265.1 Acidobacteriota bacterium
CCCCCCCCCCCCCCCCCCCCCCCCCCCCCCCCCCCCCCCCCCCCCCCCGGCCGCGACCCCGATTCGCCATCGGGTGTTCGTAGCTTGGTCCCGGTGACCCTGGACACGGCTGGTTGGGCGCGCGCAGACTCTTGAAGTACCGCGACTACTACGCCGTCCTGGGAGTCAGGAAGCAGGCCGATGCGCAGGCGATCAAACAGGCCTACCGGCGCCTCGCGCGAAAACACCATCCCGACCTGAACCCGGGCGACCACCAGGCCGCGGAGCGCTTCAAGGAAATCGGGGAGGCCTACGAGGTCCTCTCCGATCCGGATCGGCGGCGCCGGTATGACCAGCTGGGGCCGGACTGGGCCCGGCAAGCCCGGAGTGCCCGCCCCGGGACGGCGGGCGGGCCGCCGCCCGATCCGCGGGCCTTTGGCGACTTTTCCAGTTTCTTCCTTCACCTGTTCGGGCCGGACTCCCCCTTCGGCCCCCTCGAGGGGAGGACGCGCCGCGCGACGGGATGGCCGCCTTCCGCACGCTATCGGCCGCCGGGCCCGCCGGCGGATGCGCCCGGGCGGACCGGCGTCGTGGAGATCAGCCTCGAGGAGGCGTACCGCGGCGCGATCCGGCAACTCCACACCAGCCGGACCGATTCCTACCGGGTCCGAATTCCCCCGGGGGTCCGGGACGGCGCCCGGCTGAAGGTGCGCACGCCGGACGGGGACGCGATGCTCGCCGTGCGCATCGCCAGCCACGCTCGGTTCCGCCGCGACGGGGACAACCTCGAAGTCGAAGTCCCGGTCCGCTTCGCGGAAGCGGCGCTCGGCGGGGAGATCGAGGTCCCGACGCTCGGGGATCCCGTCCGGATCCGCATTCCGGCGGGAATCTCCGGCGGCGCCGCGCTCCGCGTTCCCGGGCGGGGCATGCCCCGTCCCGGCGGGGGTCACGGCGATCTGGTGGTTCGGGTCCGGATCACGGTGCCCCGGGACCTCACGCCGGAACAGCAGGATTTCGTCCGCCGCTTCGAAGCCAGCGACAGTTCCTCAGAGGAGTAGGCCAGGGTCAAACGTCCCCCGCAGAACCCGCGGCGACCCGCCCGTCACGTCCACGATCACCGAGGGTTCCCCCCCCGGCGTCCGGCCCCCATCCAGGATCCGCAGGCGCTCGGCGCCCCGGCCGGCGAAGGCATCGCGCACTTCGGCGGCGGTGGTGAGGGGGGGAGCGCCGGTCGGATTGGCGCTGGTCGAGATCACCGGATGGCCGAGGGCCGCGGCGAGCGCCCGGGCCAGCGGATGGGAACTCACCCGAACCGCCACGTCGCCCCCGCCCGCGCCGCGGCGGGGCAGCACCAGGCTCACCGGGCCCGGCCAGCAGCGATCCGCGAGGGTGGACGCCCGTTCCGCGAGAACACAGACCGCCTCCACCTGGGCCCGGTTGGCGGCGATCCAGGGAAGCCGGCGGTCTCCCGGACGACCCTTGAGCCGGAACACCTCGGCCAGCGCCTCGGGCGAGCGCGGGTCCGCCCCCAGGGCGTAGAAGGTCTCGGTCGGAAAGGCCACCACGGCTCCGGACCGCAGTTCCGCGGCCATCCGGCGCACTTCGGCCCCTTGCTCTTCGGACAGGGAGTCGAGGAAGCGCAATTCCCCACCGCCGCTGCCCGAAGCCATCCCGCGGCTCAGGAACCGCCCCGCCGGGCGCGCGGGTGGTGCTGGTCGTACACCCGGCGCAGCCGCTCCTCGGTGACGTGGGTATAGATCTGGGTGGTGGAGATCGAGGCGTGGCCGAGCATCTGCTGCAGGCTTCGGAGGTCCGCGCCGCGCTCGAGAAGGTGCGTCGCGAACGAATGGCGCAGGACGTGGGGTGAGAAGCGGCGGGGGATCCCCGCCTGCTCGCCCCGGGTCCGGACGATCTGCCAGAACCGCTGACGGGTCATGGCGCCTCCCCGAATGGTGACGAACAGCCACGACGAACCGGCCCTCGGTCCGCCCTCTCCCACGATCCGCGGGCGCCCTTCCGCCATCCACACCTCCAGGGTCGCCGCCGCGACGTCGCCGTAGGGGACGATGCGCTCCTTGTCCCCCTTGCCGATCACGGTGACGTAGCCCGGCGTATCGTCGCGGGCCGCCACCACGTCGGTGGTCCTGAGACCCACGAGTTCGGACACCCGGAGGCCGGTGGCGTAGAGCATCTCGAGCATCGCCCGGTCGCGGAGTCCGAGCGGCGAGTCGTCGGGCGCGGCGAGCAGCCGCTCGACCTCGTCCGGTGACAGGTAGCGGGGGAGCCCCGGGAGGGCCCGCGCCACCGTGATCCCCTCGGTGGGGTCCCGCTCGATGAGCCCTTCCGCCTGCCAGAAGGCGAAGGCGCCGCGGATCGCGGAGGTGATCCGCTGGATCGAGCGGAACGCGAGGCCGCGGCGGTGGAGGTGCGTCAGGAAGCGCTGCAGGTCGCCGGTGTCGAGGTCGGCGAGCGGCCGCTTCCCGCTGAACTCGTCCAGCTTGCCGAGATCGCGGCGGTAGGCGTCGAGCGTGTTCGCCGAGAGGCGGCGCTCCACCCGGAGATGGTCCAGGAACTCCTCCGCCCGCGGATCCGGACCCCGGCGGGGCGTCCGTCCCGGTCTCGCGGCGGCGCCGCTCATCCTCCCGGGCCTCCAGGCCGCCCGCCCCCGAAGCCGAACCGCTCGCCCAGCGCGACCAGCGCATCCCGGATCGGGTCCCACTCGCGCGGCGCCAACAACCTCGCTGCGAACCCGAAGACCAATCCTCCCGCAGCGGTGGCGAGCAGGGTGGTCGCCGCACCCGCCCAGGCGCCCGGACCGAGGCGCTCACCGGCGAACTGCACGAGCAGCCACGCCGAGCCGCCGGTGGCGGCCGCCACCGGCAGCGCGCGGAAGCCGGCTCCGGCGACGTCTCCGAAGAGCGCTCGCGCGTGCGATCGTCCGGATGCGTCCGATCCCAGTCTCCCGGCCAGCAGGGCCGCGAGCAGCCCGGCGGAGAACCACGCCACGCAGACAGTCGCGAGCGGCAGTCCCAGATGGCCGAACCCCGCGACAACCACAAAACTCCGGGTAGCGATCCAGGTCACCACCGTACCGATGGCCGCGACCAGGAGCGGCGGGCGGGTGCTTCCGAGCGCGAAGAAGGCGTCGGAGAGGAGCTTGGTCGCCCCGAAGGCGGGAAGCCCCAGCGCGAAGATGGAGAGCACGAGGGACACCTGCCGGGCGTCTTCCGGGCTGAAGGCGCCCCGCTGGTAGATGAGCGCGACGAACGGCGCGGCGATGCCGATGAGTCCGGCCGCGGCGGCGAGCGTCAGCAGCAGCATGAGCCGGCCGGACTGCCCGAGCACCCGGCCGAATCCCTCGCGGTCACCGCGGCCGGCGGCGCGGGTGAGCGCCGGAAGCGTGGCGCTCGACAGGGCCACTCCGATCAGCCCCGAGGGAAGCTGCACGAGCCGGTAGGCCATCGTGAACCAGGCGAGCCACGAGGTTCCCGCGGAGGCGAAGTGCCTTGAGATGATGACGTTGATCTGCAGCGTCCCCGCAGCCGCGGCCGCCGGTGCGAAGAGGCGGCACACCCGCCGAAAGGCCGGATCGGAGACCGTTTCCCGCATCCCTCCGGGGGGAACCGGGCGGTAGCCGTCCCGGCGAAACCAGCGCCACTGCACGAACAGCTGGACGAGTCCTCCGACCGGCACCCCGAGCGCGAGTCCCGCCATCGGATGGAGTCCCAGCCGGGGAGCGGCAACGAATCCCAGCGCCGCGAACACAATCGTGGTGACGTTGAAGAACGCCGACGCGACGGCCGGCAGGAAGAAGGAGTTCCGGGCCTGGAGACCCCCCATGAAAAGCGACGCGAGCGACGCGCAGGCGATGAACGGGAACATGATCCGGGTCAACCAGACGGCCAGTTCCCGCGGCGTCTCGACACCGAAGCGGAGGGGCTCGGGAAGCGGTGTGTCGAAGGCGCCCCGCGAGAACACGAGATCCACCAGTTGCGGCGCGAGCACCACGCCGGAGACGGTGACGAAGAGGCTCACCGGGAGCAGGACCCGGAGGACCCGCCCCAGGAGCCGGTGGGCAGCTTCCCTTCCGTCACCCTGGTCCACGGCCGCGAAGGTCGCGACGAACGCCTTCGAGAGCGCGCCCTCCGCCAGCATCTCCCGCAGGGTGTTGGGGAAGGTATAGGCCGCGTAGAAGGCGTCGAGCAGCCGGGTCGGAAACAGGAAGGCGAGCGTCTGCTCCCGCACCAGTCCGGTGAGACGGGAGAACACGACCCCGAGACTCACGGAGCCCGCGCGGCGCGCCAGGTAGCGCTCGTCGCCGGAGCCGGACGTACGCTGATTGCCGTCGGGTGGCACGGGAACAGAGTAGCGGAGGGGTTGGAACGCCGGCTTCAGCCGGCACAGCCCGCCGCAGGCGGGCGGCGGGACGGGCCTCATTCGCCGGTATGGCTCGGCTGCGGGCGCCAATGCACCAGGGGTCGCGACGAACCGCCTGCGGGGCCGGTATGCCGGCTGATGCCGGCTGAGGCCGGCCCAGTGCTCCCGGTGGGGGCTCCAAGCCGGCGAGCCATGCGGCGGAACAGCCCGACGCGCTCTGCGGGCCTCCGGCCCGCGTGCCGGCTGAAGCCGGCGTTCCAGGCCGGCGCACCGAGCCGCGCGCGTGGAGTAGCATTTCCCGCGATTTGAACGCGCCGGCAGACATTCTCCCGCCGGTCGCGAGGACCGGCCGGCTCGCGGCGGCGGTCCTCACGACCCTTGCCCTCCTACCGCTCACGGCGAACCCGGCGGCGGCGCAGGACCACAAGTTCCGGCTCTTCGCCGGGGCCGGGCTCCAGTTCTTCGCGCGTCCCGAGTTGAGTCCCGGGCGAGGCGCGGGGCTCGGGGGGACCGCGTCCTTTCGCGCCACGGAGAACATCTCCATCGCCACCGGGCTCTTTTTCGGGCGCTCCAACCGGCGCTACACGGCCGCCAACGAGGCAGTGGAAGACGTCATTGCGGAACCCGCCTACCAGTTCCGGACGAACCGGTACCACCTGGACGGGTCGGTCGTGTACCACCTCGGACGGCGCCAGCCCTTCCAGATGTACTTCGCCGGCGGCGGCGGGATCGTGCGGCGGGACGAGCTGCGCGAAGACTTCATCTACGAGACGACCGACCCCGGTGAAGGGAACCAGTCGGGGTCCTTCGGGATCCGGGTACCCGTCGGAAACGAAGTCACCCTCGAACACACCACCTACGTGCCCACCGCCCACCTTGCGGTCGGCTTCGAGGTCTATGTCTTTTCCTACCTGTCAGCGCGCGCCGAATACCGCATCTGGTCCTCCAAGGACTTCTCCTTCCGCACGCAGCAGGCGATGATCGGGGTCAACTACTACAAGTAGCCGCACTCGGATAGCGGACAGCTCACTTGGCCGGAATGTCGGATCAGCACCGGCCGGTCCTTCCGGTGGTCGTGGCGGCCGGGCTCCTGTTCGGTTTCTGGATCGCCCTCTCGGGAAAACTGGACGCATTCCATCTCTCGCTCGGCCTGATCACCGCGGTCGCGGTCACGCTTGCGACCCGCAGGCTCTACCGGGCGCCGCCGCAGCCCATGCCGGCGGACGAGTTCGGACGCGCTCCGCTCCGGTGGCGTCACTTCCTCACCTACTCGGCCTGGCTGCTCTGGCAGGTCTTCCGGTCGGCGATCCAGGTCGCGAAACTGGTCCTGCATCCCCGGCTCCCCATCGCGCCCCGGATGGTGCGGATCGCGGATGATCTGCCGCACCCCATCGCCCGTCTGACCCTAGCCCACTCCATAACCCTGACCCCCGGCACCGTGACGGTCGACTGCGACGACGAAGGGATGGTGGTTCACGCCATCGACCCGGAGGCCGCCGCGGCCCTCGGCAGCGACGGCGGACCGATGGCCGACCGGGTGCGGGCGGTCTTCGGCGCCCGGACACGCTGATGTCCACGCTGCTGACCGCGGTCGCGGCCGTCCTCTTCATCGCGATCGGAGGTTCCCTCTTCCGCGTCATTCGCGGCCCGACGCTCTGGGACCGGCTCTCGGGGGTCGCACTGATCGGGACGAAGACCCTGATCCTTCTCGTCGTCGCCGGCGAACTCTCGGGACAGCCCGAGATGTTCACCGACATCGCGCTCGCCTACGCCACCATCGGTTTCCTGGGCGCCCTCGTCATCGCCAAGTACTTCGAGGGATCGACTTCGTAGTGGCCGCCTCCACCCTGACCGAGGGGTTCGCGGTCCTCCTGCTCGCCGCCGGGCTGTTCTTCATCCTGGCCGCCGTGATCGGGATCCTCCGCCTGCCGGACTTCTTCACCCGTCTCCACGCCATGGGAAAGTGCGACACCGCCGGGCTGTCACTCAGCCTCCTCGGGCTCGCGCTCCTGGCGGGCGATCCGGCCGTGACGGTCAAGCTGGTGCTGGTTCTGCTCCTCGTCGCCGTCGCCAACCCGACGGCAACGCACGCCCTGGCCCGGGCCGCATCGAGGGCCGGGGTGAAGGTCTGGCGGCCCGGCGAGCCGGCGGAACCGGCAGGAGAACGATGATGGCCGAGGGCCATCTCATCAGCATCGGCCTGCTCGCCGCGATGGTGGTCTCGGCGGCGTGCGCGCTCGCCGTGAAGGACCTGTTGACCGCCGCGGCGCTCTTCGGCGCGTTCAGTTTCCTGACGGCCACCTGGTTCGCCCTGCTGGGGGCCGTTGACGTCGCCTTCACCGAAGCCTGCGTCGGCGGCGCGCTGACCACGATCCTGTTCGTCTCCACCGCATTCCGAACCGGCCGGAGCTTCGACTGATGGGTGCGTCACCCCCACCGCGACACGAGGCCACCCGCGTGCGGCGGCTGCTCGGCGCCGCGGCGTTTCCGGCGCTCTTCACGGGACTGGTGCTGGGAATGGCCGAGCTCCCCGAGTTCGGCGATCCGGCATCCCCCGCGTCCACCCACGTCTCGCCCCGGTTCATCGAGGACGCCGCCGCCGAGACCGGCGCCGCCAACATGGTGACCGCGGTGCTGGCGGACTATCGCGGCTACGACACGCTCGGCGAAACGGCGGTCATCTTCGCGGCGGGGCTCGGCTGCCTGGTCATCCTCGCCGCCGCGGGGGGCCGGCCCAACCTGCCGGCCGCCGGCATGTCCCACCCGTTCGGGAGCGTCATCCTCGACACCGCCACCCGCATCCTCGTCCCGGTGGTGCTGCTGTTTGCGGTGTACGTCCTGATCCACGGACACATCAGTCCCGGAGGCGGTTTCCAGGGCGGCGTCCTGTTCGGGTCCGGCCTCATCATGATGCGGCTCGTCTGGGGCCCGGCCCACGAAGGCGGGGCGCGCCAATCGGACGTCCCCGCTTTCGGCCCGAGTCTCCGCAGCTCCCTGATCCTGGCCTGCGCCGGCATTCTCGGCTACGCCGGCATCGGTCTGGCCGCGATGGCGTTCGGGGGCGAGTTCCTGAACTACGGGACGCTGCCGCTCGGGAGCGATCCGGCCCACGTGCGCGAACTCGCCACCCTCGGCATCGAGGCCGCGGTGTTCCTCACCGTCGCCGGCACGGTCGGCGTCCTCTTCGACACGATCAGCATCGGGATGCGGGAGGACGGGGTTCCGATCGGGAGCGGGCGAGGTCCTCGGGAATGACCACCTACGCCTTCGCCGCCGCGCTCTTCACCATCGGGCTCGCCGGCATGGCGCTGCTCCCGAATCTCCTCCGCAAGCTGCTCGCGATGAACGTGATGCAGGTCGCCGTCATCGTCTTCTTCGTCTCGCTGGCGTTCAAGGACGGAGCCACCGTCCCGATCCTCGGTCAGGGCGGGGCGCCCGTGGCGGCGGAGTTCATGAACCCCCTGCCCCACACCCTGATGCTCACCGCCATCGTGGTTTCGGTTTCGACCACCGGACTCGCGCTCGGGCTCCTCGTGCGGATCCGGAGCCGGTTCGAAACGCTCAACGAGCGCCGGCTGCTCGACAAGCTCCGTTAACGGACGGGGAGTCAAGCAGCCTATGGACAAAGTCACGCGGCGTTCGGCGGGCGATGCATCCCGGCTGAAACGCTCCACTTCGTTCCGCTCATCGTTGCATTTCGGTCGAAATACACCCGGTATTCCTCCCTCATGCGCCTTGTCAGCCGGGCGCCTCGCCCGCCTCGGCGCTCACGCCACTTTGTCCACAGGCTGCTAGGGACCCAAGTGCGCGACGTTCTCCCGGGCTTGTTGGTGGCGCTGCCGCTGGTCGGGGCGGCGCTCGTCCCCCTGCTGGCGGCCCTGTTCCGCCGCACCACCCGCGGCGCCGCGCTCGCGCTCCACGCCGCGATCTTTGCGGCGGCGCTCGGCCTCTTCGGGTCGTCGGCGGCCGACGGACCGATTCGATACGCGGTCGGAGGCTGGCCGGGGCCCTGGGGCATCGAACTGTGGTTCGACGGGCTGAGCACGCTCATCGCGGTGCTGGTGGCCGGAATGGCCTGCTTCGCCTCGTTTGCGCAGACGTTCGGCGCGGACCGGAACGGGGCGGCGCCGGCTTCGACCCCGCTCCGGGAAGGCCTGCTGCGGGGCGCCCTCCTGCTCCTGGTCGGAGGGCTGCTCGGCATCGTCGCCACCCGGGACGTCTTCAACCTCTTCGTCTTTCTCGAGATCTCGTCGCTCGCCGCCTACACGCTGGTCGCCTCGGGAGGAGGCCGGGCGTCGGTGGCGGCCTTCCGCTACCTGCTCGCCGGCACCGCCGCCGGCTCGCTCTATCTCTTCGGGGTCGGTTTCCTCTACGCGCTCACCGGAACGCTGAACATGGACGACCTCGCGGCCCGGCTGCCTTCGGTCGAAGCGGACGCGGCGCTCACCGTCGCGGTCGTCCTGATCGCGGTGGGGCTTTCCATCAAGGCGGCGCTGTTCCCGCTGCACGGCTGGCTCCCGGACACCTACGTCTACACGCCGACCCCCGCGGCGGGATTCATCGCCGCCGTCATGGCCAAGGTCAGCGCCTACGCGCTCCTCCGGCTGCTCGGCGAAGTCCTGGCCGGAACCACGGCGGGAGCGGTGGTCCTCGAGATCACGCTCTGGCTCGGGATCCTGGGGGTGCTGGTCGGCGGGATCCTGGCGGTCGCCCAGCGGGCGGTCACCCGCATGCTGGCCTGGTCCAGCATCTCCGCGATGGGCATGATCCTGATCGGAGTCGGGATGGGATCCGCGCTCGCCATCACCGGCGCCCTCTTCCACATGGCGGCGCACGCCCTGGCCAAGGGATGTCTCTTCTTCGGCGCCGGCGGGATCCGCACCTCCGAGGACGGCGACGAGCTGGGACGCTGGGCGGGACTCGGCTCGCGGGCGCCCTGGACGCTTGCGGCCCTCACGGTCGCCGCGCTCTCCATGATCGGCATCCCGCCGACCGCCGGATTCTTCTCGAAGTACTACCTGCTCTCCGCTTCGATCGAGGCGGGAGGACCGGCGGGAATCGCGGCCTTCGCGGCGATCATCCTTTCCAGCCTGCTGGCCACCGTCTATTTCCTTCGCGTCCTGGAGGCGGCCTGGTTCCGGACGCCGGGCGACGCACCTGATGCCGCCGGAGATCCGGCGAGCCGGCCGCCCGGCCCCGTCCTTCCCCGGCCCCTTGCCGTGCCGGTCGTCGGGCTCGCCGTCCTGGTGCTGCTGACCGGGATCTTCGCGCGTCCGTTCGAACGGCACGTGCTTCCTGACTGGGAGTCCGGAACCGCCCGGATTTCCGCACCGGCTCCGTGACCGAGATCGTCTCCCTCCGTCCGCTGCTCGCCGTCGGGGCGGGGCTGGCCGTGGTGCTGCCGATCCTCCTCAGCGGCCGGCGGCCCGCTCTCCGCGAGGCGTGGACCTTCGCGGCGGGGGCCGTACAGCTCGGCGCCGCGGTGTCCATGCTCCCCGCCGCGTTCGCGGGCGCCGCCCACGCAAGCCCGGCCCTGCCCCTGCTCCCGGGAATGCCGCTCCAGTTCCGGGCCGACCCGCTGGGCCTCCTCTTCCTGACGCTCTCCTCGATTCTCTGGCTCGCCACCTCGAGCTACTCGGTGGGGTATCTCCGCAGCCTGGGGCTCAGGCACCAGACGGGCTACTTCGCGGCGTTCGCGGCCGCGGTGTCCGCCGCCGCGGGCGTCGCGCTCGCCGCCAACCTGGTGACCTTCCTGATCTGCTACGAGGTGCTCACGCTGGCGACGTGGCCGCTGGTGGTGCACAAGCGGACCTCCGGAGTGCTCGGTTCCGGACGGTCCTACCTCGCCTACACGCTGATCGCGGGCCAGTTGCTCCTGGGCGCGGTCGTCTGGGCGGGAGCGCTCGCCCCCGGCGCACAGTTCACGCCGGGAGGTTTCCTCGCCGGCGCCGCGTCCGACGGGGTCCTGCGGGTGCTCTTCGTGCTGCTGCTCATCGGAGTGGGCTCGAAGGCGGCGGTGTTCCCGCTGCACGGCTGGCTGCCCGCGGCCATGGTGGCGCCCACCCCGGTGAGCGCCCTGCTCCACGCGGTCGCAGTGGTCAAGGCGGGGGCGTTCGGAGTGCTGCGGCTGACCGGCTGGGTCTTCGGTCCCGATCTGATGCACGATCTGGGACTCAGCCTGCCGCTCGCCGCGCTCGCCGCGGGGACCATCCTGATGGCCTCGCTGCGCGCGCTCGGCGAGGACCACTTCAAGCGCCGGCTCGCCTACTCGACCGTCAGCCAGCTCAGCTACATCGTGCTCGGGGGCGCCATCGGCACCCCGCTGGCGCTCGCGGGAGCGGCGTTCCACATCGTCGCCCACGGGTTCCTGAAGATCACGCTCTTCTTCTGCGCCGGCTCGGTTTACGCGGCCACCGGCAGGGAACACATTTCGCAGTTGTCCGGGCTGGGCCGTGCGATGCCGTTCACCTTCGCCGCTTTCGCGGTCGGGGCGCTCGGGATGGCAGGAATGCCCCTGCTTCCCGGATTCATCAGCAAGTGGAACCTGGCGCTCGGGGCACTCGACGATCACCAGCTCTGGGTGGTGGCGCTCCTCGTGGTCAGCGGGCTGCTGAACCTGGCCTACTACCTGCCGATCCTGCGGATCGCGGTCTTCGAACCGGGCGACGACCGCCGCGTCCGGGAGCCGTCGGCCTGGCTGGTGGCGCCGCCGGTCTTCGCCGCGCTGGCGGCCATCGTGGTGGGGGTGGCCCCCGACGCGGGCGCCCGCTTCTGGTTCCTCGCGGAGTCGGCGGCGCGGAGCGTCGCCGCGCACGCTCCCCAGTTCCTCACCGGGGGTCTGCCGTGAGCCGGCGGACGGCCGCCGGACTGGGCGTCGTCATCGCGGCGCTCTCCGCGCTGGACGTGTTGGGATTCCTTTCAGGATCCGAACACCACGGCGGATTCTGGAACAGCGTGCCGCTGGGTGACCTCGCCCTCGGGGTACTCGGGGCGGGAGTTCTCGTGTGGTTCGCGAAACGGATCCTGAAGCGGCTGCTCTCCCGCCCGGAGAGCTACTACGACGGAGCGAACTAGCCCGCCATGAGCGCCCTCTTCCTGCATCCCGCCTTCTGGCTCTTCGCCGGGGTGCTGGTCGTATTCGCGAACCGGCGGCGGATGCCCGGGGTGCCGGTCGGCGTGATCGTGGCGCTGGGGGCGCTGCTCGCGCTGGTGCGGGGGGTCGAAGGCACCCTCGAGACGACCGTCGCCGGTTTCCGTCTCGTCTGGTTCCACGCGGACCGGCTGAGCCTGCTCTTTGCGCTCGTCTTCGCCATCGTGGCCCTTCTCGGCTTCCTCTACGGGTCGCACCGGATGCGCGCCGGCGAAACGGTGGCGGCGCTCCTCTACGCCGGTTCCGCGATCGCCACCGTGCTGGCGGGCGACTGGATCACCTTCTTCGTCTTCTGGGAGGCGATGGCGCTGTCCTCCCTCGCCCTGATCTGGCAGGGAGGCACCGCCGGAGCCCGGCGGGCGGGAATGCGCTACCTCCTCGTCCACGCCACCGGCGGCGCCCTGCTCTTCGCCGGCATCGCCCTCCACCTGGCCGGCGGGGGCGAAACGTCGCTGGGCGCGCTGGCTTCGGACGCGCCCCCGTTCTGGCTGATCCTGGGCGCGGTGGCCATCAACGCCGCCATCCCGCCGCTCCACGCCTGGCTGACCGACGCCTATCCGGAAGCTTCGACGTCGGGCTCCGTCTTCCTTTCCGCCTTCACCACCAAGACCGCGGTCTACGCGCTCCTGCGGCTCTTCCCGGGAACCGAGATCCTGGTGCCGCTCGGGGCCGCGATGGCGCTCTACGGCGTCGTCTTCGCGGTCATCGAGAACGACATCCGCCGGCTTCTCGGGTACCACATCGTGAGCCAGGTCGGCTACATGGTGGCGGCGGTGGGCATCGGCACCCCGCTGGCGCTGAACGGCGCCTCGTCGCACGCGTTCTCCCACATTCTCTACAAGGCCCTCCTCTTCATGGGGGCGGGAGCCGCCATCGAAGCCACCGGTCTCCGCCGTCTCTCCGACCTGGGAGGCATCTCCCGGCAGATGCGCTTCGCGGTCGCCATGTACGCGGTCGGGGCCCTCTCGATCTCCGGCGCCCCGCTCTTCAACGGCTTCATCAGCAAATCCATGATCGTCAGCGCGGCTGGCGAGGAACACCTCCTCTGGACGGAACTGCTGCTCGTGCTCGCGGCCGTCGGGACCTTCCTTTCCGTGGGTCTGAAGCTGCCCTGGTTCGCGTTCTTCGGGGAACGGCGCGCGGTCGCCGTCCGGCCGCTGCCGACGAACCTGCTCGCGGCCATGGGGATCGGCGGCGGCCTGTGCCTCCTCTACGGGCTCTTCCCCAACCTCCTCTACAGTCGGCTGCCGTACCTCGCGACCTACGCGCCCTACACGCTGGACCACGTCGTCTCGACGGCCCAGTTGCTTCTCGCCACGGGGTTCGTGTTCTACCTGGCCCGGAAGACGCTCACCCCGTCGCCGGGCCTCGCGCTCGATAGCGACTGGCTCTACCGGATTCCCCTCGCGCGGATGGTCTCCGCCACCACCCGGGCACTCGCAGGGGTCGGCCCCGTCGTGCGCACCCTGCGCGGTGAGGCGGTGACGCGGCTCGACGCGGCGGCGCGCCGGCTGGCGGCGCCGGGGGCTCCCCCACGGCGGCGCGAGAGCTTTGCCTTCCGGGCCTCCATCGGCTGGACGGTGCTGTTCGCGGCGGTGGCCGTGGTGATCACCTGGATCATGGTGTGGCTGCGGAACCCCGGATAGGGGTCGAGCGTAAACGCCAGTCAGTGTTTCGACGACCCTCGCGCCGAGGGTTCCCCGCCCGCCGGCCGGTCCGCGAGTAACGGTTAGGCTTCCGGGGCGTCATGCGGCCGGCACGGTGGCTCTGGCCAGCCCTCCTGGGGATCGCGGTAGTCCTGCTGATCCTGCGGCCGTGGGCCGGGGACGAGCCGGCTCCACCAGTGGCTGCCGATCCGCTCACGGAAGCCGAAGCGCTCTACGAAGAGGCGATCGGCGACCTGGAATCGGCGCTCCGCTCCGCGGACCCCGAGGGGTTCGGGGACCTGCACGCGGCGATGGAGCAGGAGCGGCAGGCGCTCGACGCCGCGATCGCCGACAGCCGGCGGCGTGCCGCCGCCGCCCCCGATGACGAAGAAGCCCAGGAAACCCTGTTTGGAAGTCTGCGCCGAAAGCTGGACCTGTTCCACAACACCCTGATGCTCATGAGGGACATGGAACGCGGCGACAGCGAAACGGCCCAGGATCGGATCGACGCCATTTCGGGGCGCGGACGCCCCGACACCGGTTGAGGGTGGGAAGCATGGACAATCGGACCCCTGCGAGGCGTGGCGCCGCTGAGGCGGCGAGCATGCCAAGGAGTGAACTGTGATGATGGATACCCCGAACGCGGCGCCGCGCCGTCCGGCCGGGCGCGAACTCTGGGGACGCGCCGGCCCGGCAACCGCGGTGGTCCTGGCCAGCTCCCAGATGGCGCTCGCGCAGCCCCTGACAGAGCGGGTGGAACACGCGGTCGAGATCCCCCACAACGCCCGCATCTCGATCATGAACTTCGCCGGACACGTGGAGGTGCACGGCACCGATCCCGGCGAGGACTCCACGCTCCGCGTGATCGGCGTCAAGCGGCTCGAGGCCGAACTCCCGGCCGAAGAAGCCGAACGCATCTTCGAACAGGTGAACCTGGACCTGCGGCGGCGCGGACGGCGCATCCACATCGGGCCGAACCGGCCGCGCGGCGACCGGGGCCGGCCTTCGGGGGACCGGAGGGAGTCCCCACCCATCACCGAGGTCCGGCCTCCCAGGCGCATTCCCCCCGTGTCCGTGGATCTCGAGGTCTGGCTCCCCGACGGCGCTTCCCTGGAGGTGCGGACGTTCACCGCGCCGATCACGATCGCCGGAATCGGCGCTCCGGACGGCGACTTCCTCCTCCGCAGCGTCAGCGGCCCCATCGAGATCCGGGACCTGGAGGCCGACGATCTCCGGGCCGAGACGGTGAGCGGGAACCTGACGCTCGCCGATGTCCGGGCCCATCGCGGCAGCTTCATGACCCTGACGGCGCCGATCCGGGTGACCGGCGCCCTGCGACTGGACGGCTGGTACGAGTTCCAGACCCACTCGGGGGCGGTCCTGCTCGGACTCGGCGCCCTCGCCGGATTCACGGTCGCGGCCACCACCTACTCGGGTGAAATCCGGAGCGACCTGGAGTTCGAGGCGGAGCACGACACCCGCAGCCTCGAGGGACGCCACGGCTCGGGCGGACCGCAGATCAGCGTCAGCACCTTCGGCGGCTCCATCCACCTGGCCCCGGAGGCCGCCGCAATCCGCGACGTCGAGAGGTAGTTACTCGAGCACGAAGAGGAGTACGAACAGCCCGGCGAGGGCGTGGGTGACCGGCGAGACCTCCCTGCCCTTCCCGGTGAGCAGGTGGAGCGCCGACCAGGCGATGAAGCCGGCGCCGATCCCGTTCGTGATGCTGGTGGTCAGCGGCATGCCGACGACCACGAAGAAGGCGGGGATGGCGGCGACCGGCCGGTCCCAGGGCACCTTCGCGATCTCCGGCATCATGAAGATCCCGATCAGGATCAGGATCGGCGCCGCGACGGGATAGAGGGTGACCCCGTCAGCGAAGGGGACGCCACCGATGACCGACAGGAGCGGATGGAAGAACATCGAAGCGAGGAGCAGGCCGGCGGTGGTGAGCGCCGTGAGTCCGGTCCTGCCGCCCGCGGCGACGCCCGCGGCGCTCTCGATGTAGGTGGTGATCGTGGAGGTGCCGAGGAGGCTGCCGACCATGGTGCCGCCGGCATCGGAGGCGAAAGCCGCTTCCGCCCGGGGGAGGCGGCCGTCCCTCATCAGCCCGGCGCGGCTCGTGACCCCGAGCAGGGTCCCGATCGTGTCGAACATGTCCACGATCAGCAGCACGACCACCGCGAAGATCCACGTCGGCGCTGCGAAGAGGCCGCCGAAATCCACCGCGAAGAGGGTGGGAAGGATCGAGGGAGGCGCCGAAACCACCCCGGTGAACTCGGTGAGGCCGAAGGCCAGGCTGAGGACTCCGGACGCGCCGGCGCCGAGGAGGAGCGCTCCCGGTACCCGCCGGACCACGAGGATGGCGGTGACCGCCAGACCCACGAGCGCCACCTGGACCGGGCGGGCCGCGATGTCGCCCGGCCCGATGTAGATGCTCGGGGTGGCGACGAGGAGGCCGGCCCAGCGAAGCCCGATCACCGCGATCATCAGCCCGATCCCGGCCACGATCCCGTGCCGGAGCGGCTCCGGAACCAGGTCCATGAGCTTCGAGCGAACCTTGAGCAGCGCGCTCGCCAGGAAGAGGGCGCCGGCGATGAAGGTGGCGGCGAGCGCCTGCTGCCAGGTCAGTCCGAAGCCTCCCGCCGCCGCGGTCCCGCAGAGGGTGAAGGCGAAGAAGAAGTTGAGCCCCATCCCCGGCGCGAGAGCGACCGGCAAACGCGCAAAGATGCCAGCGGAGGCGGTGGCGAGGGCCGCGCCGATGCAGGTGGCCACCATCACCGCACCGCTGTCCATCCCCGCCGCTCCGAGCACGATGGGGTTGACCAGGACGATGTAGGCGAGGGTCAGCCAAGTGGTGGCCCCCGCCAGCACCTCGCGCCGGGGCGTGCTCCCCCGCGCCTCGATCTCGAAGAACCGGTCCAGCCAGTTGAGCACCGCGCCTCCTCCTTCCGTCCCGGCCCCGACCGGTCGCGCGATGGTACAATGCCGTTCTCCACCGTGAGTTACGGGAATGCCGGTCGTCAGGCCGGCTGGGAGCGCCGGTCTTCAGGCCGGCTGGGACCGCCGGTCTTCAGACCGGCACCGCGGCCGCAGGCCGCGTATTCCTGCCTCTAGAGAGACAATTTTTCGGAGAACCCATGGCCCACAGCAAGTCCGCGAAGAAGCGCGTCCGCCAGAACGAGGAGCAGCGCCTTCGCAACCGGCACCACCGGAGCCGTCTGCGCACGGCGATCAAGAGTCTTCGCGCCGCGGTCGCGGCCGGCGACAAGGATGCGAGCCAGGAGCAGCTTCCGCGCGCCATCGCCCTGCTGGACCGGATGGCCGGCCGCCGGGTCATCCACCGGAACGCCGCTGCCCGCACCAAGTCCCGCCTCTCCCGCCTCGTAGCCAACTAGGCGCGCCGGCCTGGAACGCCGGCTTTAGCCGGCACAGCCCGCCGCAGGCGGGCGGCGGGATGGACTCACCCTGCCGGGAGGGCACGTACGGCTTGGAACGCCGGCTTTAGCCGGCACGCGCGGCGCTCCGCTCCGCTACCGGAATCCCGTAACACGCTGTTTTGTCAGAGACATGGATCTGATTCCAAAAAGTAGCTACCACGTCAGGCAGGACATCCAGAACGGCGGGCATCCCTGGGTCGAAGCGGGCCGCGACGGGAACGTATGGCGCTTCGAGCGGCGGGGTTCGAGACCGCGAGCCGCACCCGGCGGGCAGTTCCGGGAGCGTATGGCATCGCACAACGGCTTCCGGGCGCGCCGCCATCGGGACGCCCGCCGCGGCGAGGCGGAAGGTGCTGGCCTTGCGGGGCGATCACCGCGTGTCATCCGAGCGGGAAGCGGAGTCCTTTCGGCAGTCATCGCCGGTTGTCCGGGAGTTCCGGGCCAGGCGCGAGACCGGCTCGATCCCCTTGAGTAACCTGCCGGCTTCGGGGCCGCCCTCGGGGTCGCGATCGCGTGAGACAAAGTCAGACCCCCCTTACTTGCGTACTTACTTGCGCTCGAAGCGGTCCGGCCCGCGTGCGAAACGCGTTGGCCCCGTTGCGTTTCGGCGGTCTGCCTGCGAATCCGCTCCCCGCTTTTTGGGCGGAGAGCGGGGCTGGGAACGACCCCCCTCCGATCGACGGATCTACAGCCCCGGAACCCGGCGCTTGTGACGCCGGTTGTCCCAGGGTGGGGGGTCGTTCCCAGCCCGCGCCTTTGGCGCGAGTGATCCCTGCGGGAAGGCCACGAGCCCGCCCGCGGGCGGGTGGAGGCGGCGGCCGGCCAGGTCTTCGGCCGCCGGGAGGTCCTCGATGCGGACCGGGGCGGCGATCCGGGGCACTCCGAGGGCGCTGACGGCCTCGTGGACCCTCTCCCCGAGGTTGGGGAGCCGGAGGGCCTCCGCGGTGCCGCAGGCGGCCTGGTCGGCCAGCGTGACGTGGGTGGCGACCACAGCGGTGCGCCGCTGCGCGAGGCAGGCGCCGTGCGGGGATCCCGCGTCCGCCAGGTGCTCCGGCAGCGGCGCGAGAGGCAGGGGTTCGAAGGGGAGCGCAGCACCCCCTCGCCAGAGCACAGTGTTTAACACTGGGTATGCTGGCCTACCAACAAGTGGCCTCCCGGCGCGGACGCTCTTTCCCGCCGTCGTGGGCCTGCTGACGGCGTCCGCAGGGCACACGGAGGCGCGGCTGTGGTCATGCCACGAGCCCCGGCCTCTCGCCTTCGCTCCCGGCCAGGAACGCCGCCCATTGTTGCATGAGCGCCCGCCGCCGCTCGAACAGGTCCGTCCGACGGTAGGCGGCCTCGATGGCGTTCGTGTTCACGTGAGCCAGCGCCAGCTCGCACACCTCGCGCGGCGCATCGGAGCACTCCGCCGCCCAGTCCCGGAAGCTCGAACGGAACCCGTGGGGCACCGCACCGATCCCGAGCTCCCGGACCAGCTTCGCGATGGCCTCCCCGCTGAGCGGCCCGCCGCGCGCCGAGGGGAACACCAACCCGGAGCCGTCCGCGAGCGCCCGGGCCTCCTGCAGGACCGCCAGCGCCCTGCCGGACAGCGGGACCCGGTGCTCCCGGCCCGCCTTCATCCGCTCGGGCGGGATGCGCCATACCCGCCCGGAAAGGTCCATCTCGTCCCATACCGCACCGCGCACCTCACCGCTCCGGCACGCCGTCAGCACCAGGAACTCGAAGGCCAGCACCGTCCCCGGATAAGCCCCCGACCTCCGCACGGTCTCGACCGCGCCGGCAACCTCGGCATACGGGAGCGCCCGATGGCGCCGCCGCGGGACGCCGTTCTTCGGCAGCGCCGCGCCGATGGCCTCGCCCGCCGGGTTGTCCTCCCGGTAGCCCTGGGCCACCGCCCAGCGCATCACCGCCGAGATCCGGGTCCGCACCCGCTTCGCCGTCTCACGCTTCGCGTTCCAGATCGGCACCAGGACCGCCATCACGTCCGAGGTGTGGATCCGGTCCACCGGCCGCCGGCCCAGCTTCGGCATGACGTAGTCCCGGAGGCTCGAGCGCCACAGCTTCTCGGACCGGCCGCCGTCCTTCCAGCCGGCGGCATGGACCGCAATGACCTTCTCGACGGCTTCGGCGAAGGTGGGGACCGTCCGCCTCTTGCCAGTCACCAGCTCGCCGCGCTGGCGCGCGAGGAGGTTGAGGGAGCACTTGAGGCGCGCCTCGGCGAGGCTGACGTGGGGCCAGGAGCCGAGTCCGAGGTTGCGGGGCCGTCCGTCGATGGAGATGCGCTGTCCCCAGGACTTGGCGAGGTGTCCGCGTGCGGTGAGCTTCACTCGGAGGGACAGACCGCCGGATCCGCGGCCGTCGCCGTAGGTACCGGGTTCCCGTATGGTCTCGACGAAGCGAGCGGAGAGCCGGTAGGGGCGTTCGGTCACGGTTGCGGGTTGGTCAGGCAGTATCTTGGCAGCACAAAATGGGCGGGACTGCGCGGGTCTTCGGGGTTCCGAGGGGGACAGTATAGCACCTGTAAACCGAAGACAATGGGACTAGTAACGGGACAGAATGGCACCATACGGGACACTGCGGAACCAAGAAACTGCGGTGCTCCGCACCGCGCATGTCGTAACTCCACCCATCCTTACGGCGCGGCCGCCCGTTCCCGCGCGCATACGATTGCCCGCCATGCGCGCAATCCTCCACCTCGACGCCGGCCTCCTGCTCGCTGCACTCGTCCTGGCGGGTTGCGCCGCGAGCGACCGCGAGGAGACCGGCGAGGAACAGCCGGCCGCGGCGACGGGAACAGCGCTCCCCTTCCCGGCCACACCCCCGGACGGGCCGATGCCCGAGATCGGACCGGCGCCCGCCGACTACGTGCCGACGGCCACCGGGGTACCCGCCACCGACATCTGGCTGGGGACCCTCGTCCGCGATGGCGGCGCACTCTCGGTTTCCGGCCTGGAGCAGGCGACCGACCGCGACGGTTACGACAACCAGCCCAGTTTCCTCCTCGACGGCTCGGCCATCCTCTGGACGGCGGCGCTCGAGCGGCGCCAGACCGAAACCATGCGCCTCGAGGTGACCTCCGGGGCGGGATCCGGCGCCAGCGTGCAGCTGACCCACACGGAGGCGAGCGAGTTCTCGCCGCTCCAGATCCCCGGACAGGAAGCCTTCTCCGCGATTCACGAGCTCCGCGGCAAGCAGTACCTGTGGCGCTACGACCTTTCCGGCGAACCGGTGGGGCCGATCTTCGCCGCCGCCGAGCCGGTGGGGTACCACGCGTGGGCCAACGAACAGGTCGTCGCGATGTTCATCCTCGGCGATCCGGCCACCCTCCAGGTCGGGGACGCGCTGAGCGGAGAGATCCGGATCGTCGCCGAGAACCCGGGCCGGTCCATCCACCGGATTCCGGAGACGGAGGAGATCTCCTTCGTGCGCAAGGTTTCCGACGAGGAGTGGTGGATCGAACGCCTCGACCCCGCCGCGGGAACCACCGTGCGGATCACCCAAACGCTGCCGGGGTGCGAGGACTACGCGTGGATGCCCGAGGGCGAGATCCTGATGGGCGACGGCTCGCGCCTGTTCTCGTGGTCGGAGGCCTCGGACTGGACGGAGATCGCCGACTTCTCGGACCGCGGCGTCGAGGGCATCACCCGGCTCGCCATCAGCCCGGACGGCGCCCGGATCGCGATCGTCGCCAACCGGCCAGGCGGCTGAGTCGCGCAACGGCTTGGAACGCCGGCTTCAGCCGGCACGCGCCGCGCTCCGCGCCGCGCACGTCGGAACTCCGCTCGCTCTCAAGGCGCCCCCGCCCCGGAACGCTGGCCTCCCCTCCCCCATACGATTCCCACCATGCGCGGAATCCTGCACCCCGCCTCCGCCGTCCTGCTACTCCTCGCCGCCTGCAGCCCGGACCGTCCAGAGCAGGGCACCCTGCCCCCACTCCACTACCTGGTCAGCGCCGACCAGGCCGGCCCCGTCGCCTACCGCGACCCGGTGGGGGCGATCTCCCCCGACGGGAACTGGCTCGCGACGTTGGAACGCGGCCAGATCCGCTTCGCTCCGACCGGGGGCGGCGCCGTCCAACGGATCGGTCCCGCGACGGCATCCATCCGCTACCTCACCTGGCTGCCGGACAGCCGCCGAGTGCTGGTGCACGAGAACGTCTTCGACCGGAGCCGCCAGGAATGGTGGATCTACGACCGCGCCGACGGGAGGCGGAGTCCACTCTGGCCCGACCGTCCGGCGGACGCCACGCCCCCGACCAGCGCGCTGGTCGAGCTGAGCTGGTCCGCGGACGGGTCGACCGTCGCCGGAGTGACCCGGGCGGACGGCGTTTCGACCCTGTGGGTCATCGACGCCGCGGGCGTGAACGCCGCGCTACGGGCCAGCGGAGATCGCCTGTCCTTCCCCGCCTGGTCGCCCGACGGGCGGATCGCCTGCCTCGTCCGTACCGATGATCGTCAGCAGCTCCACCTGCCCTGCTCGGCGCCCGAGCCGCTGTTCGACGATCAGGAGGCCTACGGACGCATCGCCTTCTCGCCGGACGGGGAGTGGGTGATCTACGGGGTTCCCGGGGAAGGCGGTTTTCTCGACCTCTGGATGCGGAGGGTGAGCGGCGGCCGGCGCACCCGGCTCTCCGGGTTCGCGCGGGACGCCTACGCACCGTCGGTGGGCGCAGGCGGCGAGGTGGTCTTCAAGAGCCAGGACTACCGCGTCTTCCTGGCAACGGCCTCGGCAGCGGGCGGTCCGTCCGAACCGCTGACCGCTTTCCAGTCGGAGACGCCGACCTGGAGCCCGGACGGCAGCGAGATCGCCTTCACCTTCGGGAGCTGGCGGCACGTCACCGACGACATCCACTATCCGGACATCGCCCAGCACCTGGGGACGGTCACCGCCAGCGTCGAGACCCCGCACCGCGAGCCGCAGCGCGTCGTCCGCCAGTCCTATTCCGAGGACCAGGGCATGCAATGGTCCCCGAACGGGCGCTGGATCGTCTTCCACACGCACGAGGAATCGGACGATATCTGGCTGATGGCCGCCGACGGCACTGGAGCCCACCAGATCAGCGTGGACGGCCACGAGACCGGTTGGGCCCGCTGGTCGCCCGACAGCCGGTTCGTGGTCTTCACGAGCTACCGGCGCGACGCGACCGGCGCCCGGCACGGCGGGCTCTACGTCATCGGGGTGGACCAGGAGACGGGCAACGTCACCGTGCCCCAGCAGCAGGTGCCCCTGGAAGGCTTCCGAGAGGACGTGATCCAGGCCGAATGGGCGGATGCGGGCGAGACCCTGCTCTTCGAGTCGGCCGCGGCGGTGGGCCGGAAGAGCCTCTGGACGGTGCCGCGCACCGGCGGAACGCCCACCCGGTTCCACGAGTTCGGCTCGGACCAGATCCACTCAGGGATCGGAGTTTCACCGGACGGCGCGTGGGCCGCCTATATCGATCGAGCCGACGACGGTTTCTTCCAGGTCTTCCCGGTGCCGGTCGGTGGCGGCGAGGCGGAGCAGGTGACCGCGGATCCCACCCACAAGACCCAACCCGCCTGGTCACCGCTGGGCGATCGGATCGCGTTCACCGTCTTCAGCTACCGCGCCCACTTCTGGCGGATCCATCCGTTCTCCCTCGCACGCTGACCGCCGCGCTCAACCGCGGAAGTAGAGGTAGGCCATGAGGATCATGGCCAGGACCACCGCGGACCCCAGAACGTCCCGCCGGTCCCAGCTCGTGCGCGACTGCGCCCGGTGCTCGTCGGTCACCGTGGCGTAGGTCAGCCCCGAGATCCGTCTGTACGACGGCGGCTCGGTCAGGTAGCTGACCGCGACCATGACCACCACCGAGACAGTGAAGATGAAGAGGCTGTAGTACTGGAAGTAGATGTTGTTGACGATCCACAGGAACGATCCCGGGGCGTACCCGGCTTCGAACCCCTCCATCCCCATGGACACCGGCGTGTCGACGGCCAGCCGGAACGCCCCCAGCACGAACCCGACGACCAGCGCGGCCAGGCAGCCCCTGGCGTTCGCGCGCTTCATGAAGACTCCGAGGAAGAAGACCGTGAAGATCGGCGGCGCCAGGTACCCCTGGACGCCCTGCAGATACTCGTAGAGGCCCCGGGAGCCCTGGATGACCGGGATCCAGAGCAAACCGATCACCACCATCGTCGAGGTAGCGACGCGCCCCACCCAGACCAGGCGCTGCTGCGAAGCCAGCGGCCGCCATTTCTGGTAGAGGTCCATCGTGAAGAGCGTGGACGAGGCGTTGAACACGCCCGCCAGCGAACTCATCAAGGCGGCCAGGAGCCCCGCGACCACCAGCCCCCGCACCCCCACCGGCAGGATGCTCGTCACGAGCAGCGGGAAGGCGGCCTGCGCGGCCCCGGGGATCACGTTCCCCTCCGCGTCGACCATCTGGCTGAGCGCGCCGTAGTCCCCCGTGCGGGCCAGGGCCAGCGCGATCATCCCGGGGATGATGAAGATGAAGACCGGCAGCAGCTTGAGCATCCCGGCGAAGATGCTCCCCCGGCGGGCTTCGGTCTCGTTCCGGGCGCCCAGGGCGCGCTGCACGATGTACTGGTCGGTGCACCAGTACCAGAGGCCGATGATCGGCGCACAGAGGAGCATTCCCGGCCAGGGGAAGTTGCCGTTGAAGTACCACGCGATCCGGTTCGGCTCCAGCACCGGCGCCCAGGTCCCCTCCATCCCCTCCGGGATGATCGGCTTCCACAGGTTGAAGAGGTCGGGATCGAGAGCTGCCCTGAATCCTCCCCAGCCCCCGAGAGCCGACAGCCCGAACCAGGTCAGCAGTCCCGAGCCCACCACCAGCACCAGCGTCTGCAAGCCCTCGGTGTAGGCGACGGCGCGCATTCCGCCGGCGACGGTGTAGATCCCCGTGAGCACGATCACGACGAGGGATCCCACCCAGAAACTGTTCAGGAGCCAGGGGCCGAGTTGGAGTTGCACGTCCGGCAGCAGCGTCGCGAAGACCACCCCGCCCGCGAAGATCCCCACCGCGATCTTGGTCAGCACGTAGCTCACGAGCGAGATCAGCGAGAGCACCCAGCGCGCGGCCGGCGAGAAGCGGCGCTCGAGGAACTCGGGCATGGTGTAGACGCGCGACCTCATGAAGAGCGGCACGAACACCCAGGCCAGCACCAGCAGGCACCACGCGTGGAGCTCGTAGTGCGCCAGGGCGACCCCGTCGGTCGCGCCCGACCCCGCCAGGCCGACCAGGTGCTCGGAGCCGATGTTGGACGCGAAGATCGAGGCCCCGACGATGAACCACCCGAGATTCCGGTTAGCCAGGAAGTAGTCGTCCGGCGTGTCCTGGCGCCGCGAGAAGACCCAGGCGGCGAGTCCTCCCACCGCGCCGAGGTAGGCGGCGATGATCAGCCAATCGAGGGTCGCCATGGGGTCAACCGGGAGTGGGGAGCTTCTGTTTCATCGCGGGCGTCCGCGCCTAAACGAGAGCGCGACTGATGGTGAGGTCGTTGTACACCATGACTGGTCGGATTGGCGGATCCCTCCGTTCTCCGCCCGCGCCGCTCAGAGCCGTTCACGTTGCGACGTGCGCGGCGCGGAGCGCCGCGCGTGCCGGTCTGAAGACCGGCGGTCCCGGCCGTACTAGTACGAACCCAGGGCTCGGGCCGGGTCCACTCTCGCCGCTTCACGTGCCGGAATCCAGCACGCAAAGCCCGCCACGGCCAGGATCCCCGCCGCGGCGATGCTGAGCGTCAAGGCATCGGTACCCGTCACGCCCCAGAGGTAGGCCTCCACCACACCCGAGAGAGCCACGGCTCCCACCAGCCCGAACCCGATCCCGATCGCAACCGGGAGCAGTCCTCGCGCGACGACGAGGCGCAGGACTGAATCGCCGCTCGCCCCGACCGCCATGCGGATCGCGATCTCTCGATGACGGCTCCGCACGGTCTGAGCGAGCACGCTGTAGACGCCGACCGCCGTCAGGATGAGCGCGAGAACTCCGAAGAGCGATACGAGGATCGTTCCGAACCGTTCCCGGGCCAGCGAATCGGCGACCGTTTCGCTCAGGGGAAAGACCTCGGCGGCGGGAAGCGCGGGATCCACGGCGCGGATCACCTGCCTGAACTCACGCTCGAGCTGCTGCACGGGCAGGACGCTCCGAACGACGAACACGGGCATCTCGGGACGAATGTTCGCGATGACGTCGGCCGTCTGGGCCTGCGGCCGGTAGATCGTTCGCCGCACTGCGGTACGGAACGAGACGTCCTGCACGTCGGCTGCCACACCGACGATCACGACTCCCCGCCCCTTCAGCGAGGCGTATCGGGTCACGCTGCCCATCCGGCCCAGGTCGATGCGCTGTCCGATCGCGCTCCCGTCGGGAAAGTAGCGGCGGGCGAACGTCTCGTTGACGATGGCGACCGGAGGCGAGCCCTGGGCGTCGGTCGGAGTGAACGACCGGCCGCGGGCCACCGGAATGCCCAGCGTCCGGAAGTAGCCCTCGGTCACGACGCGCAGCTCGACCGAACCGCCGAACTCGGCGCGCCCCGCGATCGACATCGGGAAGTTCAGGCCCCGCTCGAAGGGGAGACTGCTCGCACCGGCAACGTCCACAACTCCCCGGCTACGCATGCCTTGGATCACTCCCTCCGCGAACCGGTCGAGCCGCTCGGAGGTGTCGTAGTTGGGCGGCCTGATCGGCAGTTGCGCGGCGATGAGAGCGTCGGGGTCGAATCCGGGGTCGGTTTGCCGGAGGGTCGACCAGGTGCTCGAGAGCAACAGGGCTCCCACGAGCAGGATCATCGAGAGCGCCGTCTGTACCGAGAGCAGCGCTTCCTGCAGGCGGCTCCGCCCGGTCGTGGTCCGGGAACTGCGCCGAAGCGCCCGCCACAACCCTCCCCGCAGCCGGGGCCACGCGGCCACCACGCTCACCACAACGGAGGTCATCAACGAGACGCCGATCGCGAACGCCACGACCCTCCAGTCAATCCCGATCGACCCCGCGAGCGGCAACTGGACCGGGGCCAGGGCGACGAGCACGCCCGCCCCCCAGATCGCCAGCAGGAGCCCGGCGGCGCCCGCCGCGAAGGCAACGACCACGGCCTCCGCAACCCCCAGCCGCAGGATCCGGCTCTCCGTCGCCCCGAGAGCCCCGCGGATCGCCATCTCCCCGCGGCGCCGCAGGGCCCTGACCAGGAACAGGCTCCCCACGTTGGCGCAGGCGATCAACAGGACCGCGGCGACGGCGCCCATCAGGATCCAGATCGCGCTGGACGTTTGTCCGGCGTACAGCTCCGCGAAGGAACCGACCGCCATGCCGGGTTCCTCCTCGCCTGCCTGTTGCGGATAGGCCGCCCTGAACCCGGTATTGAGCCATGTCACTTCGGTCCGGGCGTCACTCATCGTCGCGTCGTCCCGAACTCTGGCGATGGCCGGCCAGTTGGCGCCTTGATCATCGGGATCGACCTCGACCGCGGTCGGGATGACCATCTCCACCGGCCTTGGCACGTAGGGGAAGGCGAAGTCCTCGGGAAGCAGCCCCACGATCGCGTACGGCTCTTCCTCCAACTTGATCGAGGCGCGGCCCGACACATCCACCGGCTCGCCGAAGTGCCGGCGCCAGAACCCGGGAGAGACGAGCGCAACCCGGCGCCCCCCAGGCTGGTACTCGTCCTCCGTGAACGCGCGCCCCACCGCCGGTGGCATGCGGACAACGCGGAAAAAGCCGTCCGTGACCCTGAGGCCCTGCGCGCCGGTGATCTCGCCGACTTCGCCGACGCGCCCGAAGAACGCTTGCCAGCTCGCAATGGCCGCGAAGGAGCGAGTGTGCTCGCGCCAGTAGGAGAACCTGGCGGACGTCAGACTCGGGAAAACGTGGTCGCCGTAGTTCCACGCCAGGCTCACGACCCGGTGGCCGTCCGGAAAGGGCACGGGCCGCAACAACGAGGCGCTCAACACGCTGAAGATCGCGATCGTCGCTCCGATCCCCAGCGCAAGGACCGATACGGCGACGGTGGCGAACGCCGGGGTCCGCCGCAGCGCTCTCAGGGCATGGCCGACATCATCGAGAAACTCCTGGGTCCGGACCAACCCGTGAGCATCGCGGGTCTGGGCGCGCAGGGACTCCCGGGAGCCGAAAGCGAGGCGGGCGCGGCGCCGCGCCTCCCTGGGAGAAAACCCGTCGTCTCGAAACTGTGCTTCGAGTAGCTCGAGGTGGAGCTGCATCTCAGCGTCGAGTTCGCGTTCCGCCCGACGATCCCGGAACAGGAGCCGCAGCCGGCGGAAGAGCGGAGGTCCGCGCAACTACCTAGACGCCGTCCAACACCCGCTGGACGGCCGCGGCAAAGCCGGCCCACTCGTCCCGTTCCGTCTCGAGCTGCCGCTGTCCGGCAGGAGTAAGCGAATAGAACCGGGCGCGGCGGCCGGCCTCGGACACGGCCACTTCCGCGCTGATCCAGCCCGCCGCTTCCAGGCGGCGCAGCGCAGGATAGATGGATCCCTGCCCGACCTCGAACACCTTCTCCGAGAGGACGCGCAGCCGCTGCGCGATGGCCCAACCGTGCATAGGACCTCCCGTCAGCGACGAGAGGATCAAGAGATCCAGGTGACCGTGCAGCCGGTCGTTGGTCGGGGTCATCCAGCTCAATGATTATGGTAATCGACAACAGGTTTGCGCTGACCGTACGAGCCACCTCGTGCGAGCAGCGGTACGACGTGCGCGGTGCGGAGCACGGCGCGTGCCGGTCTGGAGACCGGCGTTCCAAGCCGGACGCGCCACCGGGGGGAAAGTGTGAAAGGGGGGGCTGGCCCCCCTTTCACAAGAAAGACAGCGCGAATGGGAACTCGCCTGCC
>JAPPGX010000205.1 GCA_028877265.1 Acidobacteriota bacterium
CCGCACCGTCACCGTCACGGTGCGCGACGGCAGGGTCGCGGTCGAGCTCGGCCCGCCCGAGACACCCCCGGCGGCGCCCGCCCGCGCCTGACCGCGTTCCATGCCTCGACCCGCGCCGTCCCGACCGCCGCCGGGCGGGGCGTGATTCCATCCACGGATCCGGGGAGGTTGCCATGCCCGACGACGCACCGGGCTTCCACGAGATGCCGCTCTTCGACATGCCCGCTGCACCCGCCCCGGTCCGGGAGGACGTGCTCCGCCACCGCCTCCGGACCCGTTTTCTGCGCGCCGGGCGCGAGGCCGTCGACGACCGCGATCTGCTCGAACTGCTGCTCTCCGGGCGCCAGGCCGCGGACGACGCCGGGGAACTGGCCCGGATCCTGCTCGACAGGTTCGGTGCCGCTTCGCGCGCGCTGGCGGCCCGCCCGGACCGGCTGCGCGCCGTGCCTGGCCTGTCCGAGAACGCCATCGCCGCCCTCAAGGCCGCCGAGGCGCTCGGCATCCGCATGGCGCGGGCGGAGGTGCCGGAGACCGTCCGCCCCTCACTCGCCAGCTACGACAAGGTGATCGCGTACTGCCGCTCGCTGGCCGGGCATCAAGAGGTCGAGGAGTTCCGCATCTTGTATGTCGACCGAAAGAATCGCCTGATTGCCGACGATTGCCTCCAGAAAGGCTCCGTCTGCCATACGCCGGTCTATCCAAGAGAGATCTGCATCCGCGCGCTGGAGCTTCAGGCGAGCGCAATCGTCGCGGTACACAACCATCCGTCCGGATGTCCCGAGCCGTCCAGGGCCGACATCGACATGACGAAGCGCATAAAGGACGCGCTCAGGACCGTCGAGGTCACCCTGCTCGACCATCTGATCGTGACCCCGCCGGGATCGGTCAGCTTCCAGGCCCGAGGGCTGCTCTGACCGCCGGCCGCTCAACCGTCGCCGTCGTTCGCGCCGTCCGGGGCGCCACTCTCGCGCACGGTCCCCCCGAGGTCGGGCGTGCCGTGACCCGGCCGCGGCGCCTTCGAGAAGCACCGCATCCCGCGGAGCTCGAGATGGCCCACCACGGCCTTCGCGACGGGCAGAAGCCGGTCGTGGTCGCCGGGCCGGCGCTTCTTCGGCCACAAGTGCTCCGCCTCGCGCAGCGCCATCTCGACGGTGAACACCAGGTCGCCCCGGGTGACCGGGCGGTCGTATTCGTCGTTCATGCGGCGGATCCTGCCACAGGAACATTGCACGAACAACGTGACAACCCGCCGCCGGCGCCGGTAGGGTCGTCCCGATGTGCGGCCGCTTCACCAACCGGCTCTCCTGGAGAGAGCTTCACGAGCTGATGGACCTCTCCGGCGCGCCGCTCAACCTGCGGCCCCGCTACAACGTCGCGCCCGGCCAGGACGTCGCCGTCGTGCGTGCCGCGGCGGCTGACCGCACGCTCGCCATGCTGCGCTGGGGGCTGATCCCGTCCTGGGCCAGGGATCCGGTCATCGCCTGGAAGCTCATCAACGCGCGCTCGGAGACGGCGGCGGAGAAACCGTCCTTCAGCGCCGCCTTCCGGCACCGACGCTGTCTGATCCCGGCCGACGGTTTCTACGAGTGGGAGCGCCGGGGCGGGACCCGCCAGCCCTGGCTGTTCGGTCTCAGGGACGGCGCGCCCTTCGCCTTCGCCGGACTGTGGGAGACCTGGACGGTTCCGGCGGGCGCGGCGCTCACCGGATCGCTCGCCGAGCGCGGACCTGGCGATGCCGTCGAAACCTGCACGATCCTCACCGCCGCCGCCAACGAGACCGTGGCGCCGATGCATAGCCGTATGCCGGTCATCCTGCCGCCCGACTCCTGGGACCCCTGGCTCGCCGGAGAGGATGTGCCGCTCGCGTCCTGCCCGGCGGACGACATGACCGCCCATCCGGTGAGCACGCTGGTCAACCGGGCGTCCAACGAAGACCCGCGCTGCGTCGAGCCGATCGCGCCGATCTGAGTCCCGGCCGCCCGGCGGCCTGAGCTTCGCCCCTCCCGACGATCCCGTTTCGGAGCGGCTCCGCGTTTTCCGTCCGCGCCGCCGCGCCCTTCGCCGTCCGGAGTCCGGCCAGCCGGTCGGGGGCGGTCCGGCGGGCGGTCGGAGGGCGGCCATCGGCCGCGACCCTCCCGGCACCGACGCCCGCGCCGCGGCGATTGCCTGCACATCTTGCACGAACAGGAGTCCGATCATGACCGCAGTCGACATCGCCGCCGCGTTCGGTCCCCCGATTTCCACCTACACCCGCGCCCAGGCGATCGAGGACGGCTTCCTCGTCGACGTCTCCGAGACCGCGCGGGAAGCCGGCTTCAAGGTCCCCGTCGCCCTCACCCGCGCCGTCTGGGACCGCCTGGTCGCGCTCCCCGAGGGCTATCTCGGTTTCCAGGACGAGGCCGGGCGGCTCTGGGACGTCCTTTGGATGGCCCGCCATTACGCGCTCGGCGCCTCCGGCGGCAACCGCGTAAGGATGTGCGTGCTGGTGCGCGACATCCGCAAGGACCTGCGCGACAGCAACCGCCCGCCCCGCAGGCACTTCCCGGTCGTCGCGATCGGCGCCGGCGACGACGGGGCGCCCGCCTTATGAGAACTCCGGCTTTATCGGGTCCGATGGCCGTTTTCTCTTGTAA
>JAPPGX010000095.1:0-10433 GCA_028877265.1 Acidobacteriota bacterium
GACAACGGCCCCTCGCCCATCAGCGTCAGGAACGGCGCGTGCCCCGGCAGGATGGCCCCCCCCCCCAAAACCCCCCCCCCCCCCCCCCCCCCCCCCCCCGCCCCCCCCCCCGCGCCGGCCGCCCCGGCCCCCCCCCCCGCCCCCCCCCCCCCCCCCCCCGGGCGGCGGCGCCCGCCGCCGGCCAGCGGGCAGCCCAGGGAACCCGGCGGCGAAGCAGCGGCCACTGCGCCAGCGCCACGCCCCCGAGCGTCCCGCCTCCCGCCACCACGCCCACGATGGCCTCTCCGAAGACCGGTCCGAGCGCGTCGTGCGCCGCGCCCCCCACCAGATAGGAAAGGGGCCGGGCCACCGCGGCGGCCAACGCCATCCCGACCGCGCTGGCGAGGATCCAGCGAATCCGGAACGACCGGTCCGCAAGCGCAGCTTCCAGGTTCGCCAACGCTACGACCCTCAGCGCACCTTCTCGGAGTAGTTGACGCCCACGTAGATGCGGACCGCCGCGCCCTCGTCGTTCACCTGGAACCGCACGAGTTCTCCGTGGGCGCCGAAGCCCTCGCTCTCCAGCCGGAAGACGTGCGCCTCGCCGGTCGGCTTGAGGACACCCTTGGAGCGGTCCGGGTTCTCCGAGAGCGGGGAGAAGACCACCAGTTCGTCCTCGAGGCGGAGAACGCTGGTGTCTCCCCAGCGGTTCCGGTAGGTGCCGATGTAGATGTCCCAGGCGGAGTCGTACGCCGCCCTCTCCTCTTCTTCCTCCTTGAGGTGCGGAGCGACCCACTCGAACGCCTTTTCGACGAAGCGACCGGGATTCCCGTCGCCGGCGTTCGTGAAGACGACCACGCCGACCTTCTCCTCAGGGCTCAACTGGGTCTGGGTGCGGTAGCCGGGGTAGGAGCCCCCGTGACCGACGAGATCGCGGTCCTCGGTGTGGCGCACCGAGAACCCGAGTCCCCAGCCGCCGGTCCACGACGACTGCACCCAGTGGACCCGCTGCATTTCGCGCAGGGTGTTGGTCGTCAGCACCTTGTCGCTCTTGCGGTCGCGCACCCGCATCTGCCACTGCAGGAACCGGAGCATGTCGGGCACGCTGGACGAGAACCCGGTCGCGGGATCGAACGAATGGGCGTCCACGAAAGGCATGCCCTGCCGGGTGCCGTCCGCCATCCGCCGGCCGTATCCAGTGACGAGGCGGCTCTCGTGGTCGGCGGGAATCGGTCCGACGCTCGTCGAGTCCATCCCGAGCGGCTCGAGGATGCCCTGGTTCACGAGTTCGTCGAAGGACTTCCCGGAAGCCGCCTCGGCCACCATGCCGGCCAGCGTGAAGCCCAGGTTCGAGTACTTCCACTTGGTCTCGGTCGCGTAGGTGGTCTCCTGGTCCGAGACCGTGTCGCGCACCGCCTCGGCCTCGGGGAACTCGAACTCGGTCCAGGCGGGATGGATGGACTCCCGGGGCAGGCCGGCGGTGTGCGTGAGCAGGTGCCGCACGGTCACCGCCCGGGCTTCCGGATGGCGGTTCTCGATGTCGAACCAGGGAAGGTGCTCGGTGATGGGATCGTCGAGACGAAGCGTCCCGGCGTCCCGCTCGCGCAGCACCGAAATGGCGGTGAACAGCTTCGAGTGGGAGGCGATCCGGAAGATCGAGTCCTCGCTCATCGGCGTCATCGGGTCCAGGGACGAGTGGCCGTACGCCTTCAGGAACACGACGTCCTGATCGTGGACGATCCCGATCACGAGTCCGACCCCCGAGTACTCGACCTGCGAGCGGACCCACTCGTCGAGCATCGTGATGCCGGCCTGGACCTTCGGGTCGGGGTGATCCGCGGCGCGGGCGGACGCGGCAAGAAGGAGAGCGGCGAGGACAGCCCCCGCCATGGCAATTCGTCGAAGCATGGTTCCGTGGAGCCGACTAACGGCGGAAGACGATGGCGCCATCGACCAGGACCACGGCGGTCTTGGCATAGGTGCCGATCGGGTGGGAATCCCAGAGTACAACGTCACCGTCCAGTCCGACCGCGAGGCTCCCGATGCGCCCGTCCACTCCCAGGATCGAGGCGGAGTCGGCGGTGACCGCGCCGAGCGCGGCCTCCTGCGGGAGTCCGTGGGCCCAGGCGACGATGGCTTCCATGGCGACCGACCGGCCCCGGGAACCGAAGGTGGAGAGCGCGATCCGGACGCCGGCCTCGTGGAGGACACCCGCCGTCGCGGGCGAGTGGCCCTTGAGTTCCATCGGGCCCCCATCGCCGATCCCGATGACGGAAGGTCCGACCACTACCGGGACCCCCGCTGCGGCGAGCCGGGAGGCCACCGCCGCGGCGCCGGCCGCCTGATCGAGGACCAGCCGCACGTCGAACTCGCCGGCTACCCGGAGCGCCGTCTCGATGTCGTCGGGTTTGTTGGCGAGCATCCGGAGCGGGAGTTCGCCAGCCAGCAGGCGGCCCAACACCCCTCCGGCCTCACCCTCGATTGCATCTTCGCCCGCGCGGATGAGGGTGCTGCGGAAGTCGTAGATCATCCCCTGCCGGGTGGTGCGCCCGACCGGCGCGTCCCTTCCCGGAGCGGTGTCGCCGACGGCGGTCTCGCCGAAGGAGGCGGCGACCGCCGTCTCTTCCGCCACGATGGCGGTGTCCGCGGTGCCGGCCAGCTTCACCACCGCTCCGGTGCCGCCGATCAGCAACCGCGGGTCCGGGGCCAGATAGACCGCGGTGACTCCCGACTGGAGCCACAGGGGCGCCAGGTCCTCGGCGAACCGGTCCACCGCGCGGACCTGCGGGGCGATGGCGTCACCGGCTTCCCCGACCAGGTTGATCAGCGCGCCGCCGGCGGTGGGACCGCTCCCGAGGAAGGTCTGCGCATCGATGAATCCGGGGGTGACCACCATCCCCTCGGCCGCGATCACCTCGGCGCCCTCGGGAACCTCGACGCCGGCCCCGACGGCGGTGATCGTCCCGCCCTCGATGACCACCGTCGCACCCGCAAGGACTTCCCCGCTTCCGGTGTGGACTTCGCCGCCCACGATGGCCACGGCCTGGCCAATCGCCAGGCCCGGCCAGACAAGCGCCAGGGCGAGGACGATCAGCCGGCGACGTACGCGATTCATCACCAGCCCTCCGGCACCACGTCGCCGAAGACGTTGTGCCCGGTGCTGCGGTTGAAGACCTCCACACCGTCCACGAACACCCGCATCACCAGGCTCTCGTAGGCGAGCGGATCCTCGCCGCCAAGGATCGCGATGTCGGCGTCCTTCCCCGCTTCGAGGCTGCCGATCCGGTCGTCCACATGGAAGATGCGGGCGCCGTTCAGGGTGAGCGCGGCCAGCGCGTCAGCGTGCGACATGCCCTGCCGCACGAACATCGCCGCGGTGTGGCGCAGCCAGTAGGCGTGGCCGTCCGGAGGATCCTGATGGAAGGCGACCAGGCCGCCGAGTTCCACGAGCTTCACCGGACCCAGCAACTCCTCGCTCTCGCGGCTGTCACCCGGCAGCACGGGGCCGTAACTCACCGGCATCCCGAGTTCGTGGAGTTCCTCGGCGAGTTCGAGGGTCGCGCCGCCGTGGTGGATGTAGGCGTCGAGGTTGAACCGGCGCATCAGTTCCATCGCGTGGCGCATCTGCTGCTCGGTGCTGGAGTGGACCCCGAGCACCCACTCGCGCGTGAGCAGCTTGCCGAGGGCCTCGTAGGTCAGGTTCCGCGGCGGTTTCGGGTTCGCCGAATCCGCGTCGTGGGCGGCGAGCGCGTCGAGGTATTCCTGGGCCGCCTCGAGTTCGCCGCTCAGCAGGTCGAAGACCTCCTGCTCGGTCTCCGGGAAGCCGGGATAGGGCGTCGTGGCCCGGATCGCCATCTTGATGCCGGCGTGAGCGAAGTACATGTCCTCGACGGTGCCGCCCCGCGACTTGACGAGTGCCGCCTGGCCGCTGTTGGGGCTCCGGCTGCCGGTGGTGATGTTCTGGGTGGTGATTCCCGAGGCCAACATCAGCGCAAAAGCGGGGTCTTCCGAGTCGAGCCCGTCGATCGCCCGCACGTGGGCGTTGATCGGTACCGAGAGTTCGTTGTTGTTCGCTCCGGTCGCCGGGATGTTGAGCACCTTGAACCCGGTGTGGGAATGGCTCTCGACGATCCCGGGGATAACGCTCATCCCGGTCGCGTCGATCACCTCGGCCCCGGCCGGAACCGAAACCTCGGCGCCCACCGCCTCGATCTTCCCGTCGCGGATCACCACGGTGCCCCCGGGAATCGGCTCGGAACTGACCGGATACACGAGTCCGCCCGTGATGGCGATGAGCCCCTCTTCCGGCGCTCCCGGGGCGCACGCGGACGCGGCAAGCACCGTCGCCAGCGCAACGGTAAGGAACGCCCTTCCTCTCATGATGCCGGGTTTCTCGACTCTATCAGGCCGCCCTCGGGTTCTCCTGCCTCCGGCTGGTCATGAGAATGGCGGAAACGGCTGGGAACGCCGGCAGGCGGGCGGCGGGATGGACCTCCTCCGTGGAGATGGGCCACCGCCCGGAACATCCGGCAAACCACCGATTCGCCGTTCCACCGCGCTACACGCAGCGGGTGCCGGCTGAAGCCGGCGTTCCCAGCCGCCGCGCCACCTTGCCGGCTGAAGCCGGCGTTGCCCCAATCCCGGTAGAGTGGCGGCGGCATGACGGGCGCGTGGGCCAACGTGGACGGCTGGATCGGACCGGCGCGTGCGGCGCGGGTGAGCCCGTTGGACGCCGGGTTCCTCTACGGCGAGGCGGTGTACGAGAACCTGCGCACCTACGGCCACGTGCCGTTCCTCTTCGCCCGGCATCTGGTCCGGCTCCGGCGCTCGGCGGAGTTCCTCGGGATTCCGCTCGCCGTCTCCGATGCGGAGATCACCACCCGCCTGCGGGCGACGCAGGAGGCCACCGGCATCACCGGTGAACACTCCCTCCGGGTGATCCTCACCGCCGGACCCCACGGAGGTGAGCCCTCCCTGATCATCCTGGTGCGCCCCCTTCCGCCGCTCCCGGTGGACCCGGAACGGGAGGGGGTCGGAGTCTTTCGGTCGGACTGGATCCGGGCGGCCCCGGGAGGGCTCCCGGCCGACGTCAAGAGCACGAACCTGCTGGGTGCCCGGCTGGCCGTTCGGGAGGCCGAAGCGGCGGGGGCCCACGAGGCGGTGATTCGCGGAAGCGGCGGCGACCTGACGGAAGGGGCGACCTCGAACCTCTTTCTCGTGGACGACGGGGTCGTCCTCACGCCGCCGCTCGAGGAGGGCCTGCTGCCCGGGATCACCCGGGCTCTGGTGCTGGAAGTCCTGCGGGAACTGGAGATCCCGTTCGAGGAGACGCCCCTCGGACCCGGATGGCTCACCACCGCCGACGAGGCCTTCCTGACCAGTTCCTCGCGGGAGGTGCTGCCGGTGACGTGGTCGGTGGCGTCCGGTGAGCCGCGCCAGGCGATCGGGGACGGGAAGCCCGGTCCGCTGACCCTGCGCGCCCTCGCCGGCTACCGCCGGGCGGTGGCCCGGCTGCTCCCGGAATCGCTTCCGGCTCCCTGACACCGGGGTCCGCGGTGATCGAACTCGGACTCCTGGGGGACCTGGCCCTGCTGGTGGGCCTCGCGATCCCCATCGTGGCCCTCGCCCACCGGGTGAACGCCCCGCCGCTTCTCGGATTCGTGCTCGCCGGGGTGCTCGTGGGCCCCGCGGGCCTCGGCCTGATCGCCGTCCCGGAGAACATCGAGACGCTGACGGAACTCGGCGTCGCCCTCCTGTTGTTCGCGGTGGGCCTCGAGCTGTCGCTCTCCCAGGTACGGGACTGGGCCCACATGGTGTTCGTGGGTGGCGGCGTCCAGGTAGGCGGGACCATCGCCGTGGTCTTCCTGGCGGCGCTGGCGTTCGGCGTCCCCGCGCCCTACGCCCTCTTCTACGGCGCGCTCGGCGCGATGTCCTCCACCGCGATCGTGGCCAAGACCATCGCCGACCGGGAGGAGCTCGAAACACCGCATGGTCAGGCCTCGATCAGCCTGCTGATCTTCCAGGACCTCTCCGTCCTGCCGCTCGTGCTGCTGCTGCCGCTGGTGGCGGGCTTTCAGGGCGAGGCGGCCTCGGCCGCGCTCACCGAGCTGGTCCGCGGGCTGGTGATCGTCGCCGTCCTGATCTTCGGCGGCCGCCTGCTGGCGCCGTGGGTCCTCGACCGGATCGTGCTGCTCAAGGATCGCGAGCTGTTCACGCTCTGCGTCGGGTTCTTCGGGCTGGGCGCCGCCCTTGTCACCCACACCGCGGGCTTCTCGCTGGCGATCGGAGCCTTTCTCGCGGGGCTCATCCTGTCGGAGTCCGAGTACGGGGTGCAGGCCCTTTCCGACGTGCTGCCCTTCCGCGCGCTCTTCACCGGCGTGTTCTTCAGCTCGATCGGGATGCTGCTGGATCCGTCGGTCCTGTTGGGCAGCCCCGTGCTGGTGATCGGACTGGCGGGGGCGGCGCTGGTCCTGAAGACGGCTTTGGCCGCCGCCGGGGTGCTGGCTGCCGGCGGCCGGCTCTCCACGGCGCTGGCCGCCGGCGTGGGCCTCGGTCACGTCGGCGAGTTCGCCTTCCTGCTGGCGTCGGTCGGCATCCCGCTGGGCTTGTTCCGCGGCGCCGACTACCAGTTGTTCCTGAGCACCGCGATCCTCTCCATGATCGCCGCGCCGCTCCTGATCCGGGCGGGCCCCGCAATCGTCGAATGGGTGGACCGGCGCCGGCCCCAGGACTCCCACCCGGACGCCGAAACGATCCACGGGGCGGCGGATCACACGGTCGTCGTCGGCTACGGGCTCGCCGGCCGGTATCTGGCGCGGGTGCTCCAGGCGGCGGGGATCGCCTGCATCGTCGTCGACCAGAATCCGGAACTGGTGCGCCGGGCCCGCACCGACGGCATCCCCGCTCTCTTCGGAGACGGAACCCAGCCGGCCGTGCTCGACCACGTGCAGGTGCACCGGGCGCGCACGATCTTCTTCACGATCAACTCCCCCGGCGACGAGCGGCGCGGGGTGCTGCTGGCGCGCGAGCTGAACCCCGCGGTCCGGATCGTGGTCCGTACCCGCTACGTGCGCGCGATCGACGACCTGCTGGCGCTCGGCGCCACCGACGTGGTCGTCGAGGAGTTCGAGGCATCGCTGGAGCTCTTCGCCAAGGCGCTCGAGAGCTACGAGATCCCCATCAACCGCATCTGGCACGAACTCGAGTCCGTGCGGGCCGAGCACTACGGCCTCTTCCGCAACCGCCCCCATCCGGATCTGCGCCTCGACACCCTGAAGCACCTCGGCATCCACGACGCGCTGGAACTGGTCGAGGTGGAGGCGGCCGCCGGAGCGGAGGGCGAGACGGCGTCGACGCTCGACCTCCGGCGCCGTACCGGCGCGATCCAGGTCGCGGTGGTCCGCGACGGCCGGCCGATCCATGAGGGGCAGGCCGAGACCCGCTACCGGGCCGGCGACACCGTGGTGCTGATCGGGGACCGGACCAGCCTGGACGCCGCGCTCGCGCTTTTTCGATCCCCGGCGCCTCCCGCTCCGCCGTCGCTTCCATTCTGAAACTCGCCGTCTCCGGCGTCCCCCGGCGGTGGTACATTGGCCGCCCGACATGTTCGCGGCCCTGCTCCGCGGAAGGGCCGCAGCCCGTCTCCTGCTGCCAGGAATCGCCGCGGCCCTTTTGCCGTTCCTGACGCCGGGCACCGGTCTTTCCCAAGGGCAGGTGGACTTCGAGACCGCCCGCCTGGAACGGCGCCTGCCCGCCGTCCGGGCAGCCAAGCCGGTCAGGATCGATGGCGTGCTCGACGAGGACGAATGGGCGGGCGCTCCCATCGCGACCGACTTCATCCAGGGCAACCCCAACGAAGGGATGCCGGCGACCTTCGTGACCGAAGTCCGGGTGCTCTACGACGACGAGTTCCTCTACGTCGGCGCGTTCGCCCACGACGAACCCGACGGACTGATCGTGAACGACCTCTCGCGGGACTTCTCGACCCGCGCCGGCGACATCTTCGGCGTCACGGTGGACACGTTCCACGATCGGCGGAACGGCTACATGTTCGAGACGAACCCGGCCGGGGCGAAGTTCGACGGACAGGTCTTCAACGAGGGGCGCGAGTTCAACCGCGACTGGGACGGCGTCTGGCACGTCGAGACCCTGCGCACCGAACGCGGTTGGCAGGTGGAGATGGCGATCCCGTTCAAGACGCTGCGGTTCCGGGAGAGCCCCGAACAGACCTGGGGAATCAACTTCCTGCGGCGGATCCGGCGGCTGAACGAGGACTCGTTCTGGGCGCCCATTCCACGCTTCTTCAACTTCGCCCGCATCTCCTACTCGGGCACCATCGAGGGACTCACCGGGCTCCGGTCCGGCGGCCGCTTCAAGGTGACCCCCTACGCGGGCGCTGAGACCAGCCAGGGGGCCGCCGACTCCGACGAGGGAACCACGAACTCCGCGGATCTGGGCGTGGACGCCAAGGTGCTGGTGGGCACCGGGCTGAACCTGGACCTGACCGTGAACACCGACTTCTCCCAGGTGGAAGCGGACGTCCAGCAGGTCAACCTCACCCGTTTCAACCTCTTCTTTCCCGAGAAGCGGGACTTCTTCATCGAGAACTCCGGCATTTTCCGCTTCGGGGTCCCGAACGATTCCAGGATCACCCAGTTCCGGGCCGACTTCGGGCAGGCGTTCAATCCCGCGACGCTGCGCGCCAGCCAGAGCCGGGGGGACGATCTCTACCTGTTCTTCAGCCGGCGCATCGGCCTCTCGCGGACGGGCACCCCCATCCCCGTGCTCGGCGGGGGGCGGCTCACCGGGCGGGCCGGCGCCTACGAACTCGGCGTGATGAGCATCCAGACCGGGGAACACGAGGACGCCCCGGGAACCGAGAACTTCACGGCGGTCCGGGTGCGCCGCAACGTCGGAGGCAACTCGGACGTGGGCGCCGTCTTCCTGAACCGGGAAACGGGGTCCGGGAGCGACCACTACAACCGCTCGATGGGCCTCGACGCCAACATCCGGGTCACGCCCGAGCTGGAGGTGAACTCGTTCTGGGCGCGGACCGCGACGCCCGGCCTCATCGGCGACGACCAGGCGGCGCGGGTGGCGGCGAACTATGACGGCCGGCTCTGGCAGTTCCGGGGCGCCTGGACCAGGCTCGGGGACGACTTCAACCCCGAGATGGGGTTCGCCCCCCGGATCGGCGTCCGCCGCCTGCTCGGCTACGTCGGCTACCACTACCGCCCGTCCTGGTGGAGCGACATCATCCGGGAGATCAACCCCCACTTCGAGTGGAACGACTACGTGAACTCCGACGGGGAGCTGGTGAGCCGCTACACGAACTGGCACGTCGGCTTTCGCCACCAGAACGGCGCGTTCTTCGAGTTCGGCTACAACGACAGCATCGAGAACACCTTCGCGCCGTTCCCCCTGCACCCGACCACCACGGTGCTGCCGGGCGAGCACCCCTACGACGAATGGTTCGTCATGCTCTTCTCCGACCCGAGCCGGCCGATTTCCCTGAACGGCCGCTACGACTGGGGAGGTTTCTACTCCGGGGACCGAACGGCATTGAACCTCAGCACCGTGGTCCGCGTCGGCGGGAAGCTGACCTCCTACATCGGTTGGAGCCGAAACGACATCTCGCTCCCCGAGGGCGCGTTCGTCGCCGACCTGCTCACCGCCCGGGTGACCTACACCTTCACCACCACGATGTTCCTGAACGCGCTCATCCAGTACAACAACATCACCGAGGACTGGAGTTCGAACATTCGCTTCAACCTGATCCACCGGCCCCTTTCCGACTTCTTCATCGTGCTGAACGACCGGCGCGATCCGATGGGCAACCGTCTCGACCGGGCGCTCGTCGCCAAGTACACGATCCTGATGGATTTCTGACGAATACCCCGCAGTTGCGGGGGAAGGAGAACACCATGAAGACCATGCTCGACCAGCACAAGGACACCGCCTATGCGCTCTTGCGCATCGTGTCCGGTTTCCTGTTCCTCTGTCACGGCGCCCAGAAGCTCTTCGGGGTCATGGGCGGAACACAGCGCGAGCTGATGTCCCTGATGGGGTTGGCGGGGGTGATCGAGTTCGTCGGCGGACTCGCCCTCATGGTCGGCTTCATGACCGGCATCGCGGCGTTCATCTCGAGCGGCCAGATGGCGGTGGCCTACTTCATGGCGCACCAGTTCCGCACCGACGACGCCGGAATGATGCTCGGCTGGTTCCCGATCGAGAACCGGGGAGAACTGGCGGTGCTCTACTGCTTCCTGTTCCTGTTCATCGCGATGACGGGAGCGGGGAAGTGGAGCGTGGATAACCGCTAGCAGTCGCGCATCGGGTTCGTGGGGGGGGGGGGGGGGGGGGGGGGGGGGGGGGGGGGGGGGGCCGGGCGGCGCGGCGGCGCGGGCGGGCGGCCGCGGGCGGGGGCGGCGCGGGGGGGGCGGGCCGCGCCGCGG
>JAPPGX010000095.1:10443-27201 GCA_028877265.1 Acidobacteriota bacterium
TGTGGCTCCTCCCCGCCCGCGGGCGGGGGGGGGGGGGGGGCCGGCCCCGGGCCGCCCCCCCCCCCCCCCCCAACTAATGCCCCTTCGGCCGGGCACGCCCGGATGGCGCCGCCGGCTTGGAACGCCGGTCTCTGACCGGCACGCGCGGTGCTCCGCACCGCGCACGGCGCAACGCTGACGTGCCCGATGGGGCTCTTCCCTCGGTGCAACTGTCTTCCCGCGGTCGAGGCCGAGCGCCCTGCTGCCCTCCAGCCCGCGGGCTGTTTGCCTAGCGCCGGCGGCGGCGCTGCCGCTGGATGACCTTCATCTGGTCCGGGTCGGTGACGCCGATGAACAGTTGGTCGTTCTCCTCCATGACCTCGCCGGTGATCTGCAGGTTCCGTCCCTTGTAGCGCTTCATCGGGTCCACGCCCGTCCACAGGTGCATGTACGACTCCGGAATGAGGGCCAGGAAGCCCGAGAGGAAGGAGATGTGAAAACCGGACCCCTGAATCATCCGCACATCGACGGCCCGGCCCCCGACGGTGATCTCCTCGCCGACGTGCTCGGCGGTCACGTCCCCGACCGCCACCACCTCGACCTCTTCCTCGGCCGGGGGATCCTGCGCCGACGCCACCGGGGCGATCAGGAGCGCGAACGCGGCCGCCGCCGCGCGCCGGTTGCGGATTGTCATGGCAGCCTCCTCGGCCGGCCCCTTCGCGGCGACGGACGGGAGAACCGCGGAAACCGGCGAGGGCGGCGTACTCCCGTTATAGCAGCCCGTGACGAAACACGGGCGGTGTTCGGTCTGGCGTTCTGCCGCTAGCGGCCGGCGGCGATCGCAGCGGCGTTCGACACCGCGGCCGCCGCCCGGATCGCTGCGGCCGGATCATCCCCACGGGGACGGCGCCGGCGGCGACGCTGGCGGGGAACGATCTCGATCTGACTACGCTCGCTGACGCGGATGTAAGGCAGTTCGCCCTGTTCCTCGATCTCGCCGCTGATCTTGATGATGCGCCCCCTGGCGTAGACCTTCACCGGGTCGGTTCCTTCCCAGTCACCAAGATCCTCCCGGGGGATGAACACCCGGAAGGGGTAGTCGATGTGGGTCCGGTCGAAGTGGATCGTGACGCCCTGGACGGGGTTGCTCTCGGTTCTCTGGATCCGTCCACGCACGACCAATTCCTCCCCGACATTGTCGAGGGTGATCTCGTGCGCTTCTACGAACGCCTCCTCTTCGGCGGGGGGATCCTGAGCCAATGCCGGGGGAACGATCAGGAGCGCGAACGCGGCCGCAGCCGCGAGGGTAAAGCGGAATCTCATGGCAGCCTCCTCGGTCGGCCCCTCTACGGCGATGGACGGGAGAACCGCACGGGCCAGCCGGGGCCGGCGCACTGCTCTTTGTAACAAGACCTCCCGCCCCGAGTCAAAGGGGGGGTCTTTCCGAAGGCGTTCCCGACCGCGTCGGCGGCCGGGGGCGGACCCCCGAGGAACCGTCAATGGAGCGTCTCGGACCGCTTCCGCTCGTGCTCTTCGTAGTAGCGCTCGAACCGGGCGCGCCGCCGGCGGCGCCGGAGGTCGTTCCACAGGACCCCCAGCCGGGAGCGGTATCTCGGGAGCAGGCCGTCCCGCCGCAACAGCACGTATCCCACCACCAGCCCCCCGAGGTGAGCGATGTGGGACACCCCGTCGGAGGTCGCCGAAAGGGAACCCGCCAGCGAGATGAAGCCGAAGAGGATCACCATGTGGCGCGCGCTCATGGGCAGGATGCCGAGCAGGTAGACCTGCGCCGACGGAAACAGGAGGCCGAAGGCGAGGAGCAGCCCGTACACCGCCCCCGAGGCGCCGATGTGGAGCGCGTCGAAGAACGCCGGCAGCGGCAGCAGCGCGAAGAGTCCGGCCCCGACGCCGCAGAGCAGGTAGTAGCGGACGAAGCGGCGCCGTCCCCAGACCTGCTCGAGCTGCGACCCGAACATGTAGAGCACGAACATGTTCAGCAGCAGGTGCAGGAGCCCCCCGTGCAGGAACATGTAGGTGAACAGGCGCCACACCTGGAGCGAGAGCACCGCGGGCGGGTAGAGCCCGAAGAACGCCGTGACCGCCGGGACCACAAGCTGGACCAGGTACACCCCGCCGGTGATCAGGATGAGTTGCTTGACGCCGGTCGGCATGGCCCCGCCGCCAAACCCCACCCCGGTCCGATAGCTGCGGTACACGGGCTTCAGGAACCTGTGAACAAAGTCACGCGGCGTTCGACGGGCGATGCATCCCGCCTGAAACGCTCCACTTCGTTCCGCTCATCGTTGCGTTTCGGTCGAAAGACAACAGGTATTCCTCCCTCACGCGCCTTGTCAGGCGGGCGCCTCGCCCGTCTCGGCGCTCGCGCCACTTTGTCCACAGGCTCCTAGGAAGCGCGCCGGGCCGCCGGCGCCGGTTCGAGGATCTCGCGCAGATAACGCCCGGTCCAGGATCCGGCGTGCCGGGACACCGCCTCGGGAGTCCCGCAGACGACCAGCTCCCCGCCGCGGCCGCCGCCGTCCGGCCCGAGATCCACGAGATGGTCCGCGGTCTTGATCACGTCCAGGTTGTGTTCGATCACCACCACGGTGTTCCCGGCGTCCACCAGGCGGTCGAGCACGCGCAGGAGGCGGGCGATGTCGTCGAAGTGCAGGCCGGTGGTGGGCTCGTCCAGGATGTAGAGCGTGTCGCCGGTGGACCGCTTCGCCAGCTCCCGCGAGAGCTTGACCCGCTGCGCCTCGCCGCCTGACAGGGTCGGGGAGGGCTGTCCGAGCCGGATGTAGCCGAGCCCCACGTCCTGGAGCGTCTCAAGAATGTGGAGGATGCCGGGCTGGGACCGGAACACGGGGATGGCCTCGCTCACCGTGAGGTCGAGCACGTCGGCGATGGAGCGGCCCTGGTAGCGCACGGTCAGCGTCTGGTCGTTGAACCGCCGGCCGCTGCACACCTGGCAGGTGACGAAGACGTCCGCCAGGAAGTGCATCTCGACGCGGATCACCCCGTCGCCCTGGCAGTGCTCGCACCGCCCGCCGGGCACGTTGAAAGAGAAGCGCCCCGGCTTGTAGCCCTGGGCGCGCGCCGCGGGCAGCGCCGCGAAGAGCGAACGGATGCCGTCGAACACCTTGGTGTAGGTCGCCGGATTGGAACGGGGGGTGCGGCCGATGGGGGACTGGTCGATGTCCACCACCCTGCCGACGCGCTCGATCCCCTCGATGTGGGAGTGCTTCCCCACGGGGCGTTCCGAACGATGGAGCGCGCGGGCGAGCGCCCGGTAGAGCACCTCGTAAACGAGCGTGCTCTTCCCGGCGCCGGAGACTCCGGTCACGCAGGTGAGCGCGCCGAGCGGAATCGCCACGTCCACTTCCTTCAGGTTGTTCGCGCGGGCCCCCACGATCCGGACCGCGTGCCGGGAGGACCGCCGGCGCGGGGGCACCGCGATGTCGAGGTCGCCGCGCAGGTAGCGTCCCGTGAGCGACTTCGGCTCGTCCCGGATCTCCGCGGGCGTCCCTTCGGCGACGACCTCCCCGCCATAGACCCCGGCTCCGGGGCCGAAGTCCAGCACGTGGTCCGCGGACTCGATGGTCTCCCGGTCGTGCTCGACCACGACGACGGTGTTGCCGATGTCCCGGAGCCGGTGCAGCGCCTCCAGCAGCTTTCCGTTGTCGCGCGGGTGGAGCCCGATGGAGGGCTCGTCGAGGATGTAGATGACCCCGGTGAGTTCGGACCCGATCTGGCTGGCGAGCCGGATGCGCTGCGATTCGCCGCCGGACAGGCTCGGCGCCAACCGGTCGAGCGACAGGTAGCCGAGGCCCACGTCGGCGAGGAAGCGAAGCCGGTTCCGGATCTCCTTCAGCAGTTCCGCCCCGATGACGAGCGCGGTGCCCTCCAGTTCAAGGTCTTCCATGAACCCGAGCGCGTCCTCGATGGACATCGAGGAGACGTCCGCGATGGTGTGGTCGCCCACGTTGACGGCCAGCGCCTCCGGCCGCAGGCGGGTCCCCCCGCAGGCCCGGCACGCCCGGCTCGAGAAGAATCGCGAGTAGTAGCGCCGGGCCCGGTCGGAGGAGGTCTCCCGCATCCGGCGGGTCAGCAGGTTGAGGACCCCTTCCCAGTGAACCGCGCGCGAGCTCCGCTGGTACTTGACGGGAATCCGCTCGCGGCCGGACCCCCAGAGGAGGATCTTCCGCTTGCCCGCGGCGAGGCGCGCCCACGGGCGGTCGAGGTCCACCCCGAACCGCTTCGCCACTCCCCGGACCACCGTCGCCTCCCAGCCGTCCCGCTCCGCAAAGCGGCCCCAAAACGCCACCGCCCCGTCGTTGATGCTCAGGCGCGGATCGGGGACCACCAGGTCCTCGTCCACCTCGCTCCGGGCCCCCAGCCCGTTGCACTCCTTGCACATCCCCTGGGGGCTGTTGAACGAAAACAGCTGCGGCGAAATCTCGGGGAATCCGATCCCGCAGCTCGGGCAGCCGTTCTTCTCCGAGAAGATGCGGTCGCCGTCCTCTCCCTCGACCGCCGCGATCACGATGCCGTCCCCCTCGCGGAGCGCGGTCTCCACCGAATCGGTGACCCGGCCGCGCCACTCTTCGCCGGCCGGGTCCTTGCGCGTCAGCCGGTCCACGACGATCTGGACGTTGTGCTTCTTCCGCTTCTCGAGGGCGGTGACCTCTTCGATGAGCTGGACCTCGCCGTCGATCCGCGCCCGGGAGAACCCGCGGCGCAGGATGTTCTCGAGCGTGGAGCGGAACTCGCCGCGCCGGTTCTCGAGGACGGGCGCCAGCAGGAGGAAGCGGGTGCCGGCCGACAACTGCGCCAGTTCCTCCACGATCTCCTGCGCCGTCTGCGGGCTGACCTCGCGCCCGCAGCGCGGGCACTGGGCGACGCCGACCCGGGCGAAGAGCACCCGCAGGTAGTCGGAGATCTCCGTGATGGTGCCGACCGTCGAGCGCGGGTTGTGGCTCGCCGACTTCTGGTCCACCGAGATGGTCGGCGAGAGCCCCTGGATCGTGTCGTAGAGGGGCTTGTCCATCTGCCCCAGGAACTGGCGGGCGTAACTGGACAGCGATTCGACGTAGCGGCGCTGACCTTCGGCGTAGAGGGTGTCGAGCGCCAACGACGACTTTCCCGACCCCGAGACCCCGCTCAGGACGACGAGGCGCTTCTTCGGAATGCGAACGGAAATGTTCTTGAGATTGTGCTGCCGGGCGCCCCGCACCACGATGTGATCGGGCTCCATGGACTGTCCCGGGAGTCTAAAGGTTGGGAGCGCCGGTCTTCAGACCGGCACCGCGGTCCGCAGGACCGCGAATCACACGCTGAGTCGAACGGCGTCGGACACGCCAAGGAAGCCCAATACACTCTTCCCTTCCTGACCCCGAAAGGCCTCTCCCAGACCCATGAACAAACCCTCCGCCATCGGCTACGACCAGTCGCTCTTCATCCAGCCCTTCGACCACCGGGGCAGCTTCACGAAGTCCTACTTCGGCTTCCGCGGCGCCCCGGAGATCTCACCGGCGAACGACGGATTCGGTCCCGTCGCGGCCGCGAAGAGCCTGATCTACCGCGGCCTCCTGCAGGCAATCGAAGGCGGAGTTCCGAAGGAGCAGGTGGGAATCCTGGTGGACGCGCAGTTCGGGAGCCAGATCCTCGCCGACGCGGCGGCGCGGGGGATTCCGCGGGCGATGTGCATCGAAAAGAGCGGCCAGCCGGTCTTCGACTTCGAGTACGGGGTGCGCTGGGTGACGCACATCCGCTACCACCGGCCGCAGATCGTGAAGGTGCTGGTGCGGCTGCACCCCGACGATCCCGTGGCCGACACCGCGGTGCAGCTCAGCCGGCTGCAACTGGTTTCCGACTACCTCCACGGTCCCGAGCGGCGCCTGTTCATGTTCGAGCTCCTGGTGCCGGCGACGACGCCCGAGGACAAGGAAGCCGGCGCCGCCTACGACCGTGAGCTGCGGCCCGGCCACATGGTGCGCGCCATCCACATGATCCAGGACTTCGGGATCGAACCTGACATCTGGAAGATCGAGGGCGTGGACCGGGCCGAGGACGCGGAACGGGTCGCGGCGGCGGTCCGCAGCGGGCCGGGCCGGGGGCGCGTCGGTTCCATCGTGCTGGGACGCGGTTCCGACGCCGCCCAGGTTCACGAATGGCTCCGGGTGGCCGCTCCGGTGGACGGCTTCATCGGGTTCGCGGTCGGCCGGACCAACTTCCGGGAGCCCCTCGGGGCGTGTCTGAACGGCCAGCTCGGCGAGGCGGACGCGATCGCGCAGATCGCCGCCAACTACCGGTCCTGCGTGGACACCTGGCGCGCCGCCAGGGGCTGATCCGCCGACTCGGGGAGGATCGAGAGCCGGCGCGGCCCCTCAGCCGTGGCGGAGCGCCGCGGTCGGCTGGATGCGGGTCGCCCGGACGGCCGGGAGCAGGCAGGCGAGGGCCGCCACCCCGAGGATCACGCCGAAGGCCACCACGTATGACGAGGGATCGCCGGGAGCGACCCCGAAAAGGATGCTCGCGAGGAACCGGCTCGCGGCGAACGCGGCGATGAGGCCGAGAGCGAGACCGGGCAGCGCGAGCCGCATCCCGTGGCGGAACACGAGCCCCAGGAGGTCCGGTCTCGCGGCGCCGAAGGCCATGCGCACTCCCAGCTCCGGGGTCCTCTCGGTCACGAGGGCCGATATCACTCCGTAGACGCCGGCGGCGGCGAGCAGCACCGCGAGGACCGCGAACACCGCGGCCAGCAGGGCGAGAAAACGGGGCCCGGCGACCGAGGCGCGGATCACCTCGGTCATGGGCCGGAAAGAGTCCACCGGCAACGACGGGTCCAGCCGGTGGGTGACCTCCCGGATCGCGGGCGCCAGCGCGGACGCGGGCAGGCTCGACTTCACCACGACGTTCACGGTCCGGGGGGCGAAACCGACGGCCTCGGCGGTCTGCGGGTAGTGGAAATAGACCTCCGTGCCGGTCTCGGATTCGAGTCCGCCCTGCTTGACGTCCGCCGCGACGCCGATGATCGTGAACCACGGGACCTCCGATCCGGGCGAGAGACGACGGCCGATCGGGTCCTGCCCGGGCCAGAACAGTTCCGCCGCCGCGCGGTTGACCACCGCCACCGGGGTCGCGCCGCCGTCGTCCGAAGCGGTGAAGCCGCGGCCGGAGAGCAACGGGATCCCCATCGCCTCGAAGTAGCCCGGCCCGGCGAACTGCCAGTAGTCCATGTTGTGGGCCGGGTGTCCCTCGCCCTCGGGCACGCCCTCGAGCGCCGTGTCGTTCGCGTTCAGCCGGCGCCGCGGCGGCAGGCCGCTCATGTAGGTGACCGCCTCGACCCCGGGAACCGACGCAGCCTCCGCGCGGAGCCGCTCGAGGAACGCGAGTTGCTCCGAGGCCGCCGGGTAGGCGGTCTCGGGCAGGTAGGTCTGGTAGGTGGCGAGGTGGTCCGGATCGAAGCCCGGGTCCGTTGCCTGGACCGCGAACAGGCTGCGGACCAGGAGGAGACACGCGATCAGCAGCGCCGCGGAGAGCGCCACCTCGAACACCACGAGCCCGTTCCGGAGCCGGCGGCGGCCGCCGGTGACGCGTCTTCCGCCGGCCTGCAGGGTGCCGAGCAGTTGCGCCTCGCGTCCCGCGGTCGCGAGCCCGGTGACCGGGGCGGCGCCAAAGACCACCCCGGTCGCGGCGGTCGCGAGCACGGCGAAGATCAGCACCGGACCCGAGATCCCGATCTCGGCGATCCGGGGGACCCCGCCCGGATAGGCGGCGAGCAGCGCCGACACCCCCGCCTGCGCCAACAGGAGCCCGAGCGCGCCGCCGACGAGAGCGAGCAGGACCGCCTCCCGAAAGAACGGACCGGCCGCTCCGGCGCGGCCCGCGCCGAGGGCGGCGCGGAGGGCGATGTCGCCCCGCCGCGACTCGGCGCGGCCCACGACGAGGTTGGCCAGGTTGGCGCAGCCGGCGAGCAGCAGCAGCGCCGAGAGGGCGAGCAGCGCGAGCAGGCGGGCGCCCTGGTCGCCGACGACCTCCTCGTGCAGGTCCACGAGGATCACCGGGTGGAACTCGGGATGCGGCGCGTGGGTATCCGCGGACTCGGAGCGCCAGCGCTCCAGCAGCGCGGGGAGTTCGGCCCGGGCCGAGTCGATCGTGGCCCCGGGAGCGAGCCGCGCCACCATGATGTAGTTGTGGGATCCGCGGCCCGGAAGGTCCGCCGGGTCGAGCGCGAGCGGGGTCCAGAACTCGACGCGCCGGTCCAGGAGGTCCGTTCCGGGCGGCAGGACTCCGATGACGGTTCGCTGGACGCCGTCCACCGTGAGGCGCCGGCCGAGGATGTCCGGGGCCGCCCCGAACGCGCGCCGCCAGAGCCCGTCGGAAAGCACCATGACGGGCTCCGCGCCGGGGCGGTCCTCCGCGTCGGTGAACACCCGCCCGAGCGAGGCCGAGATCCCCAGGGTCCGGAAGAGGCTCGCCGTGGCCGCGGCCTCCTGGGCGCGGAAGGGGTCCCCGGTCCCCACCACCGACGCCATCCCGGTGTTGAACGCCCCGGCCTCCGCGAACGACGCGCTCCACTCACGGTACTCGAGGTATTCGGGGGCCGAAATCCAGAACTTGTCGAAGCCCATCGTCGGGAACTGGGTCGCCACCCGGACGAGCTCCTGCGGAGCGCGGTAGGGGAGGGGCGCGAAGAGCGCCCCGTAGGCGACGGTGAAGACAGCGGTGTTCGCGCCCACCGCGAGGGCGACGACGGTAACCGCGAGCACGGCGTATCCACCGCTCCGCCAGAGCGCTTGCACTGCGTGTCTCACGCCGGACAACTCCCTCCGGAGCCGCCGGCGCTCCTCCGCTCGCCGGTTCGGGTCCGCATTACCCAGAGGTTTACGAGGCGATCCACCGCGCGGTTCCGCCCCGGGTCCCCGCGCGTCGGTTGCGGATCTCTCTTCATTGCGGACGCGGCGAAGGCTCTGGTAGCGAGGCGGGTCCACCCCAGGGACGGCGGGCTTCGGGAGGCTCCGGCCTCCGGCGTCCCCGTGCGTTCGAGCACGTTTGCTCCTCGGGAAACCGAGAGAAGCCGAGCCACCAAAGAAGTGGCCAGCGCCGCCCGTCGTCCTCGGCAAACGCCGCTAACCGCGGATGTCGCGCTGACGGGGGCTACTCGCCCACGGGCCAGTGTTCGATGCGGATTTCCTCCATCGGAAAGTCCTTCGGATTGCCGGTCACCAGGACCGCGTCCGCGGAGTGCGCTGCCGCCGCAATGAGACAGTCGGCCTGTGCCAGGGTTCGACCTCGCGCCGCGAATCTCTGGCGCCATTCACCCGCGATCCTGCCTTCCCGAAGTCCTAGGGGGTGTACGTGAAGGCCATCGAACAACAGGAGGGCGCGCTCGATTTCCCCGGGGTGAAGCCCCCGGTACACCTCCTCGACGTTGATGGCCGTCGTTCCCGGTACGTCGCCTCGTTTCCGCAGCTCACGAAGCCGCCGCGCCGCCGGGCGCCCACGCAGGTGGTCGATGAGAACGGTGGTGTCGAGCAGCGCGAGCATCCCGTCAACCGACGCGGTCGGGATCGCCGCGCCGCTGCTGCCGCACCCACTCCGCCGGGTCGGCGTCCCACTCGTGCGAGCGCTCGCTGACGGCGCCAGCCGCCTGTTCGATCAGGTCCCACCGACGGCGGCTCTCGACGGCCGCCTGAACCGCGTTGCGGACGAATTCGCTCCGCGCCCGCGGTCCGGCGATCTCGTCCACTCGGGCAATCAGCGCGTCGTCGATGTGAATGTGCAAACGCATGCACATATGTTAGCCCACAAGGAGGCCGGTCTTCGTTAGTCGAGGGCGCGGGACCGCGCCGCTTCCACCAGTTCCGCCACCCGCTCAACGGTTTCCTCGAGTGTGAGGTCGCTCGTGTCGAGGTGGTGGGCGTCCTCCGCCCGGCGGAGGGGAGCCACCGCCCGGCCGGAATCGGTGTGGTCGCGGCGGTTGAGCTCCGACTGGACGGCGCCCACGTCGCGGTCTCCCTCGTCCGAGGAGCGGCGCTGCGCCCGGATCTCGGGCCGCGCGTCCAGAAAGACCTTCACCGGCGCCTCGGGGAAGACCACCGTGCCGATGTCCCGGCCCTCGACGACGCCGCCGCCCGCCGCGAACTGCCGCCAGCGCTCCACCAGGACCTCGCGCAGTTCGGGATGGACGGCCACCCGGGACGCTCCCGCGGAGACCTCCGGCGCGCGGACGGCCGCGGACACGTCTTCGCCGTCGAGGAAGACACGGCCTTCCGGGTCGAGGATCACCCGGAAGGCGAGAGTCCTGAGGGACGCGCCGTCATCGAGATCCAGGTCCTGCCGCATCGCCGCGAGCGCCACCGCGCGGACCGACGCCCCCGTGTTGAAGTAGGAGAACCCGAAGCGCTCGGCGACCGCACGGGCCACGGACGTCTTTCCGGAGCCCGCGGGCCCGTCGATCGCCACCACGAACGCCGCGGGCCGGGCGGAAGGCGCCGCCGGTTCCGGGTCGGCCGGTTCGGCGGGCGCCGCCGTCTCGCCGGCGCACCGCCGGATGAGATCCCGCAACTCGTCCAGCTCGTCCCCGCGCAGCTTGCGCCAGCCTCCCGGGGTGAGCCCGGTGTCGGCAAGGCACCCGATCCGGGTGCGGTGCAGTTCGAGGACCGGATGGCCCAGGACACTCAACACCCGCCGGATCTCGCGGTTCCGCCCGCCGCGGAGGGTGACCCGGAGCCGCGCGCGGCGCTTCGACTCCGCCCGGTGCGGGAAGCGGGCGATGACCTCGACATGGTCGAGCCGCAGCCCCTCGCCATCGACCCGGACGCCGCGCTGCGCCCGCTCGAGCACGTCTTCGGCGGGAAGCCCCCGCACGGTGGCGTAGTAGGTCTTCGGCAGCCGGTAGCGCGGATGCGTGACCCGCTGCGCCAGCTCCCCGTCGTCGGTCAGCAGCACGAGTCCCGAGCTGTTGCCGTCCAGGCGCCCGACCGGAACCAGCGAGCGGAACGAATGCGGCAGCAGATCCATCACCGTCGAACGGCGTCCCGGGTCCGAACGGGTTGTCAGGTGGCCGATCGGCTTGTTGAGGATCACGTAGCGCCGCGGCCTGCCGAGCTTGCGGAGCCGCGCTCCGTCCACCCGGATGTCCTGGAGCGCCGGGTCCGCGCGCACTCCGGGAACGTTGACCACCTCCCCGTCCACGGTGACCCGGCCCTCGGCGATCATCCGTTCCGCGGCGCGCCGCGAAGCGATCCCCGCCGCCGCGATCAGTTTCTGGAGCCGCTCGGCGGTCATTCGGAGACCTCAGCGGGATCGGCGTCGGCGCCCGTCCCTCCGGAGCCGGACTCCGCCGGGATGGGCGCGGCCGACGCCAGCGTCTCCTCGAACTCGCGGAGCTTCGGCAGGTCCTCCAGCCGATCCAGCTCGAATCGCTCGAGGAAATCCTTCGTGGTCCCGTAGAGGAGCGGACGTCCGACAACCTGCTTGCGGCCCCGCGAACGGACCAGGCGGTGCTTCATGAGGGTGGTGACCACGCTGTGGGAGTTCACGCCGCGGATCTCGTTCAGCTCGGGCAGCGTGATCGGCTGCCGGTAGGCGATGACGGACAGCGCCTCGAGCGCCGCCTCGGTCAGCGCCTGCTCCCGCTTCGGCGCGATGAGACGCTCGATGACGTCACGCCATTCCACCCGGGTGGTGAGCTGGAAGCCTCCCGCGATCCGGGCCAGCCGCAGTCCGGATTCCAGGGCCGCATACCGGATCTCCAGCTCCTCGAGGGCGGCGAGCACCTCCTTCAGGCCGGTGTCGAGCACTTCGGCGAGGCGTTCCCCCGGTACCGGCGCCCCGTGGGAAAAGAGCAGCGCCTCCACCGCCGACGCGAGCCGTTCGCGGTCCAGGGCCGGCCCGGACCCCTCCGCGCCGGCGGTTTCGGGGCTCACCGGCAGATCCTCAGTCGGCCGCCAGCCCGGCGATCCGGATCGGACCGAAGTTCTCGTCCTGGCCCACCGAGATCCGGCGGCGGCGGGCCAGTTCCAGGATCGCCAGGAACGCCGCGACCAGCGTGCCGCGGTCCACGTTGCCCTCGATGACCTCGAAGAGGAGTTCCTCGAAGTCCGCCTCGACACCGGGCGGAACGGCGGTCTCGATGCGGCCGATCAGGACCGCCATGGAGATGCGGCGCTCGGGGATCGGCACTCGGGGCCGCGCCCGCGCCCGGACCACGACCCGCCGGAAGGCCTCGACCACCGCGAAGAGGTCCACCTGGAGGAGGGTCTCCGGCTCGGCGCTCGCGGAGTCGCCGTTCGCCGGATCCCCCTCCACGAACCCGAGGGCAGGCTGGCGGACCCATACCGAACGGCGCGCCTCGAGGCTCTCCCGCAGCTTGCGGGCGGCGTCCCGGTAGCGGGCGTAGTCCCGGAGGCGGTCCTCCAGATCGGCCAGCGGATCCGCCTCCGCTCCGGCGGCCGCCGGGAGGGGCCGGGGCAGGAGGCGGCGCGCCTTGAGCCGGAGGAGCGCGGTCGCCATCTTGAGGAACTCGGACCCCACCCGGAGGTCGAGCATTTCGAGGAGCTCGAGCGTCTCGAGGTACTGCCGGGTGATGGAGGCGATCTCGATCCGCAGCGGATCGGCCTGCCCCTCGCGCACCATGCGGAGGAGCAGTTCCAGCGGGCCGTCGAAACCGTCCTCGGCGGGGGAGTCCTCGCCGGCGTCGAAGCGGATGTGGAACCCCTGGCCGGGGGTCCCGAATTCGGTCTCCGGCTGGTAGAGGACCGCCTTCATCGAGCTTCGGGAAGACGAACGGCGGCGCGCACCCGCTCCATGGTGGCGCGGGCCGCCTCGGACGCCTCGCGCCGGCCGGCGGCCAGTACGTCCCGGACGTCGTCGGGCCGCTTCTCGTATTCCCGGCGCCGCTCGCCGATCGGCGCGATCTCCGCGACCAGGTTGTCGGCCAGCGCGTTCTTGCACTGGATGCAGCCGATGCCGGCCGACCGGCAGCCCTCGGCGGCCCAGTTCTGCGTCTCCCCGTCGGAGAAGATGCGGTGCAGGTCGAAGACGGGGCACTTCGCGGGATCGCCCGGATCCCTGAGCCGCTTCCGGGCCGGGTCGGTCATCATGGTCTTGAGCTTCCCGCGGACCGAGTCCTCGTCCTCGGCGATGCCGATGACGTTGCCGTAGCTCTTGGACATCTTGCGTCCGTCGGTTCCCGGCAAGCGGGGCGACGGCGTGAGCCGCACGTCGGGTTCGGTGACCACGTCGCCGTAGAACTGGTTGAACCGGCGGGCGATCTCGCGGGTGAGCTCCACGTGGGGCTTCTGGTCCTCGCCCACCGGCACCACGGCGGCGTCGTACATGAGGATGTCGGCCGCCTGCAGGACGGGATAGCCGAGGAACCCGTAGGTGTGGAGGTCCTTCTCCTTGAGTTCCTTGATCAGTTCCTTGTAGGTCGGGACGCGCTCCAGCCACCCGAGCGGCACGACCATCGAGAGCAGCAGGTGGAGTTCGGCGTGCTCGGGCACCTGCGACTGGACGAAGAGCGTGCAGCGCTTCGGATCGAGCCCTACCGCGAGCCAGTCGGTGGCGATCTCGAGGGTGCTCGCCCGGAGGTCGCTGGTGTCCTTGTAGTCAGTGGTCAGCGCGTGCCAGTCCACGATGCAGTAGAAGGCGTCGAACTCGTCCTGCATCGCGACCCAGTTGCGGTACGCCCCCACCAGGTGCCCGAGGTGGGACGACCCGGTGGGCCGCATCCCGGAGAGGAGGCGCTTGCGCCCGCTGCGCGTTGAGGTGTCCGTTTCTGGCATGAAGCGTCGGGATTCTACGGGCCGGGATGGAGGCGGGCGTGCAGCTTCGCAGCCAGCGCCGGGCCCACGGTCTCGGCGAGCTCCGCTGCGGTGGCTTCCGTCACCCGCCGCAGGCTCCCGAAGCGGGTCAGTAGCGCCTGCCGCCGCCGGGGGCCGATCCCGGGCACTCCGTCGAGCGCCGAACGGAGCGTGTCGGCCCTCCGGCTCTTGCGGTGGAAGGTGATGGCGAAACGGTGCGCCTCGTCCCGGGCCCGTTCGAGGAGGTGGAGCGCCGGGGAGTTCCGGGGCAGCCGGAGCGGCTCCGGAGCGCCGGGCAGGAAGATCTCCTCCTCGCGCTTCGCGAGACCCGCGTGCGGGATGTGGGTGAGTCCGAGGTCGTGGAGGGCGGCGGCCGCCGAGCCGAGCTGGCCGCGCCCGCCGTCCACCAGGATCAGGTCCGGAAGTTCCGCTCCCTCGGTGAGCACCCTCCGGTAGCGGCGGAGCACCACCTCGCGCATCGAGGCGTAGTCGTCGGGTTTCCCCTTGACGGTGCGGATGCGGAACTTCCGGTACGCCGAGGGGAGCGGCTCGCCGCGTTCGAAGACCACCATCGAGGCCACCACCTGACGTCCGCCCAGGTTGGAGACGTCGAACGCTTCGATGCGGCGCGGTTCGGTCGGGAGCTGGAGGGCCTCCTGGAGGGCGCGGACCCGGGCGGCGGCCTTCCGGCCGGCCTCCCGGAAGTCGAGGTCGAACGCCAGCCGCGCGTTCCGGCACACGAGGTCCACCATCCGGCGGCGGGCGCCCTTCACCGGGACGTGGATCTCGACCCGTCCGCCGCGCTTCTCGCCCAGCCAGTCGGCCACCAGCTCGCGCTCGGCGAAGTCGAGTGGCGCCTCGATCCGGGGCGGCGGCATGCGCCCCATCTCGTAGAACTGCTTCATCGCAGCTTCCACGAGGCCCGCGTCGTCCACCGGCGGCAGGTCGGACAGCGAGAAGGTGTCCCGGTCCACCACCTTGCCGCCCCGGACCAGGAACACCTGCAACTGGGCGCGGTCCCCCTCCCGGTAGAGACCGAACACGTCGCGGGCCTTGCCCTCCGCGGCGGCCATCTTCTGGCGGTCGTTCAGCTCCGCGAGCAGCTTCAGGCTGTCGCGCAGCCGGGCGGCTTCCTCGAAGCGTTCGGCTTCGGCCTCCTCGCGCATGCGCCGGGTCAGCGAGGTCGAGAGTTCGGTGGTCCGGCCGAGCAGGAACAGCCGGGCGGCCTCCGACGTCTCCCGGTATTCCTCCACCGAGCAGATCGAGTCCACGCAGGGCGCGACGCAGCGGCGGATCTGGTACTGGAGGCAGGGGCGCGGGCGCTTTCCGTTGAGCTGCTCGCGGCAGTTCCGGATGCCGAAGAGCCGGTGCACCAGGCTCATGCTCCGGCGGGCCAGACTCGCCGGGAAATAAGGACCCGCGTACACCGCGCCGTCGGTGCCGGCGCCCCGGACGATGTGGACCCGCGGGTACTTCTCGTTCATCGTGAGCCGGACGAGCGGCGGGTTCTTGTCGTCCCGGAGCAGGATGTTGTAGCGGGGCCGGCGCGTCTTGATGAGGTTGTTCTCGAGGTGCAGCGCCTCGCGCGCGGAGTCGGTGAGCACCACCTCCACGTCGGCGATCTGGGAGAGCAGGTTCCCCTTGCGGGCATCGGGTGGCGGGGTGCGGAGGTGCGACAGCACCCGCGCCTTCACCGAAGCGGCCTTGCCGACATAGAGCGTCTTCCCCTCGGCCGAGCGGAAGAGATAGACCCCGGCGCTCTCCGGGAGCCGGGCGATCTTGTTCTCAAGACCGGTGGGGGAACCGGTCGTCATTTGAGGGAAGTGTAGGATGCGCCCCCCCATGCCCCAAGCCATCCGCATCCAGCAGCACGGCGGCCCCGAGGTGATGAGTCTCGGCTCCGCCCCCGACGCGGCCCCCGGCCCCGGAGAGGCCCTCGTCCGGGTGGAAGCGGCGGGCGTGAACTTCATCGACACCTACCACCGCACCGGGCTCTACCCGATTCCCCTTCCCTTTACTCCCGGAGTGGAGGGCGCGGGCGTCGTGGAGGCCGTTGGCGAGGGTGTTTCGGACCTGGCGCCCGGCGACCGGGTCGGCTGGGTCATGCAGATGGGCAGCTACGCCGAAGCGGCGGTCCGCCCCGCGGCGAAGCTGGTGCGGCTTCCGGACGGCGTCTCCACCACCCGGGCCGCCGCCGCGCTGCTGCAGGGGATGACCGCCCACTACCTGGTGCGCTCGACGTTCCGGGTGCAGTCGGGGATGCCGGTGCTGGTCCATGCGGCGGCCGGCGGCATGGGATTGCTGCTCTGCCAGATGTGCCGGGCGCTCGGCGCCCGGGTCTTCGGCACCGTGTCCACGGAAGCGAAAGCCAAGGCGGCGCTCGCCGCCGGCGCCGACACCGTGATCCGCTACACCGAGCAGGACTTCGCGGAGGTGATCCGCGCAGAGCTCGGAGACGAGGGGCTCGCGGTCGCCTACGACTCGGTGGGGGAGACGACCTGGCGGAAGAGCATGGGCCTGTTACGTCCCCGCGGGATGCTCGTCCTCTACGGCCAATCGTCCGGGCCGGTCCCCCCGATCGACCCGCTGCTGCTGTCCCAGCACGGGTCCCTGTTCGTGACCCGGCCGACCCTCGGCGACTACGCCGCCACCACCGACGAACTCCGCTGGCGCGCCGGCGAAGTCCTCGACAGCGTAGCGAGCGGCAAGCTCCAGCTCACCATCGACCGGGAACTCCCGCTCGCCCAGGCCGCCGAGGCCCACCGCCTCCTCGAAGGCCGCGCCACCATGGGCAAACTGATCCTGCGTCCGTAGGACGCTGGGACCGCCGGTCTCCAGACCGGCACGGGGGGGGGGGGGCCCCCCCCCCCCCGCGCCCCCCCCCCCCCCCCCCCCCCCCCGGGGGGGGGGGGGGATCGGCCATCCCCATCGCGGGGCTTCTCGGCGGCTTGAGGGGGGGACAGTCCCG
>JAPPGX010000079.1 GCA_028877265.1 Acidobacteriota bacterium
AGCAGGTCATGCTCTACCGCAACCTCAGCGGCCTCGAGAACCTCGAGTACTTCGCGGCGCTCGGCGGCAGGGAGACGCTCTCCGCCGAGCGCCTGACCGAGATCCTGGTGGACGTCGGGCTGCCCCTCCCCGCCGTCCGGCGCCGGGTCGCCGAGTACTCGAAGGGCATGCGCCAGAAGGTCGGCATCGCCATCGCGGTGGCGAAGGACGCCGAGGCGCTGCTGCTCGACGAGCCGACGTCCGGGCTCGACCCCAAGGCCTCCCGGGAGTTCTCCGAGCTGATCGAAAGGCTCCGAGGCCGGGGAGTGGCGGTGCTGATGGCCACCCACGACCTGTTTCGCGCGAAGGAGTCGGGGACCCGGATCGGGATCATGCGGCACGGCCGCCTGGTCACCGAGCTGAGCACCGACGAGATCGGCCACGCCGACCTCGAGCGCATCTACCTCGACCACATGCAGGAATAGGAGGGACCAGATGATCCGGCACATCCTCAGGAAAGAGTTCACCGACCTGCTCCGGGACGGCCGCTTTCGCTGGTGCGCGGCCATCGTGGGCGTGCTGCTGCTCGTTTCGCTGGGCAGCGGCTTTGTCGAGACCCGGCGGGCCGAAGCTGCGCACACCGCGGCGCGGGAGACGGCCCGCGACCACTGGGAGTCCCAGGGGGAGAAGAACCCCCACTCGGCGGCCCACTACGGCATCTACGCTTTCAAGCCGCGCCTTCCCCTGTCGTTCCTGGACCAGGGAGTCGATCCCTACACCGGCACCTCGGTCTGGCTGGAGGCCCATCGCCAGAACGACTTCCTCATGCGCCCGGCACAGGACGCCACCGCCGGCCAGCGGCTCGGCGCACTCACGGCGGCGCAGGTGCTCCAGTACCTGGTGCCGCTGCTGATCATCCTGCTCGCCTTCGGCGCGCTTGCGGGGGAGCGCGAACAGGGCACGCTCCGCCAGCTCCTGGCCACCGGGATCTCCCGGCGGGACCTGGCGCTCGGCAAGGCCCTCGGGGTGGCGGGCGCCCTCGCGCTGCTGCTGATTCCGGCGGCCATCGTGGGAAGCGCCGCGATCACCATCGGCAGCCCGGGTCCGGCCGCCACGCCGTTCGCGCGGGGCACGGTGCTGGCCGCCGGCTACCTCGCGTACTTCGCGGTCTTCGTCGCGCTGTCCTTCGCCGTCTCGGCCTGGGTCCGGTCGGCGCGGACCGCACTTGTGGCGCTGCTCGGCATCTGGGTGCTGAACGGGCTGGTGGCGCCGCGCGTCGCGGTGGACCTGTCCAAGTGGCTCCATCCCACGCCTTCGGCCGTCGAGTTCGCCCGCACCATGGAGCGGGAGGTCTCGTCCGGCGTCCCCGGGATCGAGCGGCCCGACCGCGGCGAGACGACCGCCCGTCTGCTCGCGGAGCACGGGGTGGAGACGGTCGATGACCTTCCCGTGAACGTCATCGGCGTGTACCTCCAGGAGAGCGAGGAGTTCGCCAACCAGATCTTCGACCGCAACTACGGCGACCTGTGGAACCGGTTCGAGCGGCAGGGAGTGGTCCACGAGGCCCTCTCCGTTGCCGCGCCCCTCCTCGCGGTGCGCACCCTCTCCATGGGGCTCGCCGGAACCGACGTCGAGCAGCACCGGCATTTCGCCACCGCGGCGGAGCAGTACCGGCGCGACCTGATGCGCCGGATGAACGGCGACCTCGCGGAGAACTCCCGCACCGGGGAGACCTACATCGCCACGGAGGACACCTGGGCGGAGGTTCCGGCGTTCCAGTATGACGCTCCCTCGCTCGGGTGGGTGCTGCGCAACCGGACGCTGTCCCTCGCCATGCTGGGGCTGTGGCTCGTGGGCGCCTTCCTGGTCGCCGGATCGCTGGTGCGGCGCGCCGAGGTCGCGTAGCGATGATCCTGCGCACCGTCCTGCGGAACGAGTGGCGCCTGCTGCGGTCCGATCGGGCGCTCGGTCTGGTGCTGGGGGTGTTTGCTCTCCTGTTCGCCTACGCGCTCGCGAACGGCCTGGCGTGGGTGAACTTCCAGGAACAGACCCTCGCGGTGGCCCGGGAAGGCAACGTCGAACGCGTGCAGTCCCTCGAAGCGGAGCTTCAACGCATCGCGGACGGCGGGCGGCCGTCGTCCCCGTTCCGCGACCCCCGGTCCCCCAGTGTCCTCGGTGGCGCTTCCGGCGCCCAAACCGCCGTATTGGACCCCGGCCCCCTGACGGCGCTCGCGGTGGGACAGAGTGACCTGCTGCCCTACTACTACGACGTCAGCATCCGGACCAACGAGTCGTCGTTCCTGCAGAACGGCGAGATCGAGAACCCGCTCAACCTGCTCGTGGGGCGCTTCGACCTCGCCTTTGTGGTGGTGTATCTGCTGCCGCTGCTGATCCTGGCGCTCAGCTTCAACGTCCTCTCCGGAGAACGCGAGCAGGGAACGCTGGCGCTGACCCTCTCCCAGCCGGTCTCGGCGCGGGGCGTGGTCACCGCCAAGCTGGCCTTCCGGGCGATCCTGGTCATGGGGCTGGCGCTCGGCGTGTCGCTGCTCGGGGTGCTCTTCAGCGGGGGATTCGGGTCTCCGGGTCGGGTCGCGCTCTGGTGCGCGGCGGTCGCCGCCTACGCGCTCTTCTGGTTCACGCTGGCCGCCTGGGTGAACGGCCTCGGCCGGTCCTCCCCGTGGAACGCCACCGTGCTGGTGGGCGCCTGGCTCCTGCTGGTGGTGGTTGTTCCGGCTGGCGTGAACATCACCGCGGGACTGCTCCATCCGCTGCCGTCCCGGGTGGAGATGATCACCGCGCAGCGTGAGGCCTCGAACGAGGCGGTGAACCAGCGAAGCGAACTGCTGGCCCGCTACCTCGAGGATCACCCCGAGCTGGCCGGCGGGGTGGCGGCGGACGAGGCGAACCGCGCCGCGCTCGCGTGGGCCGCCACCGACGCGGTGAATCGCCGGCTGGAAGAGGTGACCAGCGTGCACGACGAGCGGCTGGCCGCGCAGCAGGCGCTGGTGCGCCGCTACCGTTTCCTGTCGCCTGCCCTCCTGACCCAGGAGGCGCTGCTGGATGCGGCCGGTACCGGAGACGCGCGCTTCGCGCGCTTCCAGTCCCAGGTCCGCGAGTTCGCGGAACACTGGCGAACCTTTTTCGTGCCCGCCATCCTCGCCGGCGAACAGATGACCGCCGACGTCCTGCCCGCGCTGCCGTCGTTCCGGTTCGTGGACGAGCAGATGCGGGAGGTCAGGGCGCGGGCGGCGATTCCCCTCGCGGCTCTCGGCGGGCTGCTGGTTCTCGCCGGCGCGGGCGCGGTCGTCCGCCTCCGCCGGGTCACGGGACCACACTAGGAGTAGGGGGGTCATCGCGCGACACCAGAGGTAACCTGAACAACCTGTCCCCGGCCGGCGCCCCTGGCGGGCTGCTGGCCGGGTGACGACCAGGAACGGCTGCCTCATGAGATCGCCCCCCTACGACGCCATCGTCATCGGCGTCGGCGGCATGGGCAGCGCCGCCGTCTACCACCTGGCAAAGGGCGGCGCCCGGGTGCTCGGGCTCGAGCGCTTCGACATCCCGCACCCGTTCGGCTCCTCCCATGGCCTGACCCGCATCATCCGGCTCGCCTATTCCGAGGGCTCCCACTACGTTCCGCTCCTGCGGGAGGCCTATGGGCTCTGGCGCGAACTCGAAGAGCTCTCCGGGGAGTCCATCCTGCGGGTGACCGGCGGCCTCGACATCGGGCCGCAGTCGGGAGGAATCGTCCAGGGGTCCCTGAAGTCCTGCACCGAACACGGTCTGCCGTTCGAGGAACTCGACGCCCGGGAGGTCAATCGGCGCTTCCCGGGCTATGGACTCCCCGCGGAGATGGCCGCGATCCACCAGCCGGACGCGGGCTACCTGCACAGCGAAACGGCGATCGCGGTCCACGCGGCGGCGGCGCGCGCCCTCGGAGCCGACATCGCCGCCGGCATCCGGGTGCGGGGTTGGGAACGGATCCCGGGGGGAGTGCGCGTCGACACCGAGGACGCCCGCTACGAGGCGAGGAAGCTGGTGATCACGGCCGGCGCGTGGGCGAGCGGGCTGTTGCCCGTCCTGGGGCCGATGTGCCGGCCCGTCCGGCAGGTGATGCTGTGGACCGACCCGCTCGACCCGCCGGCGTTCGAACCCGAGCGGTTTCCCATCTTCGTCCTGGAGTCGGAGATCGGCAACTTCTACGGCTTCCCCGACAACCGGGGCGAGGGGTTCAAGATCGGCAAGTTCCACCACCTCCGGCAGGAGGTTCCCGACCCGGACGCCATGGACCGCGAATGCCACCCGGAGGACGAAGCCGTTCTGCGCGAGGGGATCGAGGCCTTCTGTCCCCGCGCGAACGGGCCGACCCGTCGCATGACGGCGTGCATCTTCACCAACAGTCCCGACGGGCACTTCATCCTCGACCGCCATCCGGACGACGCGAACGTGTTCGTCGCCGCCGGCTTCTCGGGCCACGGCTTCAAGTTCTGTGGCGTGGTCGGCCGGATCATGGCGGACTTCGCGCTGGAACGGCCGCCGCGGTGGGACCTGAGCCCCTTCGGGGTGAAGCAGCACCGCCCTCCCCGGGTCGCGCACGCCCCGCCCTCCAGCTGACCCGCATTCCTCAACCTCGATGCGGGCACCGTGCCCGCCGGTCAGCCTTACTCCCCAGGCTGGCCGACCCGGATCACCTCGGTTCCCGCGCGGATGACGATCGCATCGTCCACCACGGCGAATCCGGTAACCGGGGCGTCCACCGAAAGGTGGTTCGTGGCGACCACCTCCGGCGCTTCGGCGGAGGCGCGGATCACCTGGGTCACCCCTTCCTGCGTGAAGAAATACACGTGGTCCTGGTGGCCGAGCGGCGTGGCCCAGGTCGAGCCGGGAAGCCGATGGGTCCACCGGACCGTGCCCGATTCCGGGGCCAGACAGCGGGCAACCCCGGCGGCGTTCACCCAGTAGACGCAGTCACGGTAGAGAAAAGGAGAGGCGAAGTTGGAAGCCGATCCGGCTTTCCAGGCCAGGCTCGACGGACCGAGCACCCCGGTCCCACCTCGCCGGATCGCCAGGTTCGCTTCGACCGCCAGACCGCCGACGATGATGAGGTCCTCGGTGATGGTGGGCGAGGGGACGTTGTTGCCCTCGACATCCTCGAAGACCCACAGACGCTCCCCCGTACCGGCGTCGAATCCCTCGATCCGTCCCGAAGCGCTCACCACGATCTCGTCGCCGGACGGCGCCAGCACCGGGGTGCTCCAGGCGACCCCGGGTTCACGGTCGGCCTTCCACAGGTTCTCCCCCGTGGCCGGGTCCACTGCGAGCAGGTACGAATAGGTCCTGCGGGCCAGCATCACCACCGCGGCGCTGTCGGTGAGCAGCACCGAGTTCCCGACGCCGTGGTTGCCGCCCACCGTTCCGTACTCGGCGCCCAGCTTCCGGTGCCAGACGGTCTCTCCATCGTGCGTCAGGGCCAGGAGGTCGCCGCTGGCAAAAAAGGCGTACAGCCGTTCGGCATCCACCGCCGGGGTCGGGGCGCCCTTCGACACGTAGTCGTTCCATTCGAACTCTTCGGCAGCCTCGAACGTCCGGCGCCAACGTTCGGCGCCGTCCTCGAGCCCGAGAGCGGTGATGTGGATCGTCTCCTTCATCGCACCTTCGACCGACGTGAGGAACACCGTGTCATCCCAGATCACCGGGCTCGACTGACCGAAGCCAGGGGTTGTCGTGCGCCAGGCGACGCGGTCATCGGACCAGGTCAGCGGCAGCCGGGCGGCCCGGCTCACGTTCACGTCCATTCCGCCCCGAAAGCCGGTCCAGCGAGTGGCGCCTCGGGCCGGGTCCACGTCGCCGCCGTTGTGGGCGGCTGCGGCGCCGGCCAGCGCGAGCGTGACCGTGACGGCGAGGGCGCCGCGGACCGATTGCAGAAGGATGAGAGTCATGGGATCCCCGACGGAACAATGAAATCGAGTGTCACTTTCAGTATAGGGGACGAGATGCACGGGGTAGCGGGTTGTCTTATGGGGATCACAAGGCGCTGGAGGGATGGCTGCCGATGAGTCTTGTACGCTGCGGTTTCGCCACCTCCGAGCCGCCATGATCCTTCCGCCGGTACCGCGATGAAGGTCCATCGTTCGTCCCTCGGCCTCCGCCGGCTGTGCCCGCTTCTTGGAGCCCTGTTGGCGGCCGGCCCCTCCATGGCCGGTCAATCCCGACCCCCCACCCGGATCACCGTCGCGACCTGGAACATCGCCTGGTTCGGAGACGGGATCCGCGACGGGGTGCTTCGGGGCAACCAGCGCGGCGGCCGGTTCCTGCGGCGGGAGGCCGACTTCGAGCGGCTGCGCGAGGTGGTGACCCGGCTCATGGACCAAGGCGTCGAGGTCGTCGGCCTTCAAGAGGTCGAAAACGCGGCCGCCGTGCGGCGGATCTTCCCGGAGAACGATTGGGACCTCTTCCTTTCGACCCGCGAGACCGATCCGGAATGGTCCCAGCTCACCGCGATCGTCGTGCGCCGGGCCGCGGGCTGGCGCGTCGAACGGCATCCGGACGTCATCGAGTGGTCCCCGCAGGGCCGCGACCGGCACGGGGTGGACCTCACCCTCACGCGGAGAGAAGAGCAGGTCCGGGTGCTCACCGTCCACTTCCAGTCCGGGTGCCAGGGCGAACCACTCCGTTCCGCCAAACCACAGTGCGGGTTCCTGCGGATGCAGTTCGCCGTCCTCAAGGGCTGGCTCTTCGAACGGATGGCGGAGGGAGTTCCAACCGTGGTGGCCGGCGACTGGAACCGGTTCCTGTCCCGCCCGGGCGACGAGGCCGTCGCCGGCCTGCCCGGTGAGGCGCTGGTTCGTCCGTCTCCGGGCAGCGCTCCCGCGTGCTGGGACGGCTTCTTCGATCACTACGTGGACCACATCGTGGCCTTCGCTCCCCGGGGGCGGGAAGTCGCTCCGCCAGCGTTCGAGGAGGTGCGCTACGGGGCGCCCCGCTCGGCGCGCGACCGGCTTTCCGACCACTGTCCCCTGGTCGCAACGCTCGGCTTCGAAACGCCGGACTAGACCCGCTCCGCAGAAAAGCAACAACAGTTCAGTTTCTGCTTGAACTGCGGTCCGCAGGCTGTCGTACACTGGCCGATTCTGTCCCGCCCGGCCCCTACCTTCCGTCTCGAAGCCACGCTGGCAACCGCCGGGCACCTGCACTTCTGGGCGCCCGGCGTGCCGGCCGGCGAGCTCTCCGCGTGGCTCCGCCGACGGGTGGGAGATCGATGGCCGGCCCCGGCGGGGCCCGCCGCCTTCGAGTCCCGTTCGCCGGATTCCGGCGGTCCCGGACTGACGCTCGCCCCGCTCGAAGCGGCGGCAACGCTGGCTGCCTGCGCTCCGCGCGAGGGCGATGCCGATTTCCGGTCGGCGTCGCTTCGTTTCTGGTCCCTGGCCAGCCGCTTCCTGCTGGGGCTGCTGTCCCGCGGCCGCTTCCGTCCCACCGTTCACCGCAACGGAAGCGACGGCGCCGCGCTCTGGCAGGCGGATCTCGGTTCCCAGCAACGGGAACTCGACGCGCTGCGGCTCGCGGCGCCGCCCGCGGCCCTCGGCGGACTGGATGCCGAGACCGCCATCAGCGGCTATCTCGTGGCGCTCGGAGACAGCGTCATTCGCGACGCGGGCCGGCGCCTGGGCTGGTCGCCGGGGGCGGTGGACGCCCCGGGGGACCGGCGGGAAGTCATCGAGCGAGTCCTCGATGACCTTTTCTCGGGCGGCTCCGGCGGACTCGGCGGCGAGAGCACCGAAGCTCTCTGGCGCGTGGACACCGCGCTCGGAGGCCGTAGGGCGGACCCGGATGCGGGAGCGGTCGGAAGCGCCCGATTGGTCTTCCTGCTCGAACCCCCCGCCGACGAGTCCGAGACCGTGCCCGCCGCGACCGACCCCGACGAGCTCCGGTGGCGGATCCGCTTCGGGCTCGCAATTCCTCCGGATTCCGGCGCTCGAGCGGCGGACGTGGGCGGTGCGGCGTCCGCCGGGGACGTCCTCGCGCCGCTCGGCGAGGTCTGGAACGCTCGTGACGCGGCGGCGAACCTGCGGCGTTTCGGGGTTGCCGACCCGGCGATCCCGCTCCTCGAGAACCTGGGCCGGGCGGCGCGCGCCTGCCCGTTGATCGAGCGCGGGCTGGAGTGCACGGGCCCCGAGGAAGCCCGGGTATCGGCAGCCGAGGCCTACGAGTTCCTCCACGAAGGGCAGGAAGCGCTGGCGAGCCAGGGGTTCGAGGTTCGCATTCCGCCCACTCTGGCCGGGCGGCGCGGGCGGAAGCCGACGCTGCGGCTCACCGTCCGCCCGGACACCGATTCTCCCGGTCCGGTCCCGCGCACGGTACGGGCGGCGGAACTGGCCGGATCCCCGCCGGACGGCGGCGTTGGCCTCGACGCGCTGGTGAACTACGCCTGGGAGGTGGCCATCGATGACCACACCTGGACGCTCGACGATTTTCGCCGGCTGACCCGGGGAAAACGGCGTCTGGTGCGGGCGAGCGACGCCTGGGTGGAGCTGGACCAGGACGCCGTGAACCGGCTCTTCACGGAAGCGGCGCGCCGCCGGGCGCACGCGGATCGGTCTCCGGTGCTGCGGGACGCGCTGCGCGAGCGGCTCCGACTCGCTTCGCCGGCGCCCGATCTCTTCGAGCCGGAGGAAACGGCGCCGGTCCTGTCCCAGATCGAGGGCGAGGCCTGGATCGGGTCGCTGTTCAACGCCCTCGAAGCCGCCGCGGAGGAGTTGGGACCGCTCGACCCGCCGTCCGGTCTGAAGACGGAACTCCGGCCGTACCAGCGGGTCGGCTACGGCTGGTTGCGCCTGCTGGCGGACCACGGGCTCGGCGGCTGTCTCGCGGACGACATGGGCCTCGGAAAGACCTGTCAGGCACTCACCTTCCTGCTGGGAGAGCAGGAAGCGGGCCGGTTGGCGCGGCCGTGGCTCCTCGTGTGCCCCAACTCCATCGTCGCCAACTGGAGGAAGGAAGCCGAGCGCTTCGCGCCTTCGCTGCGGCTTCACGTCCGTCAGGGCGCGGGACGGTCGCGCGGCGCCGGCCTGTCGCGGGCGCTCGAGGAGAGCGACCTCGTGGTGTGTTCCTTCGGGATCACCCACCGCGACTTCGATCAGTTGCGCGACGTGGAGTGGGGCGGCCTCATCGTGGACGAGGCCCAGAACCTGAAGAATCCGGGGGCCAAGCAGACCCGCGCGGTACGCCGGCTGAGGGCGCCGATCCGCTTTGCGCTCACCGGCACGCCGCTCGAGAACCGCCTCACCGACCTCTGGTCCATCATGGAGATCCTGAACCCGGGCTTCCTGGGTCCGGAACGCACGTTCCGGCGGACGTTCACGGCGGCCGTGGAAGGCGCCCAGGATCCGGAGGCAACCGAGGAACTCCGCCGGCTCGTCCGTCCCTTCATCCTCCGCCGGCTCAAGACCGACCCCAAGGTCATCCGCGATCTGCCGGAAAAGCACCAGACCCGGGTCTATTGCAACCTCACCGTCGAGCAGGCTTCGCTCTACCAGGCGGCCGTGGACCAGTGCCTGGAGCGGATCGAACGCAACACCGGCTTTGCGCGGCGCGGCGAGATCCTGCGCACCCTGACCCGCCTCAAACAGATCTGCAACCACCCCGAGAACTTCCTCGCCGCCGGGGGCCTGCTGTCGGGACGGTCCGGGAAGCTGACGCGCCTCGTCGAGATCCTGACCGAGGTTGTGCAACAGGGGGAGCGAGCGCTGGTCTTCACGCAGTTCGCGGAAATGGCGAAGTTGCTGGCTCCGTATCTCTCGGAAGTTCTGGACGCCGAGATCCCGGTCCTTCACGGGTCCGTCTCGCTCCGGGAGCGGGACGCCATCGTCACCCGGTTCCAGGAAGCGGCGGATCCGCCGCCGGTGCTCGTGGTATCGCTCAAGACCGGCGGTTACGGCCTCAACCTCACCCGGGCGAGTCATGTGGTGCACTACGACCGCTGGTGGAATCCCGCCGTCGAGAACCAGGCCACCGACCGGGCGTTCCGGATCGGCCAGAGCAAGCGGGTCCTGGTCCACAAGTTCCTGTGCACCGGCACGCTGGAGGAACGCATCGCCGACCTCCTGGAGCGGAAGTCCGCGCTCGCGGAGTCGGTGATCGGGACGGGAGAGGGCTGGTTGACCTCGCTGTCCTCCGAGGCGCTTCAGAACGTGCTGGTACTCGACCCGGAGGCGGTCGCCGAATGAGTGAGGGACTGCCGTGGTGGGCGGCGGACTTCCTCAGAGCCTCGAGGAACGGCGTCGAGGGTCGCGCCCGGGGCCAGGTGAACGTCGTTCCGGGTCGAGTGCAGACCCTGGTGGAGGGCCGCGGGTTCCGTCCCACCGAGGTCCTGCTGGAGACGCCGGTTCTGGACCGGCGGCGGTGGAGAGCCTTCTTCGAGGTCTTCGCCGAGCGGGCGCTCTATCCGGCCGCCCTCTTCGCCGGTTACCTGCCCCGATCGGCCAAGTCGGTCCTTGCCCGCCGGGGAGTGCGCCTCGTGCCGCCGCCCAGCCGCCTCAACCTGGGTCCGTATCACTGCCCTTCCGAGACCATCGCGCGCGCCCTGCTCCTGATCGCCGAGCATTTCGCGTCCGACCCGTTCCGGCTGCTGCTCTTCCGCGGCGCGGACCGCCAGTCCGTGATGACCGGAATCGCCCGGCGCTGGAAGGCGAGCGGCGTCCACCGGCCGGCGATCGAACTCGACGAACTGCGGGAGATCCTCGATGAGTCACCGGACCCGGAGTCGGATTCCCTGCTGCCGGTGGTGCAGCGAGCGGAAGCCTTCCGCGACGATCCGATCCTGCGCGGGAACCTGGCCCGGCTCTACACGAAGGTCTCCGAGCGCGCCGCCGCCGTAACGCCGCGCGCTGGTCGGCCGGTGGACGGGGCCACGAGCCCGGTCTCCCGAGGATCATGACTTCCGTTAAGCCGGGGCCCCGTCCGGCGGCCGAACGGCACTTCGTGCCTCCGAATCGGAACTCGCCGCCTTGGGTCGTACGAGGATGAACCATCAAACCCGATCCGGAGAGGCAAGCGAGTTCCGATTCGCGCTGTTTTGCCTGTGAAAGGGGGGCCAGCCCCCCTTTCACACTTTCCCCCCGGATGGCGCCACCGGCTCGGAACGCCGGCTTCAGCCGGCACGCGCGGCCCCCCCACCGCGAGAACTGGTGCGCCGCGCACGTCGCAACCTACTCAGCCCCCGCGGCGCGTTCCAACTAGTCCCACTCCCACCGCTCTCCCGCGCGGATCGCGTCCCGCCGGGCCAGGAAGTAGGCAAGTCCAAGACAGACGCCGAAGAACAGTCCGATCCCGTGGGCCCGGTAGCTCACTTCGGGCCGGATCGAGGTCGGGACGAGGACGACCAGAAAGAACCCGACCACCCTGACGATCCGTTTGGCCACCGTTAGCCGGCGCTCCACCAGCACGTAGAGCGTGAGCCAGGCGCCCGCGAGGAGATAGAGCATTCCGGACGCTCCAACCACGCGGATGTTCGGCGGATACCCCTCGAGCGTCACCGCGAGCGCGACCGCCGAGAGCGGCACCGCGCTCCACGGATAGAGGCTGGGGCCGAACGCCCCGTAGGAGAGGTAGATCAGCCAGGCGAGGAAAACCGCGTTCGAGAGCAGGTGGATGGCGTCGGCGTGCGCCGCGATCGCGGTCAGGAGGCGCCAGGTCTCCCCCTGTTCGAACACCGTCTCGCCGCTCGCGGGGAGCGCGGCCGCGAAGCCCGCCGGCCCCCACCAGTAGAGCGCGCTCACCACCGCGAGGATCCCGAGCGTCAAGGCGACCGCCCGGGCGGCGTCCTTTCCGGGCTTTCTCGAAAGGATGGTGGAAACGACGTGCGGCTGGGAGGCGTCGGTGTCCGGTACTCCCCGCGCCGGCCGGCCGAAGAAGACGCCCCGGATGGCACCGGGCCGGTCCGCCTCCTCACCCGGTTCCGGATCGTACTCCCCGGCATCGGCGCCCTCGGGCTGCGTGAACTCGTCGCTCTCCCAGGGTTCGTAGGTCCCGGATTCCGGGTCGGCGCCGGTCCACTCCTCGTCCGGCGGCGCCTCCGGCTCCGGGACCTCGCGGAACCGCCGCTCCCCGAACGGATCGGAGCGGACATCCCCCGATGGCCATTTCGGTTTCCTGCGCCGCCAGAAGGTCACGAGACAGTATTCTCCGCGCCCCGGCCTGCCGCCCGGCCTCCGGGCTGCCTGGTCTTCGCACCGCCCGCTGCCGCTTCTCCCATCCGGCGCGCCGGATTCGGACCCGTATCGCCATGCCAAAACGTATTGCCCTCGCCTATTCCGGCGGACTTGACACCTCCTGCGCCATTCCCTGGCTCAAGGAGAACTACGACGCCGAAGTCCTTGCGGTCATCGCGGACGTGGGACAGAACGAGGACCTTCAAGCCGCGTCGGAGAAGGCGATCGCCTCCGGCGCCTCCGCGGTCTTCGTCGAGGACCTCCGCGACGAGTTCGTGGGCAACTACGTCTTTCCGGCGGTCCGGGCCGGTGCCGTGTACGAGGGCCGCTACCTGCTCGGCACCTCGCTCGCCCGTCCGACCATCGCGAAGTACCAGGTGGATATCGCCCGCCAGGAAGGCGCCGACGCGGTGGCCCACGGGTGCACCGGCAAGGGGAACGACCAGGTCCGCTTCGAGCTCGCCTTTCACGCGCTCGCCCCGGATCTCGCGGTCATCGCTCCCTGGCGTCTCTGGGACATCCGCTCGCGGGAGGACGCCCTCGCCTACGCGGCGCATCACGGCGTGCCCGTCGAGCAGAAGGCCGGCGACCTCTACAGCCGCGACCAGAACCTCCTCCACCTGAGCCATGAGGGCGAGGACCTGGAGGATCCCTGGAACGCTCCGCCGGCGAGCCTCTATCGCATCACCCGGAATCCCGATCGGACCGAGCCGGACCCGGAGCCTGTGGACGTCGGGTTCGAGCGCGGCATCCCGGTTGCGGTGGACGGCGAGCGCCTCGCCCCGGCCGCTCTGCTCACCCGGCTGAACGAGGCCGGGGCCCGGCACGGGGTCGGCCGGGTGGACATCGTCGAGAACCGGCTGGTCGGGATGAAGTCGCGCGGGGTGTACGAGACCCCCGGCGGGACGATCCTGCACGAGGCGAAGGCGGCCCTCCAGAGCCTCACCCTCGACCGGGCGACCGACCACTTCGCGGCCTCCGTCGCGCTCCGCTACGCCGAGCTGGTGTACGACGGCAAGTGGTTCTCCGCGCTCCGCGAAGCCCTCGACGCCTTCTTCGCCGAGGCGCACCGGAACACGACGGGGACTGTCCGGGTCCGCCTCCACCGGGGCGTTGCCCAGGCGGTGGGACGCCGAAGCCCGAAGAGCCTCTACCGGGAGGACTTCGCGACGTTCGGCGCCGACGAGGTGTACCGGCAGTCGGACGCGGAGGGGTTCATCCGCCTCTTCGGCCTTCCCGAGCGCATCCGGCGCCTGTCCGGAGCGGACTCGCCTGGCGAGGAATCATGAAGCTCTGGGGCGGGCGGTTCTCCGCGCCGCCGGCCGACGCGCTCGACCGGCTGGGGAAGTCCGTCCACTTCGACCGCCGGCTGCACGCGGAGGAGATCCGCGTCAATAAGGCCTACGCCCGCGCCCTGGCCGGGGCGGGAGTGCTGGATGCCGGCGAACTCGAGCGGATGCTCGCGGGACTCGACCGGGTGGGAGCGCTGCTCGGCGCCGATCCGCCGCCGCCCCTCGACGACGAGGACATCCACACCGCGGTCGAGCGGCTGCTGTTCGACGAGATCGGCGAGCTGGCCCGGAAACTCCCGACCGGACGGAGCCGGAACGATCTCTCCCAGACGGAATTCCGGCTCTACCTGACGAGCGCGACCGCGTCGCTGGTGGAGGCGCTCGACCGGCTCCGGACCGCCCTGCTCGCCCGGGCCGACGAGTCGGCGGACGTCCTCGTCCCGGGATACACCCATCTCCAGCGCGCCCAGCCGGTGGTCTTCGGGCACCTGTTGCTGTCCCACTTCTGGGCCCTGACGCGCGACCGCGAGCGTCTCGAGGCCGCGGGCCGCCGGGCGTCCGCCTCGCCGATGGGCGCGGGCGCGCTGGCCGGCAACCCCTACCCGGTGGACCGTGAGGCCATCGCCGGCGAGCTCGGACTCGCGGAGGTCCTCGACAACAGCGTGGACGCGGTGGGAACCCGCGACTACGCGATGGAGTTCCTCGCCGCGGGCGCGATCCTCGGGGTGCACCTCTCGCGGCTCGCGGAGGACCTCGTGCTCTGGTCGTCCGCCGAGTTCGGCTTCGTGCGCCTCGGCGACGCCTGGTCCACGGGGTCGAGTCTGATGCCCCAGAAGCGCAACCCCGACGGCTGCGAGTTGATCCGCGGAAAGGCCGGCCGGCTGATCGGCAATCTGGTGGCGCTCCTCACCGTGGGGAAGGGACTCGCGTCGGGCTACCAGCGGGATCTCCAGGAAGACAAGGAGCCCTGCTTCGACACCCTGGACACCCTCCGGCTCGCGCTGCCGGTCGCCGAGGGCACCATCGGGACGATGGAGGTTTCCGAGGAACGGATGCGCGCCGCGCTCTCCTGGGATCTGCTGGCGACGGACCTCGCGGAATACCTCGTCGCGAAGGGACTGCCGTTCCGCGACGCCCACCGGGTCGCCGGAGAGGTTTTCGCCTATTGCGAGCGGAAGTCCGTCGAGCCGCCCGACCTGGACCCCGGGACGCTGCGCGGCTTCTCTCCCGCCTTCGACGAGGACGTGAAGGCCGTCTGGGACTACCGGGCGTCCGTGGCGCGCCGCAGCGTCCGCGGCGGCCCCGGAGACATCCGGTCCCAACTCGAAGCCGCAAAACGCACGCTCTAGGGAAGGGAGCGCCCGTCCTCAGACCGGCACGTGTGCGCTGCTTTGCACCGCACACGTCGCAACCCAACCCAGCCTCGCAGCACTTCCGCCAGAAGTACGCGGATAAGCGCCACGAACTACGACTCGTTGGAGTTTCGCTTCGGAAAATCGGAAATCCGAACCGAAGCCAGGGATTGCCGCTCGCTCACTCGGCCATAGGTCATTGAAAAACAGACCTTTATCCTGTCCGGTAGGCGATGCCTTCCGGGGTGCTAGCCGGGAATGGGACTTGCGTGATACGGTGCGCCAAATTGACCCTTTCTCTTTTCCGGCCGATCGTGCGCGCGAGGCGCGCCCTCACGGGGCGGCAGCGTCCGGCCATCGCGCACTCTCTCCGGCGCCACCTTGACGGCCCGGGTTCGGCCCACCCAACCACGCCTCGTGAGGAGGTTCTTCATGCGTAAGACCGCAATCCTGGTCGCGCTCGCGCTGCTTGCGGCGGTCCCGGCGTTTGCCCAGCAGACCGGGACGATCACCGGGTCAGCGACCGATGAACAGGGGGCCGTCCTCCCCGGGGTGACGGTCACCGTCAACAGCCCCGCGCTGATCGCGCCCCGCAGCACGACCACCGGAGCCGGAGGCTCGTACAGCCATCCGGCCCTCCCACCGGGTGAGTACAGCGTCAGCTTCGCTCTCTCGGGTTTTCAGACGGTCGTACAGGAGGGCGTCCGGCTCAGCGTGGCCCGGACCCTCGAGGTGAATGCCTCCATGGGTATCTCGGGCGTCGAGGAAACGGTGACCGTCACCGGCGACGCACCGGTGGTGGACGTGCGCAGCGCGACCGTGCAGACCAACATCGAGCAGGAGTTGCTCGAAGCCGTTCCGACCGGACGGAACCCATGGGTCATGGCCGGACTGGTGCCGGGCATGGTGACCACCCGGATCGACGTCGGCGGCAGTAACGGCATGCAGCAGTACGGCATGGAGATGTTCGGATCGTCGGCGGCCATGCAGACCTTCAGCGTGGACGGCCTCAAGGTGAACTGGCCCGGCAGCACCGGCGGCTGGACGATGCAGTACTACGGCTTCTCCATGTACGAGGAGTTCAACTTCCAGACCTCGCAGCACACGGCCGAGTCCGACACCGGCGGCGTGCTGATGAACATGGTCGTGAAGACCGGCGGCAACGAGTTCAGCGGCGATGCCATCGGGCTCTGGAACGCGGTGGATCTCCAGGGAGAACCCGCCGAGGCGGGCGGGGCCCCCATCACCAAGTCGCTTGACATCAACGGCACCCTCGGTGGGCCGATCGTCCGGGACAAGGCGTGGTTCTTCACCGCCTACCGGGACTGGATCCACGAGCAGGAGGTCAGCACCCCGGCCGACTATGTCGGACCGCAGCCGATCGACGACAACCGGATCCGCAACCTCAGCGGCAAGTTCACTTTGCAGGCCACCGACAACGACCGGCTCTCGGTGACGCTCCAGCGCAACTGGAAGGACCGCTATCACCGGCGCGATCCTCCCTACACCGCGGTGGCCGACGAGCTCGCGCGCTTCCAGGATCAGTGGGCCGACAACTACATCGCCTCCTACAACCGGGTGCTCGGCGATGCGGCGCTCCTCGATCTGCGTTTCGGGCGCATGACGGGCGTGACCCCCTACATCCTCTACTCGGAGTACTGCGGCATTCCCGTAGACGAGTATCCGGATGCCCGTGGCTGTACGGAGAACGACATCGCCGTGCGCGACCCGGTTCGGGCGGAACTCTTCAACGCGGACCCGCGCGGCGAATCGTGGGGTCCGAACCACCGGAACCAGTTCAACGGTTCGCTGACCTACTACCTCGACACTGCCGGCGGCTCGCACAACTTCAAGGTGGGCGGACAGGCCTCCCGCGAGTACATCGAGAGCCGCCAGTTCAAGAGTGGCGACGCCTTCGGCGAACTGAACGATGGGGTGCCCGATCGGATCAACATCTCGAGAACGCCCAAGACGTCCCACGAGCGGTTGAACACCTGGGCGCTCTACGCGCAGGACGCCTGGACCATCGGCGACCGGCTGACACTGAACATCGGCGTCCGCTTCGACGGCGTCTACGGCTACATCCCCGTGCAGAGCAGCCCGGCTGGGACTTGGGCCGCCATCTCGGAGCAGCTCACCGACGCGTCCTTCGAGGTGACGTCGGAGATCGGCGGATTCCCGGACTGGCCGATGAACGTCGGGCCGCGGCTCAGCTTCGCCTACGACCTCTTCGGCGACGGGCGGGCGGCGTTGAAGGGCGGCTGGGGCCGCTATTACACGCAGATGGGGAACGCGCTCTCCGGGGCCGCGAACCCGAACGCCGGCCGCTCCGCGTGGGTCGGCTGGAACGACCTCGACGGCGACAAGCTGGTGGACATCGGCCCGTCCGGCACGCTGGCGGACAGCCCCGAAGTGGATCTCTCCCAGTTCAACGGTTTCTCGGGCGCTGGCGCCTCGCCCTATGACAAGAACTCCGGCCGCCCTTACAGCGACGACATTTCGCTCGGGGTGGACATGACCCTCGGCACCGAGGTCTCGTTCAGCGCCACCTACCACCGCCGCCAGCACCGGGATTCCCTCGGGCGTTTGAACCTGGCGCGGCCGCCGTCGGCCTACACGCTGACCAGCTTCACGTGCGCGACCTGTCCCCAGGCGACGTACGAGGTGTACGAACTCCAGGAGGCGTACCGGGGTCTGCAGGACAACACGATCACCAACCTCGAGAAGCTGCAGACCAACTACAACGGGGTTGCGTTCCAGCTCCAGAAGCGGTTCTCGAACCGCTGGCAGTTGCTCGGAGGGGCGACGTTCTCCAGTCACCGCGGCGTTCCGCACGGGTTGCCGTACGACGGCACCGACTGGAACAACCCAAACCGCGAGATCAACCGGCTCGACGGCGCGGTCCTGACCGACGTGCCGTGGGTGTTCAACGTGGCGGGCAGCTACATCGCTCCGCTCGACATCCAGATCGCCTGGAACTACCGGGCCCGGGCCGGCAACCCGCTGGTTTCCACCGCGCGGGCCACCGGGCTGGTGCAGGGTTCGGAGTCCATCTACGCCTACGAGCGTGGCGACGAGCGCACCGACACGATCACCGACCTGCTCGACATCAACTTCCGCAAGGGGTTCGACATCGACCAGGCGCGGATCGAGATCGGCGCCGACTTCGCGAACATCTTCAACTCGCAGAAGGCGGATGCGCTGATCACGGGCTTCGGCTCGCGCTACCTGCAGCCGTCGCGGGTGCTGCCTCCACGGATCATCCGCTTCACCGCGAAGCTGCTGTTCTAAGCAACTTTTCCTGATCCGGCGGGCGCTCCGGCACCCGCCGGACGGGACCCATACACGGGGGAGCCTCTCCGCAGGCTCCCCCGTTTTGCGTCATTGGGCTTGTGCCGGCCCGGAAAGTCGGTTTGCTGCTCCACGGATTCGCACGACGGTTGCCGGGCATACAATGGGCCAATGAGACGGTTCATTCCGCTGGTCCTGTTGTCGGCATTTCTGTTGATCTCCGCACCGGCTGAAGCCCAGAAGGCGAATCCGAACAACCGCGCGGAACTGCAGCGATTGGGACTGATCCTGTCGGCTGCCGGGTCGGTGATGGTCGCGGTGGCGGCGCTCCGCGGAGACTGGGAGACGCGTCTTTGCCCTCAGGCGGGAGAGTCGTGGCGCGAGGTGTCCTACGACGAGGAACTTTGTACCTCGGGGGGTTACGAAATACTGGATCACACGAAACCCAAGCCTGACTGGACGCTGACGGCGATGGGAGGCTCCGCGGTCGCGATCGGCCTCTTTACTTATTTCCTTTCGAGGCGGTATCCCCGGGCGCCCGACCTGTCCATCACCATTACTCCGACCGGAGCAGCGATCAGTCACCGGTTCTCCTTCTAGTGTCCTGCAGTCGGTGACTCCGTCTCCCAGTCGGGTGGCATGGAAGCGGTGCCGGCGTCCGGATCATCGTTCGGACTCAGCAGACTCGGCCGCTCTCCGGTCCGCCACCGTTTCGCCGGGGAACTCGGCGACATCAGGGCCCCTGATCTTCGTTCGGGCGAACCCTGGTGAGGAGACAGAACCATGACCAGACTCACCCTCCTGCTCATTCCTGCGGTCTTCCTCGCTGGCGGCTGCTCGAAGCCGCCGGCGGTCGCGCCCGAAATGACCTGTGAAGCCCTGGAGGCCGAGCTCGAGGACGCAGAGCGGAAGGTGCGTACGCTCGGAGGCGATGACCCGGACCTGGACGGGCGCGACTTCATGGGTGATGTTCACGCCCGCTCCAATCAGGGGGACGACGAGTGGCGCCACGCCAAGCGGGTCCGCGAGGCGCAGGAGCACGTCGAAGCCGTGAAGGCAGCCATCGCCGACCGCTGCCCCGCGCATGGAGGAGTCCAGTGAACACATCAGCTTCCCGTTCGTGCCGGTTCTCGTCGGTTTGCCTGTTCCTTGCGGCGCTTACCGGTTGCACACCCGCTGACGACCCGCCACCGGACCCCGACGCGGCGATCCGGGCCGACGTGGAAGCGATGGCCGACGACTTCGTGAACCTCCGGATGCTCACCGGGTTCGTCCATGAAATGCCGCTGGACGAGGCCTACCGCTGGCAGGACGCGATGGTGGAGATCCTGCCGATGGGCGAGGTGGTTGGCTACAAGACCGGCGGTCACGATCCCAACCCGCCCAACCCGAACTTCCCTCCCGGCGGCATCCGGGCGCACCTCCTGGCGGGCATGTTCCGGGATGACGGCGACGCAATCCGGGTGGACGAGACTGCCGCGGGGTTCCTGGAAGCGGACTTCGCGTTCCGGGTCGGGGACGCATCCATCAACACTGCCGAGACCGACCTCGAAATCCTGGCGGGACTGGACGCGGTGGTGCCGTTCGCCGAGATCCCCGATCCCTGGTACGACCCCGAGACGGCCACGGTCAATCGGATGATCGTGTCCAACATGATCTCCCGCTGGGCCTTCGCGGGAGAGGCGGTTCCCATCGAACCCACCGAGGAATGGCTCACTCGTCTCCGCTCCTTCGACTACGCGGTCCTCGACGAGAACGACGCGGTCATCCAGGAAGGCTCCATGGCCGAGTGGTACGACCCCATCGCGGCCGTTCGTTGGCTCCGCGATCAGCTCCGCGACTCCGGCAAGCAACTGGCTCCCGGGCACCTCCTTTCCCTGGGGAACGTCGGCATCATGCGCCAGATCCACGAGGGATCGCCGCGCGGACCCGCCTACGCGAGCGACCAGTTCCGGCTGGAGTACTACGGCCTCACGCGAGACGGCGGACCGGCCACGGTCACGATCAACATCGCGCGCTGATTGCGCTTCCGGCGGTGTCACCGCGCGGCAGCAAGAGCACGGCGCCAAGGATGCCGCCCGCCGCAACGGCCATCACGATGAAGAGCGCGCCGAAGCCCCAGGACGCATGGATGCCCGCGATGACCGGCAGGCTGGACGCCATCACCGAGAAGGACACGACGTAGCGGATGGCGTAGACGCGGCTTCGCCACTCGCTCCTGGCGATGCGGCTGACGAGCACGTCGTTGATGGGGATCTGCCCGAAGACGACGAAGGTGAACGCGGTCGCGACCACCACGGCCGCCATCCCGGTGAGTTCGTGCATGAGCGCGAAGAACACCGCCTGGAGTCCCGCGACGAACGCGAACACGGTGCGCACGGCGTGGCGGTCCACGAGATAGCCGACCACGAGCTGCGCCAGCGCCGCGACCGCGAACACCCCGAATGCGTAGCTCCCGATCGCGGTGGCCGAGCCGGCAAGTTCGCTGAGCCGTTCGTCGAAGACCTTCGGGAGCGCGAACGTGGTGCTCTGGTAGATGAGGCCCCCGGCCGCGGCGGTGAACACGATGACGGAGAGCACCCGTACGAACGTGGCGCGGTCGATGGCGGCGGCTGCCTCCGCCTCCACCGCGACCCGGGTACCGACCGCAGGAGCGCTCCTGCTGCTTCGCGCTCTCCGCACAAAGACCGCATAGGCGGCGCCCAGAGCGATGGACACCGCCCCGGGAAGAATGAACGCGCTCCGCCAACCCCCGGTGTCGATGAGGGTTCCGGTGAGCAGCGCGGCGGCGGCGACCCCCAGGTTGCCGAACACGCCGTTCACCGCGAGCGGAACGCCGGTCCTCTTCCGCCCGTGCACGACCATGGCGAGGCCGACCGGGTGGTAGATCGACGCGAAGGCGCCGATCGCGAGGAGTCCGAACGCGATCTCTATCGGCGAGTCCGCCAGCGCGGTCAGGATCGAACTCGCCCCGATTCCGACGAAGAAGAGGATCAGCATCCCTTCCCGGCTCCATTTGTCGGCGATCCAGCCGGCCGGGAGAGAGCCGAGTCCGAACGCTACGAAACCCGGCGTGGCGTAGGGAATGAGAGCCGCGTAGCTCATCCCCCATTCCTCCGCGAGCCGGAGCGCCGCGACCGTCGCGAAGATCAGCATGACGAGGTGATCCAGAAAGTGCCCGAGGTTCAGGAACAGGAAGTTCAGGCGTTCCCGTGACATGTCAGTCCCTGCTCGGCGTGGGGTCGGGATGCGCCGGCGGAGTCCGCCGGCGCTCCCGGATCAGCGTGGCGGCGGCGGTGGGGTGCCCGGGTCCGGCGGGGTGAGCTGGAGAGCGCCTTCCTCGCGCATGAAGGCCTCGATCTCGTCCACCGTGCGGGGCATGAAGTCGGTGAAGTTCTCGACGCCGTTATCGGTGATCGCGACCACGTCCTCCATCCGTACGTAGAGCCGCTCCTCGTGGACCCAGAGCATGGGATCCAGCGCAAACACAAGTCCGGCTTCGAAGGGGCGGGCGCGGTAGCTCCCCACGTCGTGGACCGCCAACCCGACCGGATGCGAAAGGTGCCCCCGGAAGACCAGCGCCTCCCGCGCCGCCTGCTCGTGGAGTGGGTTGGTGAACCCGAGTTCGTCGATCACCGGCTCCATCTCCTCGGCGGCGCCGTCCATCACCTGGTCGGGGGTGACGCCCGGCCGGAGGCGGGAGAGAAGCGCCGCGCTGTAGCGCACGATGAAGGTGTAGAGCTTCCGCTGGTCCTCCGTGAAGACGCCGCTGACCGGCCACATGCGGGCGATGTCGCTCGTGTAGTAGCGGTAGTCGGGGGCGTGGTCCATGAGGATCAGCTCGCCATCCTTCAGTTCGGCGTCGTTGCGGTAGTAGTGGCCGAAGTAGGCGTTCGTGCCGGTAGCGGTGATGGAGCGGTAGCCCTCGCCCTGCGACCCGTTGATCCGGTAGATGTAGTAGGCCGCCGCGTCGAGCTGGTACTCGTAGAGGCCGGGTTTCGTGGAGCGCATCGCCTCCATGATCCCCATCCCCGCCAGTTCGCTTGCCCGCCGGACCAGCTCCAGCTCGCGGGGCGACTTGTGGAGCCGCATGGTGTCCACGACGGGCGTCAGGTCGGCAACGGGAAACTGCGGATACCGCTCGCGCAGCTTGGAGACGAAGGCGCCTTCCCGGGAGGCCCGGCCGTCCCACGGGTCGGAGACGTGCTGGGCGTGGCCGATCAGGTTCTCGTCCCGGCTCTGTCTGCGGCCCTCCGCCGGGCTCATGAAGGTGTAAAGCGTCGGGGAAGGCGGGCGGAGAGCAAACCCGTAGAGCTGGCGGGCGAGCTGGTCGATCGCGAAGACCTGGTCCACCCCGCTGGCGGCCATCGCTTCCTCGGTGTCCTCGGCGGAGAGCATCCGGCCCTCGCCTCGCTCCTTCCGCGGATCGCGGCGGGGCAGGAAGAGGAGCGACCGCCGGTTCCTGCCGTCGATCAGCAGGTAGGAGTGCGGGACTTCGATTCCGGTCAGGTAGTAGAACTCGTTGGACTGCCGGAACACGACGAAGCCGGGCGGGGCGGGTGCGCCCTGCACGACGGCGATGGCGTCGGCACCGATCGCCTCCATCACCCGGGCCCGGCGCTCGATGAATTCCTCGGCCGGGAAGTCCTTCTGGATCTTGGCGTGGTCCTGGGCGCCGGCGCCGGCGGTGACCAGCAGGATCAGGAAGGAAAGTGAGAATCGGCGCATGACGGGGCCTCCTCGTGGTCTGCGGATTATTCGCGACGGGAGCCGAAAGGGCAGCCAGGACTTCACGCGCCCCGCCCGCGACCCGCGACTTTGGCGTGACGCACTTCGCGCGGCGGCGATAATCCACCTGCATGTCCGGACCTGACCGCGAAGCCCGGGCCGGCGGTCTCGACTACCGGACCGCCGGCGTGGACATCGACGAGGCAGACCGCGCCCTGGGCCGCATTCGCCCGCTGGTCGCGAGCACCCGCCGGCCCGAGGTATTGAGCGACGTGGGCAGCTTCGGGGGCCTCTTCCGGCTGAACACTGCCGGCTTCGAGCGGCCGGTGCTGGTGGCCTCGACGGACGGCGTGGGGACCAAGCTGCGCGTGGCACGGGACGCCGGACGCCATGAGGTCCCGGGCTACGACCTCGTCACCCACTGCATCAACGACATCCTCGTCCAGGGCGCCGAACCGCTCTTCTTCCTGGACTACCTGGCCATGGGCCGGCTCGACGCCGGCGTCGCCGAGGGCGTGATCCGCGGGATCGTGAACGCCTGCCGGGAGTTCGGGGTGGCCCTCCTCGGCGGCGAGACCGCGGAGATGCCCGGGTTCTACCCGGGCGGCGACTATGACCTGGCGGGGACCATCGTCGGGGTCGTCGAGGAGGAACACATCCTGGACGGCCGTTCGGCGGTGCCCGGCGACGTGCTCATCGGCCTCCCCTCGTCCGGGCTCCACACGAATGGCTACTCGCTGGCGCGCGCCATCGTGTTCGAGCGGCTGGGACTCGGGGTCGATGACGTCCTGCCGGAATTGGGCGTCACGGCGGCGGATGCCCTGCTGGCGCCGCATCGCTGCTACCTGCCGGAGCTCCGCCCGCTGCTGCGCCACCGGAGCCTGCGAGCCCTCGCCCACATCACCGGCGGCGGAATCAGCGACAATCTTCCCCGGGTCCTCCCACGAGGCACGTCCGCCGAGGTGAACCTTGATTCGTTCCGCCTTCCTCCGCTTTTCCGGTTGCTGGCCGACGCCGGCCGGATTGCCGAGGGGGAAATGCTGCGGACGTTCAACTGCGGTGTGGGTCTCATCGCGGTGGTGGCGGCTCACGACGAGCGAACCATCCTCGAAACCCTCTCCGGCGCCTTTCGCCTCGGCGAAGTGACGGCCGCCGCCGACCCGCCCCGGGTGCGGTACCGGGGCCGCCTCCAATGACTACGGAATCGATTCGAACGCTCCCGACTCCAGGCCGGCGGCTCGGCGTGCTCATTTCGGGCCGCGGGTCCAATCTCCAGGCGATTCTGGACGCCATCGAGACCGGGTCGCTGAACGCCGAGGTCGCGCTGGTGTTCAGCAATCGTGGCAAGGCCAGGGGCCTCGAGATCGCGAAGGCCTACGGGGTACCGACTGCCGTGCTCTCCCACCGCGCCTTTCCGGATCGCGAGACGTACGACGCCGAGATCGTGAAGCAGCTGCGCGAGCACGGGGCGGACGTGGTGTGTCTCGCGGGTTTCATGCGCATCGTCTCACCGGTGCTGCTGAACGCCTTCCCGGACCGGGTGCTCAACATCCATCCTTCCCTGCTCCCCGCCTTCAAGGGGCTGGACGCCCCCTGCCAGGCGCTCGACTACGGAGTGAGGATCGCCGGCTGCACGGTGCACTTCGCCGACGAGACCCTCGACACGGGTCCGGTCCTGCTCCAGGCGGCGATCCGGGTGCACGACGAGGACACGCACGAGACGCTCACGCAGCGTATCCTCACCCTCGAGCATCAGATCTATCCGCGGGCCATCGGGCTGCTCCTCGACGGCGGCATCCGGCGCCAGGGACGCCGGATCCTGCTCTCCGAGGCGGCGGAGCGGGCCGCCGCCGAGATCCACTCGGAGGCCGAGCGAAAGCCGACCTATGCCCAGTAAGGCTTCGGCCGCCGAGCAGATCGCGCTCCTCGAGAAGGGTGCGGACCGCATCGAGCCGCGCGCGGAACTCCGCGCCAAGGTCGAGCGGTCCGTCGCTTCGGGAGAGCCCCTGCGGGTCAAGGTGGGGTTCGATCCCTCCGCGCCGGATCTGCATCTCGGCCACACCGTCGTGATGCGGAAGATGAAGCACTTCCAGGACTTCGACCACGAGGTGTGGTTCGTGATCGGGGACTTCACGGGCATGATCGGCGACCCGAGCGGACGCTCGAAGACCCGCCCGCAACTGACGGAGGACCAGATCCGGCAGAACGCGGAGACCTACAAGGAGCAGGTCTTCAAGATCCTCGATCCCGAAAAGACCGTCGTTGCCTTCAACAGCGAGTGGCTTTCGGGGCTGGGGGCGGAGGGCCTCGTCCGGCTCGCCTCCCGCTACACCGTGGCGCGCATGCTGGAGCGGGATGATTTCCACCGGCGTTTTCGCGGAGAGCAACCGATCTCGATCCACGAGTTCCTCTACCCGCTGGCGCAGGCCTACGACTCGGTGGCGATGAAGGCCGACTTCGAGCTGGGTGGGACCGATCAGCTCTTCAACCTGCTGGTCGGCCGCCACATCATGCGGGAGTACGGACTCGATCCGCAGGTGGCGCTGACCATGCCGCTGCTGGAAGGGCTGAACGGGATCGAGAAGATGTCGAAGAGCCTCGGCAACGCGGTGGGCGTCACCGAACCGCCGGAAGAGATGTACGGCAAGCTCATGTCCATCAGCGACGAGTTGACCTATCGCTACTACGAGCTCCTGACGGACCGGACACCAGCTGAGATTGCGGCCCTCCGCGCCGGGGTGGGCGACGGAACGCTCCACCCGAAGCGCGTCAAGCAGGATCTCGCCGTCCAGATCGTTTCCGACTTCCACTCCCCGAGGGACGCGGCGGCGGCGCGCGACCAATTCGAATCCGTCTTCGCCAGGGGGACGGTGCCGGACGAAATGCCTTCGTTCACCGCTTCATCCCCGATACGGATGCTGGATCTGCTCACCTCCTCCGGCCTCGCGGGATCCAGAGGCGAGGGCCGGCGGCTACTGAGCCAGGGCGCCGTTTCGCTGGATGGTGAACGGGTACTCCGGGACATAGCGGTCGCGGCACCGGCGGACGGGGCGGTGCTGAAGGTCGGAAAGCGGCGGTTCCTCCGGGTCGTACCGGCCCCCTAGCCGGCGCGCCGACGGGGTGGCGGGGCCAGGGAATCCCCCGGCAACACGGACCTCCGGCCCGGGACCTCAGATTCTCAGCATTGCCTTGACACCCGTGCGGGTGTAAACTGCCCGCTTCGCCCTGCGGGGCATTCCGGTTCACTTTCAACAAGGCAGAGCGAGCTCAGTCAAGCGAGCAAACTCAAATCTTTTTCGAACAGACAGGTCGAACTCAATAACACCGGCCCCGCGTCCTTCGGGACGCACCGCCGTGATCCGTGGGATTCGTCCCACGGCGTCCGGCGCCGGTGTGGATCACTTTCCGGGATCTCTTCGGAGACTCCGGATTTCCAACTGGAGAGTTTGATCCTGGCTCAGAATCAACGCTGGCGGCGTGCCTAACACATGCAAGTCGAGCGCGAACGGGGACTTCGGTTCCCTAGTAGAGCGGCGAACGGGTGAGTAACACGTGGGTAATCTGCCTCCGGGTGGGGAATAACTCAGGGAAACTTGAGCTAATTCCGCATAACGTGGCCGATCACAAGATCGGCTACCAAAGCTGGGGACCCTTCGGGGCCTGGCGCCTGGAGAGGAGCCCGCGGCCAATTAGCTTGTTGGTGAGGTAATGGCTCACCAAGGCTCCGATTGGTAGCCGGCCTGAGAGGGCGGACGGTCACACTGGAACTGAGACACGGTCCAGACTCCTACGGGAGGCAGCAGTGAGGAATTTT